>NZ_CP058670.1:969505-1292674 GCF_013414345.1 Microcella indica | reverse complement strand
CCGCCTTCGCCATGACGCCACCGATGATCCAGCCGAGCAGGACGACGCCGGCGCTCGCCCAGACGACCCAGGCCACGGAGAAGAAGAACGCGATCGTGCCGATCGTGAAGCCGACGAGCATGATCGTGACGGCCGTCCAGGCGGCGGGCGAGTGGCCGTGGCCGGGCTCAGACTGGGCGTTCATGTCTCTCCATCGCGTCGAGTGCAGGTACCCCGTCAGTCTACCGTGTCGTCGGGTCGCGGCCGTCGCTCAGCGCGTCCCAGTCGCCGATGCTCTGATCCCTCTGCCGGTCGCTCGCGTCGCCGGCGTCTGACGGCGCCGACGGTGCACTGTAGGTGGCCGTCCCGTCGGCGGCTGAACCCTCGGGAGACGGACCCTCGGGCCGGTCGAACCGCTCCACCCGACGCGGCCATCGGCGCGACGTGACCGCGATGGCGAGACCGGCGACGCCGAGGACTGCCCCGAGCACGATGGCGCTCACGGGCCCTGCGGTCAGCGCCGCGGTGTCGACGAGCGCACGCACTGATCGCTCCCCCTCCACACCCGTGAGCTGGGTCACGCTCGAGGCGGCGGCCGCGACGGGGTCACCGGCGGCACGGAGGCTCACGGCGACGACGAGAGCACCCAGGAGCGCGAGCAACGCGCCCAGGACGGGGCGGATGCGCGCACTGGCGAGCGCGAGCGCGGAGGTGAGGGCGAGGGATGCGACTGCGATGGCGGGCAGCACAGCCGCTGCGCGGTCTCCCCCCGCGGCGATGCGCACGCCGTCGTCGAGGGTGAGCACGATCCACGGCTGCGCCCACACGATGAACAGTGCCACCGCGATCACCGGGGGCGCGAGCAGGGAGACGAGGCGTAGGCGCGAGCCGCGCCGGGCATCCGTGGTCATGATCAGGCCCTCGCGTCGCCCTCGACAGCACGCAGCGCGTTCGCGATCGCGACCGCCCGCAGAGGCGCGGCCGCCTTCGCGACCGTCTCCTGCAGCTCCGCGTGGGGCTGCGAGTCGGCGACGAGCCCTGCACCGGCCTGGACGCGCGCGACACCATCGGCCAGGAAGGCCGTGCGGATGGCGATCGCCAGATCGGTGTCGCCCGAGAAGGCGATGTAGCCGACCACGCCGCCGTACACACCGCGCCGCGCCGGCTCCAGCTCGTCGATGATCTCGAGGGCCCGGGGCTTCGGGGCGCCGCTCAGAGTCCCCGCGGGGAAGGTTGCGCGAAAGACATCGATCGGAGAGGAATCGCTGCGTAGGGAGCCCTCGACGCTCGAGACGAGGTGCATGATGTGGCTGAAGCGCTCGACCTGCATGAATTCGGTCACCTCGACGGTGCCGGCCTGACAGACCTTCGACAGATCGTTGCGTGCGAGGTCGACGAGCATGAGGTGCTCGGCCTGCTCCTTGCGATCGGCGAGCAGCTCGTCCGCGAGCTCGCCGTCCCGCTCGGGCGTGTCGCCCCGCGGTCGTGACCCGGCGATCGGGTGCATGTAGACGCGCTCGCCGGTCACCTTGACGAGCGCCTCGGGCGACGAGCCGACGATCGCGTAGGGGTTGCCCTCCACCGTCTCGAGGGTCAGCGTGTACATGTACGGCGAGGGGTTGAGGGCACGCAGCACGCGGTAGACGTCGAGAGCGCTCGCGGTGAGCTCGTGGTCGAACCGCTGGCCGATGACGACCTGGAACACATCCCCATCGCGGATGAACTCCTTCGAGCGGTCGACGGCGGCGAGGAACTCGGCCGGCGTCGATCGGTGATGCGGCGCGGGCGCGACCTCGAGATCGATGCGGGCAACGTCCGGCGAGGCCGTCATGGTCATCGCGCGCTCGAGACGATCGAGGCGCACGTGAGCGTCCTGCCACAGCTCATCCTGCGTGGCCTCTCCATCGTTGAGGGCGCTCACGATGAGCGAGACCGTGCCGCGACGGTGGTCCATCACAAGCAGCTCGGAGACGAAGGCGAGGGCGAGCTCGGGGCACGGGAAGTCTCTCGGCGGCGCATCAGGCAGGTTCTCCACCTGCCGCACGGTGTCCCAGCCGATGAAGCCGACGAGCCCTCCCGTGAGCGGAGGATGCGCGGGGTCGTGCGGGGACCGCCACCGCGAGTAGAGCGTCTCGAGGGCGTCGAGAGAGCGCGCCGGTGCGGAGCCTCCGAACGCGCGCTCCTCCTCCAGCCCGTCGGCGAGCCACGCGGTCGCGCCGTCGTGCTCGGTGAGCACCCCGAAGGACCGGACTCCGACGAACGAGTAGCGCGACCAGATGCCCCCCTGCTCAGCCGACTCGAGCAGGAAGCTGCCCGAGCGTCCCTCGCCGAGTGCGCGGTAGAGCCCCACCGGGGTGAGGGCGTCCGCGAAGAGGGTGCGGATGACCGGTACGACGCGCGCCTGCGCGCACTGGCGCGCGAAGGCCTCCCGCGTCGTGTCCCCGGGCGCGCTCACGACGACCCCTCCGGGCTCTGGACGAGGACCACGGGCTGGAGGGGGTCGACGTCGAAGCACGCGTGGGCGCCCGTGTGGCACGCGGCACCTACCTGGTGCACGCGCACGAGAAGGGTGTCGCCGTCGCAGTCGAGGGCGGCCGATCGTACATACTGGGCGTGCCCGCTCGTGTCGCCTTTGCGCCAGTACTCCTGCCGGGAGCGACTCCAGAAGGTGACTCGCCCCTCGGTGAGGGTGCGTCGCACGGCTTCGGCGTCCATCCACCCGAGCATGAGCACGTCTCCGCCGTCGTCCTCCTGGATGATGGCGGGGATGAGCCCGGCGGCATCGAAGCGGATGCGTGCCAGTACGGGCTCAGCGCCCTGCATGCTCTCGCTCATCGCACCATCATCCCTTCCTCGCGCAGCGCGCCCTTGACCTCGCCCACGGTGAGCTCTCCGCTGTGGAAGACGCTCGCGGCGAGAACGGCGTCGGCACCGGCGATCAGCGGCGGCGCGAAATGCTCGAGTGCGCCGGCGCCGCCGGAGGCGATGACGGGCACCGTGGAGAGCGCCGCGATCGCGCTCGTGAGCTCGAGGTCGAAGCCTTGCTTGGTCCCGTCCGCGTCGATCGAGTTGACGAGGAGCTCCCCTGCCCCGCGTTCGATCGCCTCGCGGGCCCAGGCGAGGGCGTCCAGGCCCGCACGCTCCCGCCCGCCGTGCGTCGTGACGACGAAGCCGCTCGGCTGCCCGGTATCTCGCGTCACATCGAGCGATACGACGCAGACCTGCGCGCCGAAGCGCTGCGCGATCTCGTCGATGAGCTGCGGGCGGGCGATCGCCGCGCTGTTCACACCGATCTTGTCGGCGCCGTGGGCGAGAAGTCGCGCGACATCGTCGACGGTCCTGACCCCTCCCCCGACGGTGAGGGGGATGAAGACCTGCTCGGCGGTCTCGCGCACGACCTCGTACATCGTGTCGCGGTTGTCGACGGTCGCCTTCACGTCGAGGAAGGTGATCTCGTCGGCTCCCTGCTCGAAGTATCTGCGCGAGAGCTCGATCGGATCGCCCGCGTCGCGCAAGCCCTGAAAGCGCACGCCCTTGACGACGCGCCCCGCGGCGACGTCGAGGCACGGGATGACGCGGACGGCGAGACTCATCAGATGCGGGCGGCGTGGATGGGGCTCACGAGGATGGCGCGGGCGCCGAGCTCGTAGAGCTCGTCCATGACGTGATTGGTGTCGTTGCGGGGCACCATCGCGCGCACCGCGACCCAGTCGGGGTCGGCGAGAGCGCTCACGGTCGGCGACTCCAGGCCCGGGGTGACCGCCTGAGCCCGCTCGAGGAGGCTGCGCGGCAGGTCGTAGTCCATGAGCACGTACTGGCGGGCGACGAGCACACCCTGCAGGCGACGTTGCAGCGTCGCGATGCCCGGGCGTTCCGGCTGGGCGCTGATGAGCACGGCCGTCGACTCGAGGATGACCGGGCCGACGATCTCGAGACCCTGCGCGCGCAGCGTGGAGCCCGTCGAGACGACATCGGCGACTGCATCGGCGACGCCGAGGCGCACAGCAGACTCGACCGCGCCGTCGAGGCGCACGAGCTGCGCCGTGACGCCCTGGCGCTGGAGGAAGTCCTCCACGAGCCCCGGGTAGCTCGTCGCGATGCGCCGTCCCTGCAGGTCGGCGAGCTCGCTCACCACTCCAGGCTCGGCCGCGAAGCGGAAAGTCGAGTGACCGAAGTCCAGACTCGAGATCTCCGTCGCTGCCGACCGCGAGTCGAGCAGCAGGTCGCGCCCGGTGATGCCGACGTCGAGGGCACCCGAGCCCACGTATGTCGCAATGTCACGCGGGCGCAGGTAGAAGAACTCGACGCCGTTGCGGGGATCGGCGACGGTGAGCGCGCGCGGGTCGCGCCGACCGGTGTACCCGGCCTCGTGCAGCATCTCGCCAGCCGTCTCGGCGAGCGAGCCCTTATTGGGCACGGCGATCTTGAGCATCTGATCGTTCACTTCCATGGTCGCCGACACCGCAGTGACGGGCGCGGGATCACAGGTGCCGATACACGTCGTCGAGGGTGAGCCCCTTGGCGATCATGAGGACCTGAAGGTGGTACAGCAGTTGGGAGACCTCTTCGGCCGTGGCGGAGTCCGATTCGTACTCGGCGGCCATCCAGACCTCAGCGGCCTCCTCGACGATCTTCTTGCCGATCGCGTGGATGCCGGCGTCGAGCTGCGCCACGGTGCCGGAGCCGGCCGGTCGCGCGGCAGCCTTCTCGCTCAGCTCGACGAAGAGCGTCTCGAAAGTCTTCACGCCCTCCAGGCTACCGGGAGTGCGAGAGCGCTGTGCGCTAGGAGACGCCGAGCAGATCGATGACGAAGACGAGAGTCTTGCCGGAGAGTCGATGGCCCCCGCCAGCCGGCCCGTAGGCGAGCTGGGGCGGGCAGACGAGCTGTCGACGACCGCCGACGCGCATGCCGGGAATGCCCTGCTGCCAGCCGGCGATGAGGCTGCCGAGAGGGAAGTTGATGGACGAGCCTCGGTTCCAGGACGCGTCGAACTCATCGCCGGTCTCGAACTCGACGCCCACGTAGTGGACGTCGACCGTGGAACCCGGTGCTGCCTCGGCGCCCTCGCCCACCACGAGGTCGGTGATGACGAGCTCCTGCGGCGCGGGGCCCTCGATGAAGTCGATCTCGGGCTTGGTCTTGTCGGTCATGCGTCTATCCAACCAGAGTCGAGAGCCGCCCGACGCCGCCGTCAGTCGTCGTGACGATGCGCGCTCGCCGCGGCGCGGAGTTCCTCGATCGCCCGTTCCACCGAGTCAGCGCCGAACACGCTGGATCCCGCGACGAAGGTATCCGCGCCCGCCTCCGCCGCGACACCGATCGTGTCGACGGAGATGCCGCCGTCCACCTGCAGCCAGACATCCCCGCCGTGTCGCCTCACGGCCTCGCGCAGCGCTCGCAGCTTGGGCATGGTCTCGGGCATGAAGGACTGACCGCCGAAGCCCGGCTCGACCGTCATGACGAGAAACTGGTCGAACTCCGGCACGAGCTCGAGGTACGGCTCGATCGGGGTGCCGGGCTTGACGGCGAGACCCGCTCGCGCTCCCCGCTCCCGCAGAGCTCGGGCCGTGGCGCGCACGTCGGCTGCGGCCTCAGCATGGAAGGTCACCGAGAAGGCGCCGAGCTCGGCATAGCCCGGTGCCCACCGATCGGCATCGCTGATCATGAGGTGAACATCGAGGGGCACCGGTGAAACAGCCTGCAGACGCTCGACCATGCGCGGGCCGAAGGTGAGGTTCGGCACGAAGTGGTTGTCCATGACGTCGACGTGCACGAGGTCGGCGGACTCGAGACGCTCGACCTCCGGCTGGAGGTTGACGAAGTCGGCGGAGAGGATGCTCGGATTGATGCGTACGGTCACCGTGCCAGGGTAGCGACCGCGTCGCCGAGCGACCCGGCCAGCGCCGACGCGGCGCGCCCTCGCCTCAGGCGCGTCCGGGGCGGGAGAGCACCTGGATGAACATCGCGTCGGTGCCGTGTCGGTGGGGCCACAGCTGCACCGCTCCGCGGCCCGCGCGCGCGTCAAGGGGCGCCTTGGTCACTCGGTCGAGCACCTCCGCGGTGTCGAGGCGCTCGATCGCCGGATGACTCTCGAGCACCGTGTCGACGATCGCGCTCGTCTCGCTCGGGTGCGGCGAGCAGGTGACGTAGGCGAGAACTCCCCCGGGCGACAGCACCGACAGGGCTGCGGTCAGGAGGCTCGCCTGCAGGGCAGCGAGCTCGACCACGTCGTCTTCGCTCTTGCGCCAGCGCGCCTCGGGGCGCCGACGAAGGGCGCCGAGACCTGTGCAGGGCGCGTCGAGCATGATGCGGTCGTAGCGCTCGAGCGGGTCTGCACCGAGCGTCAGCCCGTCCGCGGTGCGCACGGAGACCGCGTCGCCGAGCGGTGCGAGTGCGCGACGCACGAGGTCGGTGCGGGCTGGTGAGATCTCCGAGGCGAGCAGGTGCGCCCCCGCTCGGGCCGCCTCCGCGCCGAGGAGCGCGGCCTTGCCGCCCGGGCCCGCGCACACGTCGAGCCAGCGCTCTCCCGGGGCGATCGGCCGAGCGCGGCTGAGCGCGAGCGCGGCGAGCTGCGAGCCCTCGTCCTGCACGCGCACGACGCCCGAGCGCACCAGAGGGTCTGCTCCGGGGTCTCCGCCCGGCGCCCGCATCCCGAGCGGAGAGTAGTCGCTGAGCTCGGCATCCACGGCGCCCACTGCCGCGTCCGCAAGCCCGGGCAGGGCGACGAGCGATACGCGGGCAGGGACGTTGTCGGCGGCGAGGAGGGCCTCGAGCTCCTCGCCGCGATTCTGGGCCGTGAGCGCGCTCGCGAGCGCCGCGACGACCCAGCGGGGATGCGCGTGCGTGATCGCGAGCCTCTCGAACGGGTCGTTCACGCCGGAGAGGAGCTGATCCACCCACTGCGGCTCCGTACGCTCCGACACGCGCCGCAGCACGGCGTTGACGAACCCCTTCGCGCGACCGAGCCGCAGGGCAAGTGCGAGTCGCACGGACTCGTCGACCGCCGCGTGCGGGGGCGTGCCCATGCCCAGCAACTGGTGAGCACCGAGGCGGAGCACGTCGAGGACGGGCGCATCGATCGTGTCGACCGCGCGACCTGCAGCACGTGCGAGCACCGCATCGTAGAGACCGCGGCGCCGGAGCGTGCCATAGCAGAGCTCGGTGGCGAAGCCGGCGTCCGCGCCCGTGAGTGCGGCGCTGCGCAGCCGAGTCGGCAGCAGCAGGTTCGCGTACGCATCCTCCACCGAGACGGCGTGGAGCACGTCGAACGCGACGCGGCGCGGACTCGCTCTCATCGGAAGCGGGGCGGCTCCACACCCCAGCCCCGGGACCAGTCGGCCGCGGGCATGGCCTGCTTGCCGGCGGGCTGCACGCTCAGCAGTTCGAGCGAGGCGTCTGCCGTGCCGACGATGACGCGACCGGCATCGCGCAGGACGGCTCCGCTCTCCAGATGGGGGGCATCATCGACCGGCGCGAGGTCGAGGATCTTCACGACGTGGTCGCCCTCCGCCGTCGTCCACGCCCCCGGCTCCGGGGTCACGCCGCTCCAGCGTGCGAGAACGGTGCGGGCATCCTCGCGCCACTCCAGCCGGCCGTCGTCGCGCGTGAGCTTGGGCGCGAAGGTCACCTCACCCTCCTGCGCGCGAGGGCGGGCGCGGCCAGCCGCGAGCTCGTCGACGACCTGCGTCGTGAGCTGCGCCCCCGTCTCGCTCAGTCGCTCGAGGAGGGCCCCCGCGGTCGTGCCGCTCGACACCGACTCGCGGAGCTGCCCGTACCAGTCGCCGTCGTCGAGTCCGGGGGTGAGCTGGAACACTGTCGCGCCGGTCTCCTCGTCGCCCGCGATGAGGGAGTGCTGCACGGGCGCCGCGCCGCGCCACCGCGGGAGGAGGGAGAAGTGCAGGTTGATCCACCCCAGCCGAGGCCACGACAGAAGGGGCTCACGCACGAGCGACCCGTAGGCCACGATGACGCCCAGGTCGACGGGCTCACGCAGCAGCTCGGACTCGAGATCGTGCAGACGAGTGGCCTCGAGCACCGGCAGGTCCAGTCGGCGCGCCTCGACCGCGATGGGAGTCGGCGTGAGGACGCGCTTGCGACCCTGCGGGGTGGCGGGGCGCGTGATGACCGTACGGACAGCATGCGGCCCGGCTGCGAGCGCGCGGAGCGTCGGCACAGCGGCCGTGGGGCTGCCCGCGAAGGCGATGCTCAGTGCGGTCATCCCTCGATTCTCCCCGATGCGTTCGCGCCCGCCGCACGCGCGCGGTTCCCCGCCGGATCGTCGAAGGGCTCGACGTCGTCGAATCGCACGCGCAGGAGGGGGGCGCGCCGGCGCGGTGGACGCCCCGGGAGCGGCCTGGGCCGCTGCGTCGCGCTGCGGATGAGCTCGGCCTTGAGCCGTTCGGCGACGAGCGCGCCCTGCGCGTAGTCGAACCGCACGATCGCGCGCACCCGGTCGTCGTCGAGCTCGACCGGGCCGAGCACGTCGACTCCCGCGAGATCGCCCACGACTCCCACCGCGCGCGAGACCGCCTCTGGTTCGCCCACGACCGCCGCGACGCGCACCGCGGGCGGGAACCGCAGAGAACGGCGGTCGGCCAGTTCAGCCGCGACGATCTGCTCGGGCATGCCGAGCGAGAGCGCGGTCGCGACGGCTCCACCGACGCCCGCGAGCATGACGGGGGCGTCGGGGGCGGCGAGGGCAGCGGCATTGAGCCACCAGCGCAGGCAGTCCTCGACCACGCGCAGGCTCTCCCGCGCGAGCATCTGCTCGCCGTCGAGCAGCAGAACGGCGGCATACCCTCCGGCGACGAGCGGCTCGGCCCCGCGGGTGGACACGACGAGGGTGCGGCCTCGCGGGATGCTCTGCACGGGGTTGCTGGCATCTGCGACGATCACGCGCGCACCGGGGAACGCTCGGCCCAGCTCCTCGGCAGTCCTGGCCGTTCCCCGCCCCACGGTGCGCCAGCGCACGCCGTCGCACGTCCCGCAGCGCCAGTCGACCGCGAGGGCACCGCACCATCGGCACGAGGGTGTGGCGCCGTGAGCATGCAGAGCGAGGGGGCCCTGGCAGCGCGCGCATCGTGCGGTCTCGCCGCAGTCGGTGCAGGCGAGTCGCGGGGCGTAGCCGGGACGCGCCACCTGCACCAGCACGGGGCCGCGCTCGAGAGCCCGGGACGCAGTCTGCCAGGCGCTCGACGGAATGCGTGCGCGCTCCGCCGAGGGCTCGGAGGTGACCTGATGGGCGGTCGGCGTGAGCCGGCGTCGTGTCTCGGGGTTCGGTGTGAGCGCGGTCAGCCAGCCGAGCTCGAGAAGGCGCTGCACGTCGGCGCTCGGAGCGTGGCCGGCGAAGACGAGCGCGCACTGCTCATGCTCCTGGCGCAGGAGCGCCAGATCGCGCGTGTGCACTCCTGGAGCGTGCTGCTCGACGTGCAGCGGGTCGCCGTCGTCCCAGACGGCGACGAGCCCGAGCTCGTGCGCGGGTGCCGTGACGGCCGTGCGGGTGCCGAGGACGAGGACCGGTCGACGCTCGAGGGTGCGGAGGAAGCCACGATAGCGATCGGGATTGGACTGCCCCGCGTCGACGCGTGCGATGAGGCCCTCATCGAGGAGCGTGCGGGCCGCCCGCTCGACGTGAGCGACGTCTCGGTAGTCGGGCACGCTCACGATCGCGCTGCGTCCCCCGGCCAGCGTCATCGCGGCAAGTTCAGCCAGGGTCTGGGCGAAGGCGGGCACCCACGTGCCATCGCCGAGGGCGACGGGGTGGGCACGCGCGCGCAGGGCGACGCGGTGCTGGCTGTGCGCGGGTGACGCGCCGTCCAGGAGCGCGCGGCTCTGCTCGGTGTCGTAGCCGGTCAGCCCTCGCTCGGACGGCAGAGGCGGTGCGGCGCCTTCGCGGGCGAGCCACGCCTTCTCGACCCGCACCATGCGCGCAGGCACGGCGAGTCTCAGGAGGTCGCTCGCGGTGCCTGCCGCACGGTCAGCGGCCCGCCGTACAAGACGCCAGACGGCCGCGTCCAGCACGGGCACCTCGGAGACGACATCCTCGAGATCGTGCACCGGGCCGTCGAAATCCACCGCATCGGCGAGCTCTACGATGTACCCCCGCGCCCGACGGCCAGCGGTGCGCAGCGGAACGATGACGCGTGCGCCCGGGTGCGCGATCGCGCGCAAGGATTCGGGAATGCGGTAGTCGAACAGCCGGTCGAGCTGCGGCAGCGGCGAGTCGAGCACGACACGGGCGAAGGTCGGCGCGCCCTCCACTAGCGCCCCTCCACTACTGACCGACCACTAGCGCACCGCCATCAGAGACCGGCGGCAGCCCGCAAAGCGTCGGCGCGATCGCGACGCTCCCACGTGAAGTCGGGCAGTTCGCGACCGAAATGCCCGTACGCCGCCGTCTGCCCGTAGATCGGGCGCAGGAGGTCCAGGTCGCGGATGATCGCTCCGGGTCGCAGATCGAAGACCTCACGGATAGCACCGATGATGCGCTCGTCGTCGACGACGCCCGTGCCGAAGGTCTCGACATAGAGGCCGACGGGAGAGGCAGTGCCGATCGCGTAGGCGACCTGCACCTCGAGCCGCTCGGCGAGCCCCGCGGCGACAGCGTTCTTCGCGACCCATCGCATCGCGTAGGCGGCGGATCGATCGACCTTCGAGGGATCCTTGCCGCTGAACGCACCGCCGCCATGACGAGAGGCGCCGCCGTAGGTGTCGACGATGATCTTGCGCCCGGTGAGGCCCGCGTCGCCCTGCGGTCCACCGATCTCGAAACGGCCGGTGGGGTTGATGAGGATGCGCGGAGCAGCGTCGCCGAACCCGTTCTCGGCGAGCACCGGGCGGATGACGTGCTTCTCCACCTCGGCGCGCAGGTGGGCGGTCGTGACGGAGGGCGAGTGCTGCGTCGACAGCACGACCGTCTCGACGGTGCGCGGCACGACACCGTCATACCCGACGGTGACCTGCGTCTTGCCGTCCGGCGCGAGGAAGTCGAGCTCACCGCTGCGCCGCAGGAACGCCAGGCGCTCGGAGAGCCGGTGGGCGAGCCAGATCGGCAGCGGCATGAGCGAGGGGGTCTCGGTCGTCGCGTAGCCGAACATGATGCCCTGGTCGCCCGCACCCTGCTGATCGTCCGCGTCGACGCTGCTGCCCTCGCGCGTCTCGAAGGCCGAGTCGACCCCCTGCGCGATGTCGGGCGACTGCTCGCCGATCGAGACCGACACCCCGCACGAGCGCCCGTCGAACCAGACGTCGGAGGACGTGTAGCCGATGCCCGTCACGGTCTTGCGAACGATGCCGGGAATGTCGACGTAGCCCGAGGTGCTCACCTCGCCCGCGACGTGCACGAGACCGGTCGTGACGAGGGTCTCGACCGCGACCCGCGAGTGGGGGTCGACCGTGAGCAGGGCATCCAGGATCGCGTCGGAGACCTGGTCGCAGATCTTGTCCGGGTGGCCTTCCGTCACCGATTCGGACGTGAATAGTCGCAGTGCGCTCATGCCGGAGAGGTCCCGTCGTGTCGAGGTGTGGGGTGCACCGGAGTCGTGGCGGCCGTGCGCCGCTCCGGTCAGGGGATCACGTCGAGGATACGGTGTGCGACCGACACCTTGTCGCCCGCGACGCGCGCCAGCTCGACTCCCGCCGCATCGAGCACGATGACCGCGTTGTCCTCCGCGCCGAAGCCCTCTGCCCATCCGACCCGGTTGACGATGAGCAGGTCGACGCCTTTGCGCCGTGCCTTCGCGGCGCCGAGCGCGAGCAGGGCATCCTCATCGGCGGCGGTCTCGGCGGCGAAGCCGACGATGCGCTGCCCGGGCGCACGATGGGCGGAGAGGCCCGCGAGGATGTCGGGCGTGCGTTCGAGCTCGAGGCTCAGTCCGCCCTCGGATGCGTCCTTCTTGATCTTCTCCTCCGCCACGGCGAGCGGCCGGAAGTCGGCTACCGCCGCCGCCATGATGATGGTGTCGTGCGATGCCGCGTGAGCACGAAGGGACGCCTCGAGCTCCCGTGCTGTGCCCACCCGCTCGATCGCGACCCCCGCGGGAGCCGGCACCTCCAGATGCGCGGCCACGAGTGTCACCTCGGCTCCGCGCGAGCGCGCCGCCTCGGCGAGGGCAACCCCCTGCCGGCCGCTCGAGCGGTTGCCGAGGTACCGCACCGGGTCGAGAGGCTCGCGCGTGCCGCCTGCCGAGATCAGCACGCGTCTGCCCTCGAGGTCGCGCGGACGGAGCAGGCCGAGGGCTCGCGCGACGATCTCCTCGGGCTCGCTCATACGACCGGCCCCCGAGTCGGCACCGGTGAGCTGCCCCGTCGCGGGCCCGATGAGCACGAGACCGCGCTCCCGGAGGGTCGCGACGTTCGCCTGCGTCGCGGGATGCTCCCACATCTCCGTGTGCATGGCGGGTGCGAGCAGCACGGGGGCGCCGCTCGCGAGCAGAGTCGTGCCCAGCAGGTCGCCCGCGAGCCCGGCAGCGAGGGAGGCGAGGGTGTGCGCCGTCGCGGGGGCGATGACGATGAGGTCGGCGCGCTGCCCGAGCGCGACGTGCCGCACCTCCGCCACGCCCTCGAAGAGCTCCGTGTGGACGGTGTTGCGGCTGATCGCCTCGAGAGTGGGGCGACCGACGAAGCGCAGAGCGCTCTCGGTCGCGATGACGTGCACGTCGTGCCCGGCGAGCACGAGACCCCGCACGACGCCGACCGCCTTGTAGGCGGCGATGCCGCCCGTGATGCCGACGACGATCATGCGCCGGGGCTCCGAGGCGGCGAGCGGCTCGGACACGAGAGACGACCTAGTCGGTGAGGCGCGTGAGGACGAGCTTGTCCTCGTTGATCTCGTGGAGGGCGACGGAGAGCGGCTTGTCGTCCACCGTCGAGTCGACGAGGGGGCCCACGTTGTCGAACAGGCTGCCCTCGTGCAGGTCTGCGTAGTAGTCGTTGATCTGGCGCGCACGCTTCGCGGCGAAGATGACGAGCTGGTACTTCGAGTCGACCTTCGAGAGCAGGTCGTCGATGGGCGGCTCGATGATGCCGGAGTTCTTGTCGGCCATGGGGTGCTCCTGGTCTGTCGTAGTCGGCGTGTCAGAGGCGCGGGGCGCCGCCGGGCACTGCGAGCAAGTCTACGACCTCGCGAGCCGCGCGCGGCACATCGTCGTTGACGATGTGCACGTCGAACTCTCCCTGCGCCTCGAGCTCTCCCTTGGCGGTCGCCAGTCTCTGCGCCTGCTCGGCCGCGGACTCCGTGCCGCGCCCGACGAGCCGACGCACGAGCTCGTCCCAGCTCGGGGGCAGGAGGAACACGAGCACCGCGTCCGGCATGGCCGCGCGCACCTGCCGCGCACCCTGCAGATCAATCTCGAGCAGGACGCTCGTGCCCGCCGCGAGCGTAGCCTCCACGGGCGGCCGGGGCGTGCCGTAGCGCGACAGGTTGTGCACGGTCGCCCACTCGAGGAAATCGCCGCGCTCGATCATCGCGTCGAACTCGTCGTCGTCGACGAAGTAGTAGTGCACGCCCTCGATCTCACCCGGTCGCGGGGAGCGCGTCGTCGCGGAGACGCTCAGCAGCACCTCCGGGTAGTGCTCCCGAATGTAGCTCGACACGGTCCCCTTGCCCACGGCAGTCGGGCCGGCGAGCACGACGAGTCGGCCCCGAGCCGACCCCGCACCGCGTTCACGAAGGTACTCGCGCAGCCGCAGCCGCTGCCGCGAGCCGAGACCGCCGAGACGCTTGACGTCGGCGATGCCCAGCTGCTCGAGCACGGTGCCGGCTCGAGCCGGCCCGAGGCCGCGCAACGACTGCAGGAGGTCGCGCACCCGCAGCCCGCCCTCCGCTGAGGCGGGATCGCGCCAGGCAGCCTCGGCGACCTCCAGCGCGCTCCTCGTACCGGACCGCACGGCCTCCTTGACGGCTGCTCGGGCACGTCGTGCCTGCACCGCGGCCCGCGAGGCGGCGGTGCGATCGACCTCGGGCATGTCAGTCACGCGGCGAGCTCCTGCCGGTGGGCATCGAGGGCATCCGCGACGCCGCCCCGACCCGCGCCGAGCACGCTGCGCGAGACCGACGCCAGCACGGAGTCGGCTGCGAGGCCGTACAGGTCTCGTAGCGATCCGAGCCGTCCGCCCTGGAAGCCGAAGCCCGGAGCGAGGACGGGAGTATGGGCGAGCAGCACCGGGTCGATGCCGGTGCGCGTGATCGGCTCCGTCGCGCCGATCACCACCCCGAGCATCCCCCAACCGGTGGTTCCCGCATTCTTGACCGCGACGTCCCTCGCGAGCTGGCCAGCGACGGTGCGACCCGTTCCGGTGATCGACTGCTGCACGTCACGCGCTTCGGGGTTGGAGGTCGCCGTCAGCACGAACACACCGCGACCGTGCGTGCGTGCGAGGTCGATCACCGGAGCTGCGGAATCGAGTCCCTGATAGGCGACGACCGTCATGGCGTCGGCAGAGAGGGGAGAGTCGGGGTCGAGCCACGCGGCGCCGTAGGCGGCCATCGTCGAGCCTATGTCGCCGCGCTTGGCGTCGGCGATGACGAGGAGGCCTTGGGCCCGCGCATGGGCGATGACCTCCTCGAGCACCGCGTAGCCGGCCGCTCCGAATCGCTCGTAGAAGGCGACCTGCGGCTTCACCACCCCCACACGGCCCTGGGCCGCGTCGACGGCGCTCAAGGCGAGCTCGCGCGCACCCTCGGGAGAGTCCGGCAGCCCCCACTCGGCGAGCAGCGAGGCATGCGGGTCGAGCCCCAGGCACAGCCGCCCGTGCGTGTCGACCGCGACGCGCAGCCGCTCCCCGAACGACGTCACCGCTGGGCCCGCCTCGCGAGCGCGTAATCCTGCAGGCTCGTGACCGACACGGGCTCCCCCGCGCTCTCGAGCGAGGCCACGGCGGCCCCGACCTGGGCGATCGTCGTGAAGAGCGGCTTGTCGGCCGCGACCGTCGCGGTGCGGATCTCGAAGCCGTCGGCCCGCGCCGTCCGACCGCTCGGCGTGTTGATGACGATATCGACCTCGCCGTCGTTGATGAGATCGACGATGGAGCGCTCAGCGCCAGGCACGACCGCGGCCCCTTCGAAGTACTTGCGCACGACGCGGGCCGGGATGCCGTAGCGCGCGAGAACCTCCGCGGTGCCCTCGGTCGCCCAGATCGTGAACCCGAGCTGGGTGAGTCGCAGCACGGGCAGGATGACGCTGCGCTTGTCCCGATCGGCGACGGAGACGAACACGACGCCCGTGTCAGGAAGCCCGCCGTAGGCGGCGTCCTGGCTCTTGGCGAAGGCGCGGGGGAAGTCGCGGTCGATGCCCATGACCTCGCCCGTCGAGCGCATCTCGGGCCCCAGGACGGAGTCGACGATGCGCCCCTCGCTCGTGCGGAACCGCTTGAACGGCAGCACTGCCTCCTTGACGGCCACGGGTGAGTCCATGGGCACGCGCGAGCCGTCCTGGGACGGTAGCAGCCTGCTCTCGACGAGCTGCCGGATGCTCGACCCCGCCATGAGCAACGACGCTGCCTTCGCGAGGGGGATGTCGAGCGCCTTCGAGACGAAGGGCACCGTGCGCGAGGCACGAGGGTTGGCCTCGAGCACGTAGAGCACGCCCTGACCGATGGCGAACTGCACGTTGATGAGGCCCTGCACGCCGATGCCGGCGGCGATCCTGCGCGTCGCCTCGACGACGCGGTCGATGACGTCGCGCCCCAGGGTGACGGGCGGCAGGGTGCACGCCGAGTCGCCCGAGTGGATGCCCGCCTCCTCGATGTGCTCCATGATGCCGCCGACGTACAGCTCGACGCCGTCGTAGAGGGCGTCCACGTCGATCTCGACCGCGTCGTCGAGGAAGCGGTCGACGAGGAGCGGCTGCGCGGGACCGATGATCGCCTGATCCTGAACGCGCTCGAAGTAGTCGAGCAGCGAGGGGCTGTCGTAGACGATCTCCATGCCGCGCCCGCCGAGCACGAAGCTCGGGCGCACGAGCACCGGATAGCCGATCTCCTCGGCGACGACGACGGCCGACGGGGCGTCGATCGCCGTGCCGTTGCGCGGCGCGTGCAGCTCGGCCGCGTCGAGGATTCGCGAGAACGCGCCGCGCTCCTCCGCAAGATCGATCGCGTCAGGAGACGTGCCGAGGATGGGCACACCAGCGTCGGCGAGTCCGTGGGCGAGCCCCAGTGCGGTCTGCCCGCCGAGCTGCACGATGACGCCCACGAGCTCGCCGGACTGCGACTCGGCGTGGACGATCTCCAGCACGTCTTCGAGCGTGAGCGGCTCGAAGTACAGGCGATCGGAGGTGTCGTAGTCGGTCGAGACCGTCTCGGGGTTGCAGTTGATCATGATCGTCTCGAAGCCGGCGTCGCGCAGGGCGAAGCTCGCGTGCACGCAGCTGTAGTCGAACTCGATGCCCTGGCCGATGCGGTTCGGGCCCGAGCCGAGGATGATGACCTTGCGCGCCTCGCTCGGCACGACCTCGGTCTCACGGTCGTAGCTCGAGTAGTGGTACGGCGTCAGGGCGGGGAACTCGCCGCCGCACGTGTCGACCGTCTTGAAGACGGGGCGCACCCCGGTCGCGTGGCGCTGAGCGCGCACGGCCGACTCCGTCGTGCCGCGCAGCGAGGCGATCTGGGCATCGCTGAAGCCGTGGTCCTTCGCGTGGCGCAGAAGCTCGTCGGTGAGATCGGCGGCCTGCGCGATCTCGTCGGCGATCTCGTTGATGAGCACCATCTGGTCGAGGAACCACGGGTCGATGCCTGTCGAGTCGAAGGCCTGCTCGACGCTCGCGCCCGCGCGCAGCGCCTGCTGCACCGTCACGATGCGCCCGTCCGTGGGTCGCGCGGCGATCGCGAGCAGCTCGCCGGCATCGCCCGGTTCCCCGTCCCAGTGGAAGGAGCTCCCCCGCTTCTCGAGGCTGCGCAGCGCCTTCTGCAGGGCGGTCGTGTAGTTGCGGCCGATCGCCATGGCCTCGCCGACCGACTTCATGGTCGTGGTGAGAGTGGTGTCGGCGCCCGGGAACTTCTCGAAGGCGAAGCGCGGAACCTTGACCACGACGTAGTCGAGAGTCGGCTCGAAGCTGGCCGGCGTCACCTTGGTGATGTCGTTGGGAATCTCGTCGAGGCGATAGCCGATCGCGAGCTTCGCAGCGATCTTGGCGATCGGGAACCCCGTGGCCTTGGAGGCGAGGGCGCTCGATCGCGAGACGCGCGGGTTCATCTCGATGACGATGAGGCGCCCCGTGGCGGGGTCGACGGCGAACTGCACATTGCAGCCGCCCGTGTCGACGCCGACGTCGCGAATAATCTGCAGGCCGACATCGCGCATGTTCTGGTACTCGCGGTCCGTGAGAGTGAGCGCGGGCGCGACCGTGATCGAGTCTCCCGTGTGCACGCCGACGGGATCGACATTCTCGATGGAGCATACGACGACCGTGTTGTCGGCGTGGTCGCGCATGAGCTCGAGCTCGTACTCCTTCCAGCCCAGGATCGACTCCTCGAGCAGCACCTCGGTCGTGGGCGACTGGTGCAGCCCGTCGGCGACCATGCGCTCGAGCTCCGCCCGCGTGTAGGCGAAGCCCGACCCGAGACCGCCCATCGTGAACGAGGGCCGGATGACGAGCGGGTATCCGAGATCCTCCGCGAAGTCCACGGCCTCCGCGACCGTGCGGGCGATGTGGCTGCGCGCGACATCGGCTCCCGCCGCGAGCACGAGGTCCTTGAAGAGCTGGCGGTCCTCCGCCTTGTGAATCGCCTCGAAGGAGGCCCCGATGAGCTCGACGTCGTACTTCTCGAGGATGCCCTGCTCGTGCAGCGCGATGGCCGCGTTGAGCGCCGTCTGGCCGCCGAGGGTCGGGAGCACGGCATCCGGGCGCTCCTTGGCGATGATCGCCTCGATGACCTCCGCGTTGATGGGCTCGACGTAGGTCGCGTCGGCGAAGTCGGGGTCGGTCATGATCGTCGCCGGATTCGAGTTGACGAGGATCACGCGGATCCCCTCCTCGCGCAGCACGCGGCACGCCTGCGTGCCGGAGTAGTCGAACTCGCACGCCTGCCCGATGACGATGGGGCCGGAGCCGATGACGAGAACGCTGCTGATGTCGTCGCGCTTGGGCATTACTGGGAGTCCTTAGGGGTCTGCGCGGCGATGACCATCGCGCGGAAGCGGTCGAACAGGTAGGTGGAGTCGTGCGGGCCGGCAGCGGCCTCCGGGTGGTACTGCACCGAGAAGGCGGGGATGTCCAGGGCCCGCAATCCCTCGACGACGTCGTCGTTCAGGCCGATGTGGCTGACCTCGACGCGCCCGAAGCCCGCGGGGCTCTCCACCGCTCGCTCGCGCGGCGCGTCGACAGCGAAGCCGTGGTTGTGCGCCGTGATCTCGATGCGGCCGGACTCGCGGTCCAGCACGGGCTGGTTGATGCCGCGGTGGCCGAACGGGAGCTTGTAGGTGCCGAAGCCGAGAGCACGACCGAGGAGCTGGTTGCCGAAGCAGATGCCGAAGAACGGCAGGCCCGCACGCAGGACGCCCTGCAGCAGCTCCACGTGGGCCTCGCTCGCCGCCGGGTCGCCTGGCCCGTTCGAGTAGAAGACGGCCACGGGGTCGAGCGCGAGCAGTTCGTCGAGCGTCGTCGACTGCGGCAGGACGTGCACCTCGAAACCGCGCGCGGCCAGGTGGCGCAGCGTCGACTCCTTCACCCCGAGATCGAGCACGGCGAGCCGGCCGACGGCTTCCCCCTCGGCGGGCACGACGGTCGCCGAGGCGACCGACACCTCGCTCGACAGGTTGCGTCCGAGCATGCCGGCCGACTCCTGCACGAGGGCGAGCTGCGCCGCAGGGTCGAGGTCGGCGTCGTCGCCCGAGAAGATGCCAGCGCGCATGACGCCGGCGTCCCTCAGACGGCGAGTGACCGCGCGGGTGTCGATGCCGCTGATGCCGACGACGCCGTGCGCAACGAGGTCGTCGTCGAGACTGCGGGTCGCACGATAGTTGGAGACCACGCGCGAGGGATCGCGCACGACGAAGCCGTCGACCCAGATGCGGCGGGACTCGACGTCCTCATCGTTCATGCCCGTGTTGCCGATGTGCGGCGCGGTCATGACGACGAGCTGCCCGGCGTAGCTCGGATCGGTCAGGGTCTCCTGGTAGCCGCTCATGCCGGTGGCGAAGACCGCCTCGCCGAACGTGCGGCCTCGGGCACCGTAGGCGCGGCCCTCGTAGCGGGTTCCGTCCTCCAGGACGAGGACGGCGGTCGTGGTAGTCACGTGGGGCTTCCTTCGGGGGTCGCAGGGGTCAGTACGGTCGTCGTCGCGGCGAGCATGGCGTCGCCGTTCTCGGCACTCAGGCGCAGATAGCTGTCCAGGGGCACGGCGTCGAGCACCCAGTCCAGCACGATGAGGCCGCCGGGCTCGACCACGCGGTCGATCGCCCACGTCGCGCGACCCGCACCCCGCACCGACTCTCGCGGAATGAACACCGGGTCGCTCCCGCGCAGGGAGAGGACGATGCCCTCGGGATGCACGGCGATGGCGCACCGAGCGCGGAAACCGAGGCCGTGCACGGTGATGCGGTCGAGACGGTCGCCGCCGCGCGTCGTCGCGACGTAGAGCCCGTCACCGCGCCAGAGCGCCTCGTGCAGAGCGGCCGGAGGGGCATCCGGGCGGGGCATCCCTGCCTGCGAGCGCACGCGGCGACGCCAGCCCAGGAGCATGAGCGCGAGCAGCAGCACGAGCACCGCGGCGACGATCATGGCGGGGAGAAGCCTCTCCATGTCAGTCACCCTCCTTCGTGCCGAGCTCGGCAGCATCGACGACCTCGCCGTCGGACACCGTGAGCGCACCAGCGTGGATGGTCGCCATGACCCGGCCCGGCAGCACGCGCCCCGCGAAGGGCGTGTTGCTGCTGCGCCCCCGCAGGTCGCTGGTCGACCAGGTGCGGGCCGCGGTCGGGTCGACGAGAGTGACGTGCGCGGGAGCCCCGATCGCGAGCGGGGCGTCGTAGCCGTCGAGCCGTCCGATGCTCGCGGGAGCCTCGGAGAGCACGCGGGCGATATCAGCCCAGTCGAGCATCCCCGACTCGATCATCGCGTGCTGCACGACGCTCAGTGCCGATTCGAGCCCGACCATGCCGAACGCCGCCTCGGCCCACGCGCACTCCTTCGCCTCGCTCGGGTGCGGAGCGTGATCGGTCGCGACGATATCGATCGTGCCGTCGGCGAGGGCGGCCCGCAGGGCGTGCACGTCCTCGTCG
This sequence comes from Microcella indica, assembly GCF_013414345.1. Taxonomy (NCBI): domain Bacteria; kingdom Bacillati; phylum Actinomycetota; class Actinomycetes; order Micrococcales; family Microbacteriaceae; genus Microcella; species Microcella indica. The sequence goes on along the minus strand of NZ_CP058670.1, from coordinate 1,272,476 downwards.
CGACGCAGCGGCGGGTTGACCTTGAAGCGCGCGTCGTAGCCGCGCGCGAGCTCTTCGGTGAGCAGCAGATGATGCGGGGTGACCTCGGCGGTCACGCTGATGCCTCGCGCCTTCGCCCAGCGGACGATGTCGACGGACCCGGCGGTCGAGACATGGCAGATGTGCAGGCGGGCACCGACGTGCTCGGCGAGCAGGACATCCCTCGCGATGATGGCCTCTTCGGCGACTGCCGGCCAGCCGGCGAGGCCGAGCTCCCCGGAGAGAGCCCCCTCGTTCATCTGCGCACCCTCCGTCAGACGCGGCTCCTGCGCATGCTGGGCGATGACGCCTCCGAAGGTCGCGACGTACTCGAGCGCCCTGCGCATGAGCAGGGGGTCGGCGACGCACAGGCCGTCGTCGCTGAACACCCGCACGGCCGCGCGCGACCGGGCCATGGCTCCGATCTCGGCGAGCCGCTCCCCCGCGAGTCCGACCGTCACGGCCCCGATGGGGCGGACGGTCGCGTAGCCGTGCTCGTCGCCGAGCCGCGCGACCTGCTCGACGACTCCCGCGGTGTCGGCCACGGGCGAGGTGTTCGCCATCGCGTGGACGGCCGTGAAACCGCCGGCCGCCGCCGCGCGCGTTCCGGTCAGCACCGTCTCGCTCGCCTCGAAACCGGGCTCGCGCAGGTGGGTGTGCAGGTCGACGAGACCGGGCAGCGCCACGAGTCCGTCGGCGTCGATCACGGTCTCGCCGCGCTCCGGGGTCAAGGAGCCCCGCGAGGCGATCTCTCCGTCGCGGATGCGCAGATCTTCCCGACCGCCACCGAGCATGGCGGCGGCGCGCACGAGAATGCTGGTCACGATTCCTCCTGCGATTCTCCGGCCACGAGCAGGTACAGCACGGCCATGCGGACGAAGACCCCGTTCGACACCTGGTCGAGCACGGTCGACGCGGGCGAGTCAGCGGCGACTGACGAGATCTCGAGCCCCCGGTTCATCGGCCCCGGGTGCATGACCATCGTATCGGGGCCGAGCCTGGTCGCCCGCTCGGCGGTGAGACCCCACTCGCGCGCGTACTCGCGCTCGGAGGGGAAGTAGGCGTCGTGCATGCGCTCGCTCTGGATGCGCAGCATCATGACGGCGTCTGGAGTGGTGCTGAGCGCGTCGTCGAGGCTCTCGTGCACGGTCACGGGCCAGGTCGCGATGCCGCTCGGCAGCAGCGTGCGCGGCGCGACGAGGTGCACGTGCGCGCCGAGCGTCGTCAGCAGCCAGACATTGGAGCGCGCGACGCGCGAATGAAGGATGTCGCCCACGATGACGATGCGCAGCCCGGCGAGGTCTCGCCCGCGGGCGTCGTCGCCGAAGCGCCGCGCGCGGATCGTGTAGGCATCCAGGAGTGCCTGGGTGGGATGCTCGTGGGTGCCGTCACCTGCGTTGACGATCGTCGCGTCGATCCAGCCGGCGTGCGCGAGAAGCTCGGCGGCGCCGGAGACCCCGTGGCGCACGACGATCGCGTCGGCTCCCATGGCCTCGAGCGTCTGCGCGGTGTCCTTGAGACTCTCGCCCTTCGACACGCTCGACCCCTTGGCGCTGAAGGTGATCACATCGGCGCTCAGCCGCTTGGCGGCGGACTCGAAGGAGAGGCGCGTGCGGGTCGAGTCCTCGAAGAAGAGGTTGACGACCGTCTTGCCGCGCAGGGTCGGCAGCTTGCGCACGGCGCGATCCGCGGTGCGCGACATCTCCTCCGCGATATCGAGGATGCGCACCGCCGTCTCGCGGTCGAGGTCGCGGGTGCTGAGCAGGTGCTTCACGGCTCGATCACGACCTCGTCGACGCCGTCGAACTCGTCGAGCCGCACGGAGACGCGCTCGCTCGTCGAGGACGGCAGGTTCTTGCCGACGAAGTCGGCGCGGATCGGCAGCTCGCGGTGCCCGCGGTCGACCAGCACGGCGAGGCGCACGGCGCGCGGCCGCCCGTGGTCGGCGAGAGCGTCGAGCGCGGCACGAATGGTGCGGCCCGAGTAGAGCACGTCGTCGACGAGCACGACGATCGCGTCATCGATGCCCTCGGCAGGGATGCGCGTCGGAGCCGGGGTGCGCGTGGGCGTTCGAGCAAGGTCATCGCGATAGAGGGTGATGTCGAGAGCGCCTTGGCTCGACGTGCCCGGCTCGATCTCGTCGACGATGCTCTGCAGGCGGGCCGCGAGTGCGACACCTCGTGTCGGGATGCCGAGGAAGACGAGACGGCCCTCGCCGCGCCGGGACTCGAGCACTTCGTGGGCGATGCGGCGCAGAGCGCGCGTGATGTCAGGGCCGTGCAGCACGGGACGTGCGACCACCGTGACCTCCTTCCCCGCCTCACGGGACGGTTCTTAAAGGACGTCGAACGGTGTCAGTCTAGCGCGGCTACCCCCACCGCTTGAGCAGGGCGCGCTCGCCGATGCCGATGAGCGCGTCGGTCGTCTTGCCGATCACACCGAGTGCGAGGATCGCGAGGAATAGCCGGTCGTAGCGCAAGTTCCCTTGCGACTCGATCAGCAGGAAGCCCAGCCCCATCGTGGAGCCAACGAGCTCGGCGGCGACAAGGAAGAGCCACGCCTGCGCAAGCGCGAGCCGCAGTCCCGAGATGATCGCGGGGATCACGGCGGGCAGCTGCACGGTCAGGAGCAAGCGCGATCGCGTATAGCCGTACGCGCGCCCCATCTCGACGAGATGCGGGTCCACGTGCCGGAGGGCACCCGCGACCGTCGTGTACACCGGGAACAGTGCGCCGATGGCCACGAGGGTCACCTTCGAGTCCTCCCCGAACCCCAGGTACAGGATGAGGAGCGGGACCCACGCAAGCGAGGGAACGGCTCTGACCGCTCCCACCGTCGGCGCGAGCACGCCATCGGCAAATCGGGAGAGGCCGACGATCGCCCCGATAACGAGCCCCGCGGCGGCGCCGATCGCAAAGCCGAGGAGGACTCGCTGGACAGAGATTGCGATGTGCATCCCCAGAAGCCCGCGCTCCCACAGGTCGATCCCCGCCAGGATGACCGCGTCGGGACTGGGGAGTTTGTGCGCCGGCACCCAGCCGAAGGCGGTAGCGGCGTACCAGAGGGCGATGAGCAGGATCGGTAGGGCACCACCCAGGGCGATGCGCGTGACGGAACGGCGTCGGCCCGCCCTCGCCTCGCGCTGGCGGGGTCCGTCGTCAAGAGGCGCGGCGAGCGCGCCGCGGTCAGCGGCGCGCTCGCTCGGGACGATCGAGGCGGACATCGCCGCTACTGGCCGACGCGACTCGGGTCGGCGCTGTCGGCAAAGCGGGGCTCGAAGAGTGACGCGAGCGCCTCGTCCACGAGGTCCTGGTTGGCGATATCGCCGTTGGCGACCTGGATAGGGCCGACCGCCTCGAGGACCGTGCGCTGCGCGTCCCCGGGCGCCGGGTCGAGATCGATCGTCGTACGCTCGAGCAGCACGACCTCGGCGATGGCGAGCTCGATGCCCGAGACCTCGGCGAGGAGCGCTGCCGTCTCATCAGGGTTGTCGAGCGCCCACTGGCGAGCACGCTCATAGGCGTCAACGACCAGCTGGGCTAGGTCGGGGCTCTGCTCGAGGAACTCCTCGGTCGCGTTGAGGAAGCCGTAGGTATTGAAGTCCACGTTGCGGTACACGAGGCGAGTGTCGTTGTCGGCCTCCGTCGTCGCCATCATCGGGTCGAGACCCGACCACGCGTCGACGCTGCCGTTGACGAGTGCAGCGCCACCGTCAGCGTGCTGGAGGTTCTGGATTTCCACCTCGCTCGGGTCGACTCCCGCCTCGTCGAGCGCCTGGAGGAGGAAGAAGTAGGGGTCGGTGCCGATCGTGACCGCCACCGTCGCGCCCCGCAAGTCCTCGACAGACTCGATGCCGGAGTCCGCGCCCACGACGAGGGCGCTCCACTCGGGCTGCGTGTAGATGTCGATGGTCTTGATGGGCGAACCGTTGGCGCGAGCGAGCAGGGCCGCCGAGCCCGCGGTGGACCCGACGTCGAGCGCGCCTGCGAGCAGGCCTTCGTTCGCCTTGTTGGAGCCGAGCGACTGCGTCCACGTGACGTCGACGTCGTCTCCAACCGCCTTTTCGATCCAGCCTTGCTCGCGAATGATGAGGCTGAGCGGGTTGTAGGTCGCGAAGTCGAGGGACAGCGTGTCGGCGGACCACGCGCCCGAGGCGGTAGTCGCGTCGTCGTCCGTGAGGTTCGAGCCTTCGCCGGCGACACAGCCGGTCATGGCCATCGCTGTCGCGGCGAGTGTCGCGGTGAGCACGGTCAGTGAGCGGCGGGATGTCATGATGGCCTTTCGAGATGGGTCGTGCGGGTGGATGGGATGGTGCGGCTGGGGAGAACGGCGACGTCCTAGTTGTTCGAGTGATGGCTGGGAACGCCGAGCCCGTCGAGCAGCTCGGCTCGCAACTCACCGAGCTCGGAGTCCGCGCGGTCGCGCGGCCTGCGACCGGGAACAGTGATGACGCGACGGATCGTCGCGCCGGGCAGATCCGGCTCCGAGCCGAGGAGGACCACGCGGTCGGCAAGAATAAGCGCCTCATCGACGTCATGGGTCACGAAGACGATGGTTGTCGGCTCGGCGGCGTGGATGTCGACAAGGAGATCCTGCATGGAGAGGCGCGTGAGCGCGTCGAGGGCGCCGAAGGGCTCGTCGAGCAACAGCACGCCCGGGCCACGAGCGAGGGCTCGAGCGAGCGACACGCGCTGAGCCATGCCACCCGAGATCTCTCGGGGGCGCTGGTCCCGCGCGTGTGAAAGGTGGACGAGCTCGAGCAGTTCCTCGACGCGCTCCGCACCGCGCGCGCGGTCGAGGCCGCGTGCCAGACCGAGCTGCACGTTTCGCGCTGCCGTGCGCCACGGCAGGAGCCGGGGCTCCTGGAACGCCACGGCGCAGCGCTGATCGGCAGGCGCGATCTGGCGGTCGTCGATGGTGATCGAGCCGGCCGTCGGTGTGTCGAGCCCGCTGATCTGGCGAAGCAGAGTCGACTTGCCGCACCCCGAGGGGCCGATGAGCGCCACGATCTCCCCGGCGGTGATTTCGAGGTCGACATCGCGCAGTACCGTCGTCGGGAGCTCCTTGCGCCCCGAGCCGAAGCTGCGTCCGACACCGCGCAAGGAGACCGGCAGCGCCGGGCTCTCGAGCGTGGTCGTGCGCTGGCTGAGTGACACGTCGCAACCGTACGAGGTGCTCGCGCCCCGCCCCAAACGGCGACGACACAGTCCGACACGGAGTGCAACAGAACGTCACACAGGGCCGCGGCCCGCTCGGGTGACCCTAGGAGACCGCTGAACAATTCGGGGGTTTAAGGCGCGCCTGCGGACTGGTCCGGGCTGCGGGTTAAGACTTGGTTCATGCAGGGTAGTGACGATGGTCAGCGTCAACTGTTGGATGTTCAGTCCTGGGCGGGTCATTTGCTCCCGCGGGGGTCGGTGTTCGCGTTCCTGGCCGCTCACCGGAGGCAACTGTTCCCGGATGACGCGTTCGCGGATCTGTTCCCGTCCGGGCGGGGTCGTCCCTCGATCCCGGCGGATGTGATCGCGTCGGTGTTGGTGTTGCAGACGATTCATAACCTCTCCGATCGGGAGACTGCGGAGGCGGTCACGTTTGATCTGCGCTGGAAAGCGGCCTGTGGGTTCGCGGTGGCCCAGACAGCGTTCCACCCGTCGGTGTTGACGTATTGGCGGCGCCGTCTGGCTGGCAGTGAGCGGCCGCATCGCATCTTCGATGCCGTGGCCGAGGTCATCGCTCAGTCGGGGGCGTTGACCGGTCGACGGCGACGGGCGATCGATTCCACGATCCTCGACGATGCGGTTGCCCGGCAGGACACGGTGACCCAGCTGATCGCGCAGATCCGCCGAGTCGGGCGGGAGGTCCCCGCAACGGCGGAGCTCATCGCGGGCCTGCCCGGGCATGACTACTCCACGCCTGGGAAGCCGGACATTGCCTGGGATGACCCGGCCGCCCGCGATCTGCTCGTCTCAGCGTTGGTGAACGACGCGTTGACGCTGCTGGCGGAGCTCGACGGTGTCGAACTGAGCGAGAAGCAGCAGGAAACGGTGGCGTTGCTGGCACTGGTCGCAGGGCAGGACGTTGAGCCGGCGGAGGATTCCGATGGCACCGATGGGCGGTGGCGGATCGCCCGGAAGGTCGCCCCGGAGCGGATGATCTCAACCGTTGATCCGGACACCCGGCATGCGCACAAGTCGCGGGAGAAGAAGCAGGACGGCTTCAAAGCCCACGTTGTGATCGAGCCGGACACCGGTCTGGTCACCGCTGCCGCCCTCACGAAGGCGTCCGGGGCGGCGAACAGCGACGCGGCCCGCGGGGCGGAGCTGCTCACCGCCGATACCAGCATCGGCGAGGAACCGGTCGACGTGCTGGCCGATTCGGCCTACGGCAGCGGTGAGCTGCTCGACCAGATCGGAACCGCCGGTCACACCGCGATTATCAAGCCGATGCCGCTGGCCCGGGCGGTTCCTGACGGGTTCACCATCGATGACTTCACCGTCGATGACACCGCGGGAACGATGACCTGCCCGGCCGGAGTCACCCGACCGATCGCCGCCAAGGGAACAGTGACCTTCGGCAGCGTCTGCTCCTCCTGTCCGTTGAAGCTTCGATGCACCACGGCGGCGGAGGACGGAAGATGACCGTGACTGCGCATGACCGGATCAAACGCGAACACCGGGCCCGAGCCGCGGATCCTGGCTTCCAAGCCGATTACCGGCAACACCGGCCAATGGTCGAACGCTCAATCGCGTGGCTCACCCGCGACGCCAGACGCGTGCCGTTCCGTGGCGTCGCGAAGAACAACGCCTGGTGGGTCACCCGCGCCGCCGGAATCAACCTCAAACGACTTCTCAACCTCGGCCTCACCTTCCACAACGGGAACTGGGCGCTCGGATAGAGCCAGCCAGTGCGCCCAATCACGGTCGCAGCTCGGCGGAACCCCCGCCAACAGTGCCGCAACGCCGCCTTCCGGGCAGACAACTATTGGCACGGCAGACCAAGAACCGAGCCACCGACGCCCGCCCAGAGAACCGACACGGCCCAGCCGACCACGGTCAAGACCCCTTGTTCAGCAGTCTCCTAGACGAGCGCCTTCGCGCTCGCGATGGGCACTCCCGAGATCACGCGGTGCCGCACCGCGCCCGAGATCTGGTCGACGATGACGGTCACGACGATGATGACGGTGAGGGTGATGCCGATGCGCTCCCAGTCGCGGCGCTCGAAGACCTGCGCGAGGAGGGATCCCACTCCCCCGGCCCCGAGGATGCCGAGGATGGCGCTCGCGCGGATGTTGATCTCGAACCGGTACAGCCAGAACGCGATGACTTCGGGCAGAATCTGCGGAGTCACAGCCCAGCGCAGAGTCTGCAGGGTGCTGGCCCCCGCCGACATCGTCGCCTCCCCCGGCCCCGTCGGCACGGCCTCGATCGCCTCGCTCGTGAGCTTGCCGAGCGTGCCGATAGACCCGACGCCGATGGCGAGGGCGCCGGCGAGCGGACCGAGACCGAAGATTGGCAGCATGATCGCGATCGCGAAGACGAGCTCCGGTACCGCGCGGATGATGTTGAGGATCTGCCGCGTGACGATGACGACTCCGCGGGGCGAGACGTTCGAGGCGGCGAGGAATCCGATGGGGAACGAGAAGATCGCGCCGATGACAGTGCCGATCCAGGCGATCTGCAGCGACTCGAACATGAGAAGGATCGCGTCGTTCCAGTACTGGCTGTATGGCTCGCTGAACGGGTTCTGCACGACGCCCTGCACCATGAGCCCGCCGTAGTTGAGGGAGAGCGCAGGCGCCTCGAGCAGCCTGGCCCAGTTCGCATCGACGAGGACGAGGCACACGATGACGAGCACGAGCACGCCGAGCTGGGTGAGCGTGTAGCGCAAGCGGCTGGGCGCGCTGGGGCGCGGCGGGGCGCCGCGGCGGGGCCGATCCGATGGCGTGGTCGGGGCGCTCATGTGAGCCTCCGTCGGAGCGATTGGGAAAGCAGGTCGATGGCGAAGACCACGACGATGAGCAGCACGACGATCGCGGAGACGTTCGAGTAGTTGAACCGCGCGAACTCCACGCTGATCGACGAGCCGATACCACCACCGCCGACGATGCCGATGACGACGGAGGCGCGGATGTTGAGTTCGAACACGTAGAGGCAGTACGAGAGGTAGTTGGGCAGGATCATCGGCACCACGGCGAACCGCGCACGCTGCAACGCCGATGCCCCCGTCGCATCGGCGGCTTCCAGCGGCCCGCGGTCGACGGCGTCGATCGTCTCGGAGGTCAGCTTCGCGATGATGCCGATGTTGAACATGATGAGCGCGAGGATGCCGGCGAGCGAGCCCGCGCCCACGAGGGCGAAGAAGAGCAGGCCGTAGCCGACATCGGGCAGCGAGCGCACGACGGAGAGGAAGAGCTTCGCGGCGCGGTAGAGGACAGGGTTCGCCGTCGTCACGCGCGACGCGAGCAGGGACATCCCCAGGCCGACGGCGCACCCGACGAGCGTCGCAATCACCGCGATCGAGAGGGTCTCGATGAACGGGCCGACCGTGCGGCCGATGTACGCCCAATTGGGCGCGAGGAACTCCTGGATGATGAACCAACCGCGACCGATGTCGGTCCAGAGCGGCCGCAGGTCGAACTCGATGCCGATGCCCGCCCACACTGTGATCGCGACAACGGCTGCGAGGCCGATGTAGGTGCCGAGCCGGGGTCGTGGTCGGGGCGGGCGAACGGTCGCCGTGCGGTGAGCCGTCGTGGTCGTCACGCGGGCGTCGCCTTGCGTGACTCCTCGACGTCGAGGTCCGCTGCGGCCTGAGCCTGCAGGGCGTCCTCCTCCGCCTGCTCCTCCTCGGAGAGCACGTCGTCCGCGGTGAGCGAGCGCCCGTAGATCTGCTCGAACACAGCGTCATCCGCCTCGGCAGGAGGGCCGTCGAAGACGACTCGACCCTCGCGCATGCCGATGATGCGGTCCGCATAGCGGCGAGCGAGATCGAGGAAGTGCAGGTTGACGATCGTCGTGATGCCGAGCTCGTCGTTGATGCGCTCGAGGTCGCGCATGACCATGTGCGCCGTCGGCGGATCGAGGGAGGCGACGGGCTCGTCGGCGAGGATCACCGTCGGGTCCTGAGCGAGAACGCGGGCGATGGCAACCCGCTGCTGCTGGCCGCCGGAGAGCTGGGACGCGCGCACGTAGGCCTTCTCGACGATGCCGACGCGTTCGAGGGCCTCGAACGCCTTCTCCTTGTCGGCCTGCCGGAAGAACCCGAAGAGGGAGAGCAGGAGGGGCGTGGCGTGCAGGCGACCCACGAGCACGTTCTGCAGCACCGAGATGCGCCCGACCAGGTTGAACGACTGGAAGATCATCCCGATGCGCGATCGCAGTCGCCGCAGCTGCGCGGGCTTCGCACCGTCCACGTGGACGTTGTCGACGAGGAGCTCGCCGCCCGTCACCGGTACGAGGCCGTTGATCGACCGCACGAGGGTCGACTTCCCGGCGCCGGAGAGACCGACGACGACGACGAACTCTCCGGGCGCGATGTCGAGAGTCACGCCGTCGAGGCCCACGGTGCCGGTCGGATAGGTGACGGTGACGTCACGGAAGGAGATCACGGGACTGCTTTCGTCGGAGCTGGTGAGGCTCAAGCTGATGCACGAGGGGGCCGAGGCACAGCCCCGACCCCCTCGACGGTACTACTCGCCGAAGTTGGCCTCGACCTGACGCGCTGCGTCGAGGGCGTCGAGGTCGGCGGGCACGAGACCCTCGATGCTGTAGACCGCGTCGAGGGCGGCGAGGCCCTCCTCGCTGTCTGCGATCGCGAGGAACGCCTCCGTGATGGCGTCCTTCAGGTCCTGCGGAAGGTCACCCGCGACGGCGACGCCGTCGTTCGGGATCGCCGTCGACCAGGCGAACACGACGACGTCCTCACCGACGGTGGGCAGCTCCTCGACCACGTTGCCGCGGGCGTCATTGAAGCTCACGCCGACGGTCGCGTCGCCGCGGGCGACGGAGAGCACCGAGTTCGGGTGACCACCGGCGAAGAACGAGCCGCTCAGAGCGAAGGGGTCGAGACCGGCCTCCTCGAGCTGGGTGGCCGGGTAGTAGTAGCCCGAGGCCGAACCCTCGTCGACGAACGAGATGGCCTCGTCCTGCTCGATGAGTGCGAGGGCGCTCTCGCCCACGGGGCCGCTCTCGGCGTCGAGCACGCCGTTGCAGAACGCGAAGCCGTCCTCGTCGACCACGACCTCCGTCTCGCAGAAGCGGTCGGGGTCGTTGGTGAACCACTGCGTGACGTAGGTGCTCGAGCCGAAGCGCACCGACTGCAGAATCGGCTCAGCACCGGCCTGGTCGGCAGCCTGGACGAGCGCGATGGGCCCGAACATGCCGATCGCGGCCTGGCCCGACTGCATCGCCACCACGAGGGCGTTATAGCTGTCGGTGACCTCGGCGCGCACGGTGATGCCGAGCTCCTCGCTCAGAAGGTCACCGAGAACCTCGGCATCGAGCACGAGCTGGTCGACCTCCTGCGAGGGGACGAGTCCGAGGACGATCTCTTCGGGCCACTCGGTCGCGGCGCCGTCATCAGTCGGCTCCTCCGCCGTGGGCGCGCAGGCGGCGAGGCCGAGTGCGAGGGCCGAGGCGGCGGCGATCGCGCCCCAGCGGCGGTTCATGGTCTTCACAATGGACTCCTCATAGGTATGTGTATGCAGTGCGCGGCGGCCCCCGCATGAGGGCGACCACCCTTAGACCGTATTCCGCCGACGGCGCCCCGACCTAGTGCTGTCGCGTTGCGGCGCGGGAATTTACGTGCTGTTCACGCGGTGGTCGGCGATGCAGTGCGCCAATGAGCAAGATCCCCGTAGAGGGTCTCGATGAGCGCCGAGCGAAACGTCGGCCGGGCATCCGGTTGACCATGGCGCTCGATGAGCGCCGTAGCGCCACGGTCCGCGATGGGCTCGAGGTCGTTGCGCCAGATGTCACCGACCGAGAGGACGCGCGGCCAGCGCGCCGTGTCGAGCTCAGCGCCCTCCGCGGTCAGAGCCCGCAGCCCGTCGGGTTTGCGTGCGTCTCCGATGACGCGCTCGAGGTGCGGTGCGAGGCCGAGCGCGTGCACGAGCCGTTCTGTGCCCTCGCGAGGCGCGTTCGTCACGAGCACGCGGTCCCAGTGGCGGAAACCGCCCAGGAAGTCGGTGATGCCGGGCGGGATGCTCACCTCAAGATCCCCGGAGTCGAGGGCCGCGCGCGATCGCACGTAGGCCTCGCCCAGCTCCTGCTCCCCGAGGCCGCGCTCGCGCGCCCACTGCGCGACGGCGCCGTAACCGTCGGCGTTCCCCGCGAAGGGGCCGTCCGATGCCCCGTCGAGGAACGCCCCGAGCGGTTCGAGGATGCTCCGCTCAGCGTGCCCGAGAGCACGCGCCACTTCTGTCGCGTACGCGATCACGGGCGCATCCCCCAGGCACAGAGTGCCGTCGAAGTCGAGGATGAGGAGCCCGTCGCTCACGCTCGGACGGCCTCCGCGACGGCACCCAGGACCCCGTTCACGAAGGAGGCGGACTCCTCCGTCGAGAGCACGGTGGCGAATTCGAGGGCCTCAGCGATCACCACGGCGGTCGGCACCTCGGGGTTGTGGCGCAGCTCCCAGGCTGCCAGTCGCAGGATGGCTCGGTCGACGACGGGCATGCGGGCGAGCGTCCATCCGACAGCGCGCCCCTCGAGCTCGGCGTCGAGCTCGCGCTGGTGCTCGATGACGCCGCGGACGATCTGCTCGGCGTATGGCCAGCTCGACGCGCGCTGCGGCTGCGCGACCGCACGCCGCGCCTCCTCGCCGAGAACCTCCTGCAGCGGAACCTGCCGCACATCGGCGACGTACAGCATGTCCAGGGCGCGCTTGCGCGCCTTGGTGCGTGCTCCCATGTCTCTACTCGTTCACGCGGCCGAGGTAGTCGCCCGAGCGCGTGTCGACCTTGACCTTCGTGCCGGTCTCGAGGAAGAGCGGCACCTGAATCTCGTAGCCGGTCTCGAGCGTCGCCGGCTTGGTGCCTCCCGTCGAGCGGTCGCCCTGCAGTCCCGGCTCCGTGTAGGTGACTTCGAGCACGACCGATGCGGGCAGATCGAGATAGAGGGGCAGGCCGTCGTGCATGGCGATCGTCACCTGCTGGTTCTCGAGCATGAAGTTCGCGGCGTCCCCCACGACGGAGCCGGGCACCGTCACCTGGTCGTAGTCCGTCGTGTCCATGAAGACGAAGTCGGCACCGTCCTGGTACAGGTACTGGTAGTCGCGACGATCGACGTTCGCGAAGTCGATCTTCGTGCCGGCGTTGAAGGTCTTGTCGACGACCTTCCCGCTCGTCACGTTCTTGAGCTTGGTGCGCACGAAGGCGCCACCCTTGCCGGGCTTCACATGCTGAAACTCGATGACGGCCCAGAGCTGACCGTCGAGGTTGAGCACACTGCCGTTCTTGATGTCGTTGGTGGTCGCCATGAGGCCGTCACAATCCGTTCCGTGGGTCACGAGCGGCGCATCAGGGGTGCGTGCGCCGCCGAGCGAGTCTAGTGCGCGGCTAGGAGGAGCGCAGAATCGCGTCGAGAGCGAGCTGGTACGACTGCGCGCCGAAACCCGCGATCACGCCCGTCGCGACAGCGCTCACGACGCTCGTGTGCCGGAACTCCTCCCTGGCATGCGGATTCGACAGGTGCACCTCGATGACGGGAACACCCGTCTCGGTCACAAGGGCGACAGCATCCCGCAGCGCGTAGGAGTAGTGCGTGAAGGCCGCGGGGTTGAGGATGACGGGAGTGCGCGCATCGACGGCCTCGTGCAGCCAGCCGATGAGAGCCGCCTCGTCGTTGGTCTGGCGGAGGTCGATCTCGACGGCGCCCGCGTGCGACGCGAGCTGCGCCCGCACGTCCTCCAGAGTGGCTGTGCCGTAGATCTCGGGCTCGCGCGTGCCGAGCCGGTTGAGGTTGGGCCCGTTGAGGACGAGCACGCGGTCGAACGTCATGCCTCCAGCCTACCGAGCGACTACTCGCCGACCTCCTGGTACGCGGCGAAGAGCATCGATTCGTCAGTGCCGTTGAGAACACGCGGTCGGGCGATGTCGTCGAGCACGATGAAACGCAGCATGCCCGCTCGCGCCTTCTTGTCGCGCTGCATGGTGGCCAGGAGCGTCTTCCAGCGCCCGAGCGGATAGCCCGTCGGCAGCGTGAGCGACGCCAGGATGCGGCGATGCCGGTCGACTGCCTCCGCGCTCAGGGAGCCGGCCAGGTGCGCGAGCTCGGCGACGTACACCATGCCGATCGCGATCGCCGCTCCATGGCGCCACCGGTAGCGTTCGGCATGCTCGATCGCGTGGCCCAGTGTGTGGCCGTAGTTGAGGATCTCGCGCTGACCCTGCTCCGTGAAGTCCTCGCTCACGATCCGCGCCTTCACGGTGATCGCCCGCTCCACGAGCTCCCGGAAGACGTCGCTGCTCGGGTCGGTCGCGACGGTCACGTCGGCCTCCAGGAGGTCGAGGATCACCGGGTCGGCGATGAAGCCGCACTTCGCCACCTCGGCGAAGCCCGCGAGGATCTCGTTCTGCGGCAGGGTGCCGAGGAGGTCGAGGTCGGCGAGCACCACGCGCGGCGCGTAGAAGGCGCCCACGAGGTTCTTGCCCTCCGCCGTGTTGATCCCCGTCTTGCCGCCCACGGCGGCATCCACCATTCCCAGCACGGTCGTGGGCACCTGGATGAGCGGCACACCGCGCAGCCAGGTCGCCGCGACGAAGCCCGCGAGGTCTGTGGTCGCTCCGCCGCCGAGCCCGACGACGACGTCGGTGCGGGTGAAATCGGTCTGGCCCATGACCTGCCAGCAGAACGCCGCCACCTCGACCCGTTTGGCGGCCTCCGCGTCGGGAACCTCGGCGAGCAGCACCTCGATACGCCCCGCGAGCGCCTCCCGCAGCCCGTCCGCCACCGCACCGAGGGTGGGGGCGTGCACGATGAGAGCCTTCGCGGCGGTGGGAGGGATCCAGTCGTGCAGCGAGGCGAGCAGGCCACGGCCGACGATCACGTCGTACGCCGACTCTCCGGTCACCGGGATCGCGGTCGAAGCAGTGGTCATGATGGCCCTCCCGGGGACTCGTGAACGGGCAGCGTGCGCACCCAGGTGGCGATCTCGTCCGCGATCTGGCTGAGCGGCCGGCGCGAGGTGTCCCAGCGCACGGTCGCGAGCGATTCGTACACGGGCATCCGCGCCGCGACGAGCTCCGTCCAACGGTCGATTCCTCCCGAGAGCAGCGGTCGCTTGCCGTTGTCGATGCGGGTCGCCACCGCCTCGGGAGAGATGGTGAGCAGCACGACGGGCAGGCCGCGCAGCGCTTCCGCCGTCGCCGGGGTCATGACAGCTCCCCCGCCGAGCGCGACGACCGCGGATTGACCGAGTGCCGCGGAGACCGCCTCCGCCTCCCAGCGGCGGAACGCCGGCTCGCCGTGCTCCGCGAAGATGCCGGGAATCGGGCCGTGCTCGGCTTCGATGAGCGTGTCGGTGTCGAGGAACGGTACGGAGAGGATGCGCGCGACCCGCTTGCCGAGCCGCGTCTTGCCGGCGGCCGGCGGCCCGATGAGCACCGCGAGCGGGGAGAGGCCCTGCGTCGTGACCGCCTCTGACTCGCCCCGCTCAGGCACGACCCTCCGCGACGGCTGTCGTGAGCGTCGCTGGAATCGCCGCGAGGTAGCCCTCGAGATTGCGACGCGTCTCGGTGATCGAGTCTCCGCCGAACTTCTCGGTCACCGCCTCGGCGAGGACGAGCGCCACCATCGCCTCGGCGACGACGCCCGCGGCGGGCACCGCGCACACGTCGGAGCGCTGATGGTGCGCGGGTGCGGCTTCGCCGGTGGCCGTGTCGATCGTGCGCAGGGCGTGCGGCACGGTCGCGATGGGCTTCATGCCCGCTCGAACGCGCAGCACTCCGCCGGTGCTCATGCCGCCCTCGGTGCCTCCCGCGCGGTCGCTCTCGCGGTGGATGACCCCGTTCTCGAGCACGAGCTCGTCGTGCGCGGCGGACCCGGGCCGGCGCGTCGACTCGAAGCCGTCCCCGACCTCGACGCCCTTGATGGCCTGGATGCCCATGAGGGCGCCCGCAAGTCGAGCGTCGAGCCGGCGATCCCAGTGGACGTACGAGCCCAGACCGGGCGGGAGCCCGTACGCCACGACCTCGACGACGCCGCCGAGGGTGTCACCGCTCTTGTGCGCGGCGTCGACCTCCTCGACCATGCGCGCGCTCGTCTCGGCGTGCAGGCAGCGGAGCGGGTCGGCGTCGAGACGCTCGACGTCGTCGGGGTGCGGGAGCGGAGCATCCTCGGGAACCCGCACAGGGCCGATGCTGAGCGTGTGCGCGACGAGCCGGATTCCCAGCTCCGCGAGGAAGGACCGCGCGATCGCCCCGAGCGCGACGCGGGCCGCGGTCTCGCGCGCGCTCGCACGCTCGAGCACCGGGCGCGACTCGTCGAAGCCGTACTTCTGCATGCCGACGAGGTCGGCGTGGCCCGGCCGGGGGCGCGTCAACGGCGCACCGCGCCCGCTCTGCAGATCGGCGGGATCCACCGGGTCGGCGCTCATGACGGTCGTCCACTTGGGCCACTCGGTGTTGCCGATGCGCAGCGCCACGGGGCTCCCCATGCTGAGGCCGTGCCGCACGCCACCGGAGATCGTGAGCTCGTCCTGCTCGAACTTCATGCGCGCGCCGCGACCGTACCCGAGCTTGCGACGCTGCAGATCGGCCTGGATGGCCTCCCGCAGAACGGGCACGCCCGCGGGCAGCCCTTCGAGGACGGCGATCAGTTCGGGGCCGTGGGATTCCCCGGCGGTCAACCAGCGCAGCATGCCCCTAGTCTTTCACGAGCGCGGAGGCCATCGCGGCCTCCACGGTTGCCTCCGCTTCCAGCGGAACCTCGGTCTGGCCGGAGACGAAGAGACGCACCTGCCGGACCGCCTGGTGCAGCAGCATGTCGCGACCGGACGCCACGCGACCGCCCGCAGCGAGCCACTGCGCGGCGAGCGGCCCCGGCCACGGGTGGTAGGTGACGTCGAGGGCGACAGCGTGCTCTCGCGCACTCACGGGCAGCTGCTCGTCGAGGGGCACGCCGTTGGGCAGGGTCCACGCGACGACGTCGGTCTCCTCCACCACGGCGGCCAGGTCGCCGAGCGCGACCGCATCGAACTCGAGCCCGAGCTCCTCGGCCAGAGTGCGGATGCCGCCCGCACGAGCGGCGTCGCGCACCGCCACCGTGATGCCCCGCACGCCGAGCGCATCGAGTGCGACGACGACCGACCGCGCCGTGGCACCGGCTCCGACGAGCACAGCATGCTCGGCTGAGCTCAGTCCGGCCCCGCGCAACGAGCGCTCGACTCCGACCACATCCGTGTTGCGCACGATGCGCCGACCGTCGTCGGCGAGCAGCAGCGTGTTGGCGGCGCCCGTCAGCTCAACATCGCGGTCGCGGTGGTCGCCGAGGCGCGCGAGCTCTTCCTTGAGCGGCATCGTGGCCGAGATGCCCCGCCAGGACCGATCGAGGCCGTCGAGGTAGCCGGCCAGCTCGTGCTCACGGACGTCCGTCCGGCCGTACGCCCACTGAAGGCCGAGCGCCTGGTACGCCGCGGCGTGCATGACCGGCGACAGGGAGTGCGCGACGGGATGGCCGAGCACCGCGAGCCTGCGCTCACTCACAGTAGACGGCGTTCTCCTCGCTCGCACGGCACCAGGCGCGCAGCTCAGCAACGCCCACTTCGTGCTCCGCGAGAGTCTCCGAGAACTTCGTCTCCCCCGTCGCGAGGTTGATCGTGACGAAGTAGAACCAGTCGCCCTCCGCCGGGTTCAGGGCCGCGTCGATGGCGACGTCCCCCGGTGCAGCGATGGGTCCGATCGGGAGCCCCGGGTTGGCGTAGGTGTTGTACGGGTTCTCCGCACCGAGGGCATCGCCGCTCGACCACACCGACCCGGTCTCACCCGCACCGTACTGCGTGGCCGAGTCGAACTGCAGCAGGGCATCTTCGGCGAGGCGGTTCTCGATCACCCGCGCAACGCGGTAGAAGTCGTCGGCGAGCCGCGCCTCGCGCTGGATGAGCGAGGCCTTCGTGAGCACGGTGTGGCGGTCCTCCTCCGCGACACCTGCCGCATCGAGCCGGGCGAACATCTCGTCGACCAGGGTGCGGATGTGGTCTTCGGCCGTCGTACCCGGCTCGAACCGGTAGGTGGCCGGGAACAGGTAGCCCTCGATATTGGGCGCAACCTCCGGGATGCCGTAGATCGACGGGTCGACGATGGCCGCCTCGTACTCCTCGAGCGCGATGCCCGTGCCGGCCGAGAGCGCCTCGATGACCTCGCCGGCGCGCAGGCCCTCGCGCACGGTCGCGCTCAACTCCACCTTGTTCTCGGGGTCGAGCAGGGCATCCAGCGCCGTTTGCGCCGACATCTCCTCCTGCAATCGGTAGGTTCCCGGAATGAAGGAGATGGAGGGGTCGGCGAGAAGGAGATCGTAGAACGCGTCGAAGGTCATCGTGACGCCCTGCTCGGTGAGCGACTCGGCGACATCGGCGCCGATCTCGCCGCTGTAGATGGTCACGAGCACCTCGGTGCCGTTGCCGGCGCCCTCGTAGTCGTTGGGCAGCTCCCAGCCCAGCGCCTCGCGCACCTGGGTCTCGTAGTTCGTCCAGACGTACCACGCGCCGCCCGCCGCGCCGCCGAGGATCAGCACGAGCACGATGCCGAGCACCCAGGGCCAGCGGCGCCTGCGGGAACCCGAGGTGCGCTCCTTCGGAGCTCGTCCGGCGCGGGGACGCTCTCGAGCATCCCGCGCGGCTCGGCGCGACAGAGGAGCCGGGGCGCCCTCGGTGACGACCGGGCCGGTGGGCTCGCCGCGGCGCTGATCAGGCGCCGCGCTCTCCTGAGCCGGGCGGAAGATTGCGTCCCAGTTGTCGTCGTTCTCGCTCACGATGAGGGGTGTCCTTCGTCCGGGTCGACGAGTTCGCCGGGCGGGCTGCCGCTGGCGCGCTCGTGGTCGAGGGCGTGCTGGAGCAGGATAACAGCGGCCACCTGGTCGACGACGGCGCGCGACGTGCGAGAGGTGCGGCCCGCCTCGCGCAGGGACCGTGCGGCCGTCACCGTGGTGAGGCGCTCATCGACAAGTCGCACGGCGATCCCGAGCGCGCGCGCGAGCTCGAGCGCCACCTCCCGGGAATCCGCGGTGGACGCCGTCTCGGCACCGCTCAGGGAGAGCGGAAGGCCCACCACCAGCTCGGTCGCCCCCGTCTCGTCGATGATGCGCCGGATGCCCGCACCGTAGTCGCCGCGGCGCGCGAGCGTCTCGACCGGTGTCGCGAGCATGCCGTGCAGGTCGCTGCGCGCGATGCCGATGCGCGCGCGCCCCACGTCGACGCCGAGTCGCACGCCGCTGCGCATGCTCAGGCGCGCAGCTCGCGCACGA
Source organism: Microcella indica (assembly GCF_013414345.1). Lineage (NCBI taxonomy): Bacteria > Bacillati > Actinomycetota > Actinomycetes > Micrococcales > Microbacteriaceae > Microcella > Microcella indica. The sequence goes on along the minus strand of NZ_CP058670.1, from coordinate 1,254,000 downwards.
CGGCGTCGAGTGCCGCACCGATGGCCGAGGGGTCGGAGCCGCCCCCCTGGGCGAGGTCGTCCTTGCCGCCACCGCCGCCGCCGAGCACCCCCGAGGCCACCCGGGCCAGCTGACCCGCTTTCGCGCCGGCCTCTCGCGCCGACGGCGTCGTGGCCACGATCACGGTCGCCTTGCCGCCGACCTCGGCCGCGAGCGCGACCACCGCCGCGGAATCGGCGAGTCGTGCCCGCACACTCGTCGCGAGCGTGCGCACGTCGTCGGCCGCGCCGACCGAGCCGAGGTTCTCGACGACCGCGGTGACGGAGCCCACGGGTGCCGCCGAGGCGACGAGAGCGGGGACCCGCTCGCTCAACCGGCTCGCCTCGATCTGCGCGATGCGCTTCTCGGCCGCCTTGAGCTGAGCCGTGAGCTCCGTGATGCGCTCGGGCAGCTGCTCCTTCGGCGTCTTGAGACTGCTCGTCAGCTGCGCGACGATCGCGCGCTCGGTCGCGAACTCGCGGAACGCGTCGAGACCGACGAGCGCCTCGACGCGCCGATTGCTCGACCCGACCGAGGACTCGCTCACGAGACTGATCATGCCGATCTCGGCCGAGCTCGCGACGTGCGTACCCGCGCACAGCTCGCGCGACCACGGGCCGCCGATGTCGACGACCCGCACGCGATCGCCGTACTTCTCGCCGAACAGCGCCATCGCTCCGAGCGACTTCGCCTCGTCGAGCCCCATGACGCGGGTCTCGACGGGAAGGTTGTCGCGCACGGCGATGTTGCTGATCTCCTCGAGCTCGCTGCGCGTCGCGGCGCTCAGCGCCTGGTTCCAGCTGAAGTCGAGCCGCATGTAGCCGGCCTTGTTGTAGGAGCCGGACTGGTGGGCGTCGTCGCCCAGGGTCTGCCGAAGGGCGGCGTGGATCACGTGCGTCGCCGAGTGCGCCTGGGTCGCGGCACGACGCCACTGCGGGTCGACGTGCGTGGTCGCGGCGTGCCCCACCTGCACCTCGCCGCTGCGCACGTGCACGCGGTGGCTCACGAGCCCCGCGATGGGGCGCTGCACGTCGAGCACCTCAAGCTCGTAGCCGGGGCCGACGATCGACCCGGCGTCGGATTCCTGGCCGCCGGACTCCGCGTAGAGGGTCGTCTCGGCGAGGATGATCTCGGCGTGTTCCCCCGCGTGGGCGACGGGCACGCTGCGACCGTCGACGATGACCCCGAGCACGGTCGTCTCGGTGTCGAGCTGGTCGTAGCCGAGGAACTGCGTCTCGCCGTGCGCGCGGAACTCGCCGTACACCGAGACGTCGGCGAGCACGGACTTCTTCGACTTGGCGTCGGCCTTGGCGCGCGAGCGCTGCTCGCTCATGAGCCGGTCGAAGGCTGCACGGTCGACGGAGAGCCCGGCCTCCGCCGCCATCTCGAGCGTGAGGTCGATGGGGAACCCGAAGGTGTCGTGCAGCTGGAACGCCGTGTCGCCGGCGAGCACTCCCCCGCCGGCCTTCGCGGTGCGGTCGACAGCGAGGTCGAGGATGCTCGTCCCGGCTGCGAGCGTGCGCAGGAAGGCCTCCTCCTCCCCGAGGGCGAGGCGCGAGACGCGGTCGTAGTTCTCCGCGACGTCCGGGTACGCGGTGCTCATCGCGTCGCGCGAGGCGCCGAAGAGCACCTCGACGCTCGGCGCGTCGACGCCGAGGAGGCGCATGGCGCGAATGCTGCGGCGCATGAGCCTGCGCAGGATGTACCCGCGGCCCTCGTTGCCGGGGGCCACGCCGTCCGTCATGAGCATGAGCGAGGAGCGCACGTGGTCGGCGATGACGCGCATGCGCACGTCGTCCTCCGGGTCGGCCCCGTAGCGGCGACCGGAGAGGCCCGCGGCCGCGTCGAGCACGGGGCGCACCTGATCGATCTCGTACATGTTCTCGACACCCTGCTTGAGGAACGCGACGCGCTCCATGCCCATGCCGGTGTCGATGTTCTTGTTCGGCAGCTCGCCGAGGATGCGGAACTCGGTCTTCGACGTCACCTGGTCGATCGCGTACTGCATGAACACGAGGTTCCAGATCTCGATGTACCGGGTGTCGTCCACGGCGGGGCCGCCCTCGGGGCCGTAGGCCGGGCCTCGGTCGAAGTAGATCTCCGAGCACGGGCCGGCCGGGCCGGGCTGGCCGGTCGACCAGTAGTTGTCTTCCTTGCCCATGTTCTGGATGCGCTCGTCGGGCAGACCGGCGATGCTCTTCCAGAGTCGTCGCGCCTCGTCATCCTCCTCGTACACGGTGACCCAGAGGTCCTTCTCCGCGAAGCCGAGACCGCCCTCCGACTCGGGCAGCGTCAAGAGCTCCCAGGCGTACTCGATCGCACCGGCTTTGAAGTAGTCGCCGAACGAGAAGTTGCCGTTCATCTGGAAGAACGTGCCGTGGCGGGTGGTCTTGCCGACCTCCTCGATGTCGTTCGTCCTGATGCACTTCTGCACGCTCGTCGCGCGCGGGTACGGTGCCGGCACGACTCCCGTGAGGTACGGAATGAACGGCACCATCCCCGCGATCGTGAACATGACCGTCGGGTCGTCCGCGATGAGCGAGGCGGAGGGCACGACCGTGTGACCGCGGCTTCCGAAGAAGTCGAGCCACCGGCGCTGGATGTCGGCGGTCTGCATGGGGGTTCCTGAATCTCGGGTGGCGGGGCTGTCGGGCCCCACCCGACGACGAGGGGCGTGCTACTTGAGGCGGTTCGTGAGGTCGGCGATCGTGTCCTCTGCCTCGGCCACCGCGGCGCGCAGTTCAGCCTCGCGCTGCTTGTAGCCCTCGACGACGGCCGAGCCGAACTCGCGAGCCTTCTCATCGACGTCGTCGAAGAACTGCTTGCCCTGAGGAGTCTTGGAGACCTGGTGGGCGGCGACGAAACCGACGGCAGCGCCGACGATGAGCCAGACGATGTTCTTCATGGGGTTCTCCCTCAATCGGTGGTGCGGGTCAGTAGTGCGGTCGCGGGCTCTCCCGCGCGCGGGCAGACCCCAGCCTAGCGGGGCCGGGAGACGAGGAACGGGGGCCTGGCATGCGCCGAGCCCCCGTTCAGGACGTGCTGTGGTGCCCTAGCGGGCGGCGTAGTACTCGACGACGAGCTGGACCTCGCACGTCACGGGAACCTCGGCACGCTTGGGGCGGCGCACAAGGCGCGCCTGCAGCTTGTCGAGCTCGACCTCGAGGTAGCCGGGAACCTTGGGAAGCACGTCGACGTGACCGCCGGCCGCGGCGACCTGGAACGGCTCCATGCCCTCGCTGCGAGCCTTGACGTGGATGAGCTGACCCGGCTTCACGCGGAACGACGGGCGGTCGACGAGCTGGCCGTCGACGAGGATGTGGCGGTGCACGACCATCTGGCGGGCCTGCGCGGTGGTGCGGGCGAAGCCTGCACGCAGCACGAGCGCGTCGAGACGCATCTCCAGCAGCTCGACGAGGTTCTCACCCGTCAGGCCTGCGGAGCGGCGCGCCTCGTTGAACGCGATCTTGAGCTGGGCCTCGCGAATGCCGTACTGGGCGCGCAGGCGCTGCTTCTCGCGCAGACGGACGGCGTAGTCGCTGTCGGCCTTGCGCTTGGTGCGGCCGTGCTCACCGGGAGCGTACGGGCGCTTCTCGAGGTACTTGGCGGCCTTCGGGGTGAGGGCGATGCCGAGTGCGCGAGAGAGGCGGGTCTTGCTGCGAGTGCGTGACTTGGTAGACACGGTGTCCTTCCATGGGCGTGGCCGAGAATTTCAGCGGCTCACGGGCGTACACCGCTCCGTCCGGTCCGAACGCACGCCGAGGCGATCCGGTGGAGGCTACGAGGGAGGGTGTGCCCATATCTGACGGGCCGAGCAAGCTTAGCAGAGCGACGGGCGTGGAGCGCTCACTCCTGGCGCTTCTCGCCGCGCACGATGGCCCGCAGCTTCGCGAGCCGCGCGGAGACCTCGCGCTCGTGCCCCCGCTCCGTCGGCCGGTAGTACTCGCGCCCCACGAGCGGGTCAGGCAGGTGCTGCTGCTCGGCGACGCCCACCGGTTCGTCGTGGGGGTACACGTAGCCCTTGCCGTGGCCGAGCAGCTTCGCACCCGGGTAGTGCGCATCGCGCAACGGTGCGGGCACGCGACCGATCCCGCCCGCCCGCACGTCGGCGATCGCCTCGTCGAGCGCCCGATAGGCGGCGTTCGACTTGGGTGCGGTGGCGAGGTAGACGACGGCCTCGGCGAGTGGGATGCGCCCCTCCGGCATGCCGATGAGCTGCACTGCCTGCGCGGCTGCGACGGCGAGGGGCAGCGCCTGCGGGTCGGCGATGCCGATGTCCTCCGCCGCCGAGATGATGACGCGCCGCGCGATGAACCGCGGGTCCTCCCCCGCCTCGATCATGCGCGCGAGATAGTGCAGCGCGGCGTCCGGGTCGCTGCCCCGAATCGACTTGATGAAAGCGCTGATGACGTCGTAGTGCTCGTCGCCCTGCTTGTCGTACCGCAGCAGTGCCCGGTCGACCGCCTGCGCGACGATGTCAGCGGTAATCACGGGATGCCCGTCCCGAGCGCTCTGCTCCGAAGCGCCGTCGTGCGCTCCTGCGGACTGCGCGGCCGCCTCCAGCGCGGTCAGGGCGCGCCGGGCATCCCCCGAGGCGAGGCGCACGAGCGTCTCGCGCGCGGCGGGCTCGAGCACGACCCGGCCGCCGAGACCGCGAGGATCGGCGACCGCTCGATCGACGAGCTCGCCCAGGTCGTCGTCGCTGAGCGCGGCGAGCGTGAGCAGCAGGCTACGGCTCAGAAGAGGTGCGATGACCGAGAAAGAGGGGTTCTCCGTCGTCGCGGCGATGAGGATCACCCAGCCGTTCTCCACCCCCGGCAGCAGAGCGTCCTGCTGCGCCTTCGTGAACCGGTGAATCTCGTCGAGGAAGAGAACGGTCGACGACCCGTACAGGTCGCGATCCGACAGTGCGCGCTCCATGACGTCGCGAACATCGCGCACGCCCGCGGTGACCGCAGAGAGTTCGACGAAGCGTCGGCCCGAGCTGCGCGCGATCGCCTGCGCGAGGGTCGTCTTGCCCGTGCCCGGCGGCCCCCACAGGATCACCGAGACGGCACTCGGAGTGCGAGCGGGATCGTCGCTCGCGAGGCTGACGAGGGGCGAGCCTGGAGCGAGGAGGTGCTGCTGACCCGCGACCTCGTCGAGCGAGGTCGGCCTCATGCGCACGGCCAGGGGAACGGCGCTCGAGCCGAGCCCGGGCTGTGCATCCATGGGGCGATGCTATCGGCCCGCCCCGTGAGCGGACGGTCGACGACCGAGGCGGCGCCCGCCCTCGACTAGAGTTCACCTCGGCGCCCTCCCCCGGCGCCCACAGCATCCGCAAGGTGAGGGAGCACAGTGGCAGCCAGCTCGAGCAGAGACCGTCAGGCCCGCGAGAGGCTGCGCCAGTACCAGGCGCGCCAGACCGTCCATGAGGCGAAGATTGCGCGCCGCAAGCGCGACAACCTCGTCGCCGTCATCGGGCTCGTCGTGGTTGCTGCGCTCGCGACGACGGCGCAGCTGGCGTACGTCGCCGGGCCGGGCGCGCCCGAGCCGGTCATCACCCCCACAGCAGAGGCGTCCGCCACCCCGTCCGCAACGCCCGACGCCGCGGCGCCCGCCCCTGAGCTCAGCGAGTTCCGCACCTGGACGGGCTCGCTCACCCTCAACGAGAACATCGAGCTCGGCCTCGAGCTCGACGGCATGGCGGCCCCGCAGGCTGTCGCCTCGTTCGTCTCCCTCGCGCAGACGGAGTTCTTCGCAGGTCTCACCTGCCACCGCCTCACGACAGAGGGCATCTTCGTGCTGCAGTGCGGCGATCCCGCCGGCGACGGCTCGGGAGGGCCCGACTACCGGTTCGGGCCGATCGAGAACGCACCGGAGGACGACGTCTACCCTGAAGGCACCCTCGCGATGGCGCGCCAGGGCGGCGACGGGTCGAGCATGGGCAGCCAGTTCTTCATCGTCTACGAGGACTCGACCATCCCCTCGGATGCCGCCGGTGGATACACGGTGCTCGGCCGCATCACGAGCGGGCTCGACTCGCTCATGACCGGCATCGTCGACGCGGGCGCCGAGGGCGGCGCTCCCGACGGCGCGCCCACCGTTCCGACGACGATCACGAGCATCACGATCCAGTAGCGATGCACCGCGCCGCCTCCGCCACCCGCCGGGCGGCGGGACGCGTGGAATATGCTGAAAAGCCGTGCGACGACCTTCGCCGCCGACCGAGTGACCAGAGGATGAGATCCACGTGACTGACAACGGTGTGACCCAGTGGGGCCGCGTCGACGAGACCGGCACGGTCTTCGTCACCGACCGGGGTACCGAGCGCGCAGTGGGGCAGTATCCCGACGGCACTCCCGAGGAGGCTCTCGCCTACTTCACCCGCAAGTACGCGGAGCTCGAGGGCCAGGTGCGACTGCTCGAGCAGCGCGCGCGCGGCGGGGCTCCCGCTGCGGACGTCGCCAAGACCGTGACGAGCCTCACCGAGGCCCTCGAGTCGGCCGCAGCCGTCGGCGACCTCGAGGCGCTGCGCACGCGCGTCTCCGCCCTCACCGTCGCGGTCGAGAAGCTCACGGAGGAGCAGAAGGCCGAAGCGGCTGCCGCGCTCGAGGCCGCTCTCGCCGAGCGCACCCAGATCGTCGTCGCGGCGGAGGCCCTCGCGGCGAAGGACCCGCAGTCGGTGCAGTGGAAGCAGGCCACGGCCGAGCTGGATGCCCTGTTCTCCCGCTGGAAGGAGCACCAGCAGTCCGGCCCGCGCGTGCCGAAGAAGCAGGCTGACGAGCTCTGGAAGCGCTTCCGTGCGGCACGCACGACGGTCGAGACGCATCGGCGCGCCTTCTTCGCGGCGCTCGACGCCGAGCACAAGGATGCACGGCAGCGCAAGCAGGAGCTCGTCACGCGCGCGGAGGCGCTCGCGAGCCAGGGCACCGCGGGCATCCCCGCCTATCGGAGGCTCCTCGACGAGTGGAAGCAGGCGGGCAGGGCCGGCAAGAAGGTCGACGACGCGCTCTGGGACTCGTTCAAGGCCGCGGGCGACGTGCTCTACGCCGCCAAGGCCGAGGTCGACGCGCGGGAGAACGAGGAGTTCGCCGACAACCTCGAGGCGAAGCTCGCGATCCTCGAGGAGGCGAAGCCTCTCCTGACCGCGACCGATCGCGTCGCAGCGCGCAACACGCTCACGAACATCCAGAAGCGGTGGGACGCGATCGGCAAGGTCCCCCGCGATCAGATGAAGTCGGTCGAGGACAGACTGCGCGCCATCGAGACGGCCGTCCGCAAGCTCGAGGACGACCACTGGAACACCTCGAACCCCGAGAAGAAGGCACGCTCGGAGGGTCTCGCCGCGCAGCTGGAGTCGGCGATCGCCGGCCTCGAGGCAGACCTCGCAGCCGCCCGCGCGGCGAAGGACGAGGCGAAGGTCGCCGAGCTGACCGAGGCTCTCGAGGCCCGACGCGCCTGGCTGGCCGCCGTCGACGCCTGAGCGTTCTCCCCAGGTCCGGCTCGACGCGGCGCTCTCCCCCTTTCGAGAGGATGCTCTGTCTCGCGGCCGCGCGAGCGCGAGACTCTCGGCATGACGCCCCGCACTCCGCTTCGCCTGACCGATACCGAATTGCGCGCCGCTGTCCTCGACGGAGAGCTGCTTCCGCTCGGGGGGAGCTACCTGCCCCTCGACGTGCCTCTCGACCCACGGGCGCGTGCGACGGCCCTCGCCCCCGCACTCGGTGACGATCGCGTCATCATCGCCGGGCGCTGCGCGGCGTGGGTCTGGGGCTGGACCGACTCGAGCTGCCCCACGCTGTGCTGCTGCGTCTCGAGCCGTCAGCGCATTCCTTCCTCGGCGCGACGTGCTCTCGCGGCTCGGGAGGTCGTCATCGACCTCGATGAGACCGTGAGGCTCGAGAGCGTCGCGATCACGACCCCGCTGCGCACGCTCCTCGACCTCGCCCGGCACGACGAAGGCGACGATCTTCCCCGTGTGCTCGTCTCAGCCCTGCAGGAGGCCGTGGTGACGAGAGGGCTGAGTGCCGAGCGCATCGACGAGGCTCTGCGGCGTCGACCCGGGGCCGCGCACAGCCGCCGGGCGCGAGCACGACTGGAGCGGGCGGCCGCCGAAGCGGCTCAGCCGTTGCTGACCCGGTAGACGTCGTACACCGCGTCGATGCGGCGCACCGCGTTGAGCACACGGTCGAGATGCGTCGTGTCGCCCATCTCGAAGACGAAACGACTGATCGCGAGCCGGTCGCGATTGGTGTTGACGCTCGCGGAGAGGATGTTGACGTGGTGCTCGGTCAGCACGCGCGTGACGTCGGAGAGCAGACCGCCCCGGTCGAGCGCCTCCACCTGCACCTGCACGAGGAAGACGCTCTTGGAGGTCGGTGCCCACTCGACGTCGATCATGCGGTCCGGCTCAGCCAGGAGCGACTGCACGTTGGTGCAGTCCCCTCGGTGCACGCTGACACCCTGCCCGCGCGTGACGAAGCCGACGATAGCGTCGCCGGGCACGGGGGTGCAGCACTTGGCGAGCTTGACGAGGATGTCGGGGGCGCCGCGCACGAGGACACCTGAGTCGCTCGTCTTCAGCGGGCTGCGCACGCGCGAGGGGACGCTGAAGGGCTCGTCGTCCGACTCGGACTCCACGTGCAGGGTCGCGAGGATCTTCTCGATGACCGACTGAGTGGACACGTGCCCCTCGCCGACCGCCGCATACAGGGCCTCGACGGTCTCGTAGCGCAGCTGGTGAGCGACATGCGCCACAGAATCCTGCGTCATGAGGCGCTGGAGGGGCAGGTTCTGCTTGCGCATCGCCCGCGCGATCGCATCCTTGCCCTGCTCGACGGCCTCGTCGCGGCGCTCCTTGGTGAACCACTGGCGGATCTTGGAGCGCGCTCGCGTGCTCGTGACGAAGTTCAGCCAGTCCTGACTCGGGCCCGCGTCGGGATTCTTCGAGGTGAACACCTCGACCGAGTCCCCGCTCGCCAGCACCGTCTCGAGGGGGACGAGCCGACCGTTCACCTTGGCGCCCATCGTGCGGTGGCCGATCTCGGTGTGCACGGCGTAGGCGAAGTCCACGGGCGTCGCGCCGGCCGGCAACCCGATGACCTTGCCCTTGGGCGTGAAGACGTAGACCTCTTTCGCCCCGATCTCGTAGCGCAGATTGTCGAGGAACTCGGTCGGGTCGCTCGTCTCCGCCTGCCAGTCGGAGATGTGCGCGAGCCAGGCCATGTCGGTGTCCGAGCGCTCCGTGCCCGCCTCACCGCGGCCCGCGCCGGCCATGCGCTCCTTGTACTTCCAGTGCGCCGCCACCCCGAACTCTGCGCGCTGATGCATCTCGTGCGTGCGTATCTGCAGCTCGACGGGTCGGCCTCCCGGGCCGAACACGGTCGTGTGCAGAGACTGGTACAGGTTGAACTTCGGCGTCGCGATGTAGTCCTTGAAGCGACCGGGCATGGGGTTCCAGCGCGCATGCACGGCGCCGAGGACCGCGTAGCAGTCTCGGATCGACCCGACGAGGATGCGCACTCCCGTGAGGTCGTAGATGTCGTCGAAGTCGCGGCCGCGATGGACCATCTTCTGGTAGATCGAGTAGTACTGCTTCGGCCGCCCGACCACGGCTCCCTTGATCTTCGCCTGCCGCAGATCGGTCTTGACCTCGTCGATGACCTGCTGCACGAAGGCCTCGCGCTCGGGAGTGCGCCCCTTGACGAGACTCTCGATCTCGACGTAGATCTTCGGGTAGAGCACGGCGAACGAGAGGTCCTCGAGCTCCCACTTGATCGTCTGGATGCCGAGTCGATGCGCGAGCGGCGCGTAGATCTCGAGCGTCTCCTGCGCTTTGCGCTGAGCCGACTCGGCCGGCACGAAGCCCCACGTGCGCGCATTGTGCAGACGGTCGGCGAGCTTGACGATGAGCACCCTGATGTCTTTCGACATCGCGACGATCATCTTGCGCACCGTCTCCGCCTGCGCACTATCTCCGTACTTGAGCTTGTCGAGCTTCGTGACGCCGTCCACGAGCATCCCGATCTCGTCGCCGAAGTCCGCACGCAGCTGATCGATCGAGTACGCAGTGTCCTCCACCGTGTCGTGCAGGAGCGCCGCCGAGATGGTCTTCGCCCCGATGCCGAGGTCGGCGAGGATCTGCGCGACCGCGAGCGGGTGCGTGATGTACGGCTCGCCGCTCTTCCGGGTCTGGCCAGCGTGCGCCCGCTCCGCCACCCTGTAGGCGCGTTCGATGAGGGCGATATCGGCCTTGGGATGCTGCTGCCGCACCGTCTTTGTGAGACTCTCGAGACCGCCCGCGGGCTGCGAGCGCGAGAAGATGCGGGGCAGGAGCGCGCGCAGCGCAGGACCCTGCTGCTGCGTCGTCTCGGTCATCCCTGCGCCTCCTGCTGCGATTCTACGGCGCGTGGGCGAGCCTCCCGCTCAGGTGCGATCAGCGGACGGCGCCCGACTCCGGGCGTGCCGCCTTCTGCCGCGCGCCCTGCTTCTTGACCTCGGGCTCGTTCTCGCGCAAGTGCACGTACAGCGGCGCCGCGAGGAAGATCGACGAGTACGTTCCCACGAGCGTGCCGATGAACAGCGCGAGCGCGATGTCGCGCAGGGTTCCCGCGCCGAGGAGCAGGGAGCCGATGAACAGGATCGCAGCGGTGGGCAACACCGCGACGACGGAGGTGTTGATCGAGCGGACGAGAGTCTGATTGACGGCGAGGTTCACCGATTGCGCGAAGGTGCGCCGCGACTCGACGCCGTCCTCGCTCGTGTTCTCGCGAACCTTGTCGAACACCACGACCGTGTCGTACAGGGAGTAGCCGAGGATCGTGAGGAAGCCGATGACCGCCGCTGGGGTGATCTCGAGCCCGAGCACGCCGTAGACGCCGGTCGTGATGATGAGGTCGTGGAACAGCGCGACGATCGCCGCGACGGCCATCTTCCAGGTGCGGAAGTAGAGCGCCATGACCACACTCGCGAAGAGCAGGAAGACGACGAGAGCCAGAACCGCCTGCCGGGTGATATCCGCGCCCCACGTCGCACCGATGAAGGACGAGGCCACGTCGGCCTGCGTGACGCCGTAGGCATCCGCGAGGGCGGCCCTGAGCTCGTCCGTCTCCCCCGGCGTGAGCTGCTCGGTCTGCACGCGCACGGAGTCGCCGCCGACGATGGAGACGCGCGGGTTGGCGCCCGTCACGACCTCGTCGACCGCCTCGACGGCGATCGACGTCGCCGCTGCAGTGCCCTCGATCGCGGCCGAGCTGCCCGTGACCCGGAACTCGGAGCCGCCGCGGAACTCGATGCCGAACACGAACCCCCCGCGCAGTGCCGTGAAGGCGATCGCGAGAATGATGACGGCCGCGCCGATCGAGTACCACACGACGCGCTTGCCGACGAAGTCGAAGGACCGTGCACCGGTGTAGAGGTCGTTGCCGACCCGGGTGAGCATGCTCATCGCGCGTCCTCTCCTTCGCCGCGGGCTTCCGCGGCCTTGCGCTCGGCGATCGTCTGACGGCGCTGCGCCTCACGGCTGCTGCTCGCGCGCTTGACCGCTGGCACCGATTGCGGCTGCCGGAACTGCGCTCGGCCGCGGTAGACGGCGCCGAGCGCCTTGGGGTCGAGACCGCTCAGCGGGTGGCCGTCGCCGAAGAAGCGCGTGCGCCCCAGGAGCTGCATCATCGGGTGCGTGAAGAGCGCCACGATGACGAGGTCGACGATCGTCGTGATACCGAGCGTGAAGGCGAACCCTCGTACGTTGCCCACCGCGAGCACGAAGAGCACCGCCGCGGCGATGAAGTTGATGACGTCGGAGATGAGGATCGTGCGGAAGGCTCGCTTCCAGCCCGCCTCGACCGCGCCATCGAGTCTGCGCCCGTCGCGCAGCTCGTCGCGGATGCGCTCGAAGTACACGATGAAGGAGTCGGCGATGACGCCGATGGAGATGATGAGGCCCGCGACGCCGGCGAGGGAGAGGCGGTAGCCCTGCTGGTTCGAGAGGTACGTGATGATGAGGTACGTCACGATGCCCGCGATGACGAGGGACGCGATGATCACCCCGCCGAGGGCCCGGTACTGGATGAGCGCGTAGCCGATGACGAGAGCGATACCGATGAGCCCGGCGATGATGCCGCTCTGCAACTGGGAGAGTCCGAGCGTCGCCGTGATGTTCTCGCTGCTCTGCACCTCGAAGCCGAGCGGCAGAGCGCCGAACTTGAGCTGATCGGCGAGCACCTGCGCGCTCTCCTGCGTGAAGTTTCCGCTGATCTGCGGAGAGCCGTCGGTGATCGCGCTGATCGTACGAGGGGCGCTGATGACGCGCCCGTCCAGCACGATGGCGAACTGGTTGCGGATTCCGGTCAAGCTCACGAGGCGTTCCGTGACCTCGCGGAACTGCGCCGTGCCCTCCTCGTTGAAGTCGATGAAGACCCCGAACTCGTTCGTGGTGACGCCCGTCGACGAGGCGATGAGCCCCGATCGCGCGTCGGCGATGGCCTCACCCTCGACCTCGACCGGGCCGAGGATGTACTTGATCGAGCCGTCCGCCTCGCACGTCACGAGAGGCTCGTCGACAGGCGCGACGTTCGCCCCCACGACGTCGAGGCTCGAGCACTCGAAGGTGTCGAACTCCCGCTGGAGCTCTTCGGTGATCCACGCCGGGTCGCTCGCGTCGGTGGGAGAGGCGCTCGGGGTCGGCTCGGCCGTCTCGCCCTCCGCAGCCTCGTCGTCGGTCGCGGCCTCGTCCGTCTCGTCGCCGTCGGCAGAATCCTCGTCGGTCGCCTCGGGGTCGTCGAGAATCTGGTTCGAGGCGAGATCGGCGAGCAGCACGGGCCGGAATTCGAGCTTCGCCGAGCTCTGAATGCGCTCGATCGTCGCGGGGTCGGGCACACCGGGAATCGCGACGACGATGTTCTCGCCGCCCTGCGTGTTGATCTCCGCCTCGCTCACTCCGCCCGCATCGACGCGCTGTCGAATAATCGAGACGGCCTGCTCGAGCTGCTCCTGGTCGACCTGGTCTCCGGAGGCGAGCTGCGGCGCGAGGATGATCTGCGTGCCGCCCTCGAGGTCGAGGGCGAGCTTGGGCGTCCACTGCCCGTTGTTGAACAGAACGCTCGCGCCATTGGCGGCAATGAGGCCGACGATGATGACGAGCAGCCAGACGAGTGAGCGGATCGCGTTGCGCTCGGGAGTGCTTCGGGCCACCTCTAGGTACTCATTTCTTCGGTCGAATCTGCGGGCATGCGTCAGAAGGCGCGCACCACGCGGCCGGGACGGAGAGGGGTCAGTCGTCCGACTTCTTGGCGTCGGCGCTCGATTCGTTGAGGCGGGGAGCGTCGGTCGAGTCGTCGCCGTCGACCTCGTCCGCTTCCTCCTCCTCGAGGACGTCGTCTTCGACAACGCGAGCGAGGGTCTGCCGGTGCACGCGCACGGTGCTGCCCGGGCCGGTCTCGAGTACGGCGATGTTGGACTCCTCGTCGATCTCGAGGAGTGTGCCGAAGAGGCCGAAGTTGGTCATGACCTCAGCGCCCGGCACCATCTTGTCCTGCAGCTCTGCCATGTCGGCGCGGCGCTTCCGCGAATTGCGGATCATGAAGAAGATGAGCAGGGCCAGAACGGCCAGCATGACGATAGTCAACGGATCCATGGGGTGGGACGCCTTTCGGGGAGTTCAGCGGCTCGACGACGCGGTCGTCGTGAGGGCATGCGGATGCTGCGCCAGAGCCTGCCGACCACTATAGGTCATCGAGCACGGTCGGCTCGGGCCTCCGCCCGAGGTGCTGCCACGCGCGAGCCGTCGCGACGCGCCCGCGCGGCGTGCGCGAGAGCAGACCCGTGCGCACGAGGAAGGGCTCGACGACCGCTTCGATGGTCTCAGCCTCCTCCCCGACCGACACGGCGAGTGTCGAGAGCCCGACGGGGCCTCCCGCGAAGCGGTCGACGATCGCCGTGAGCACGGCGCGGTCGAGGCGGTCGAGCCCGCGCTCGTCCACGTCGTACAGTTCGAGAGCAGCCTGGACAGCGCCCCGGTCCGCGGGGCCTCCGTGCACGAGTGCGAAGTCGCGCACACGCCGCAGCAGGCGGTTCGCGATGCGCGGTGTGCCGCGCGAGCGACCGGAGATCTCGGTGAGGGCGTCCTCCCCGATGTCGAAGCGCAGCAGTGCTGCGGCACGGGTGATGACCCGCAAGAGCTCCTCCGGCTCGTAGAACTCCAGATGCGCGGTGAAGCCGAAGCGGTCGCGCAACGGGTTCGGCAGCAGCCCGGATCTCGTGGTCGCGCCGACGAGGGTGAAGGGTGCGAGCTCGAGCGGGATGCTCGTGGCGCCGGCCCCCTTGCCGACCATGATGTCGACGCGGAAGTCCTCCATCGCGAGATACAGCATCTCCTCGGCGGAGCGCGCCATGCGGTGGATCTCGTCGACGAAGAGCACCTCGCCGGGGACGAGGGAGGACAGGACGGCGGCCAGATCGCCGGCATGTTGAATGGCCGGGCCGCTCGTCATGCGCAGAGGCCGATCGCCCTCGTGGGCGACGATCATCGCGAGGGTGGTCTTGCCGAGCCCGGGCGGGCCCGCGAGGAGGATGTGATCGGGGCTGCGGTTCTGCAACGAGGCTGCTTCGAGCAGCAGCTCGAGCTGGCGGCGCACCTTCTGCTGGCCGACAAACTCCTCGAGGCTGCTCGGGCGCAGCGCGCCCTCGAAGGCGAGCTCCGCCTCGGACTCGGGGTCCGGTCGCACGACCGCGTCGTTCATCGCGCCGAGCCTCCGCGAGCGTCGCGGGCCGGGCCGAGCTGCGCGAGCGCGCGCCGCAGCAGCACGGGCAGCTCGGGCAGCGGTGCCTCCTCCGCCTCCTCGATGACCGCGGTGGCGGCCTCGAGCGCCGTGCGCTCGGGCCATCCGAGCCCGGTGAGTGCCGCGACGAGGGCCGTGCGCGGCGCGGTCTCCGCGCGCGAGGGCTCCCCCGCTGCGCCTCCGCGCCCGGGCGTGCGCGGAGCGTCCAGCTTGCCGGCGAGCGTGACGACGATGAGCTTCGCCGTCTTGGGGCCGATGCCGCCCACGGCGCGGAAGGGGGCGTCGTCATCGTTCGCAATCGCGTGCGCGATCGCGTCGGCGTCCAGCGAGCCGAGAACGCCGAGCGCGGACTTCGGCCCGACCCCCGAGACGGTGCGCAGCAGCTCGAAGAGCCCCAGCTCGACCTCGTCGACGAAGCCGAACAGGCTCAGGTCGTCTTCCCGCACCACGAGTGCCGTGTGCAGTCGCACGGTGTCGCCGACGCGCAGCTCCCGCGCATGGCGCTCGGTGATCGCGACGGCATAGCCCACGCCGGCGACCTCGAGCACGAGTCGACCGGTCGCGAGCGCGACGATGGTTCCGCGGAGGCTGGCGATCACCGCTCGAGCCTACGGGCGCCCGCCGCCTTCTCGGCGGCGCGCCACACATCCTGCGCCGGAGTCGAGCGCTGGGCTCCGGCACCGCTGTCTGCCGGGTCGCTGTGGGTCGCAGGCCCTCCCCGCCAGCCGTGGCAGATCGCGAGGGCGAGCGCATCGGCGGCGTCCGCGGGCTTCGGCGGAGCATCCAGACGCAGGATGCGCTGCACCATCGCCGTCACCTGCTTCTTGTCGGCACCACCGTGCCCGGTGACCGCAGCCTTGACCTCGGTCGGCGTGTGCAGAGTGACCGCAAGGCCGCGCGCCGCCGCGGCGTGCAGAACTACGCCGCTCGCCTGCGCTGTTCCCATGACGGTGCGCACATTGTGCTGGGCGAAGACCCGCTCGAGAGCCACGACGTGCGGGCGGTGCTCGTCGAGCAGATCGGCGAGCTCGGTGCCGATCGCCAGCAGCCTCTGCTCGAGCGGCAGGTCTGGCTCGGTCCTGATGACGGTCACCGCGACGAGGCTCGCGCGGCGTCGCGCATCGATGTCGACGACGCCCACCCCGCACCGCGTCAGTCCGGGGTCGACGCCGAGCACCCGCAGCGGCACGCGCTACTCGTCGTCGTCGGTGTCGAGCTCGGCGCGCACCTCAGGGGTCAGGGCGACGTTCGTGTAGATGTTCTGCACATCGTCGAGCTCATCCATCGCGTCGACGAGGCGGAAGAGCTTGCGCGCGGTCTCCGCGTCAGCCTCGATCTGCACGCTTGCCACGAACTCGGGCTCCGCCGAGTCGTACTCGATGCCCGCCTCCTGCAGCGCAGAGCGCGCCTCGAGCAGCTGCGACGGGTCAGTGACGACCTCGAAGCCGCCGCCCTGGTCGATGACCTCCTCGGCGCCGGCGTCGAGCACGGCGAGCAGAATGTCGTCCTCCGTCACGTCGTCGGTCTTGGTGATCGAGATCACGCCCTTTCGGGCGAAGTTGTAGGCGACGCTCCCGGGGTCGGCCATCGTCCCCCCGTTGCGCGTCATCGCCGTGCGCACCTCCGCCGCGGCACGGTTGCGATTGTCGGTGAGGCACTCGATCAGCAGCGCGAGACCGCCGGGGCCGTAGCCCTCGTACATGATCGTCTGGTAGTCGATCGTCTCGCCCGTGAGACCCGCGCCGCGCTTGATGGCGCGGTCGATGTTGTCGTTGGGCACCGAGGTCTTCTTGGCCTTCTGCACGGCATCGACGAGCGTCGGGTTGCCGCTCATGTCGGCGCCGCCGATCTTGGCGGCTACCTCGATGTTCTTGATGAGCTTGGCGAACGACTTGGCACGGCGCTGGTCGATGATCGCCTTCTTGTGCTTCGTGGTCGCCCACTTGGAATGCCCTGACATCTCACTCCTCGGTTAGGACGGGGACAACTGAGCCAGTCTACGGGAGCCTCTGCGGACGGATTCCCGAACGCCGCAGCTCGAGCGCCGCGAGGGCCCTGATCGCCTCGGCATCCTGCGCGCGCCAGGCCGCTCCCGGGTCGGGATGCACGCGCGCAAGCTCGGCGAGGGGGGCACGCGCCATGGCGCGCACCGCGAGGGTGTCGCCCGTCATGCCCGACTCGAGCAGCCGCCGCATGGCCGCAGAGCGCCGCACGAAACGACTGCGGGGCCACACCCACACGAGGGCGAGTACGAGCAGGGGGAACAGCACGACGGCCCAGCCCGCTCCGACGGCGACGAGCTCGACGAACTGCTGCTGGCCGCGGCCGGCCTCGGCGACGGCGCCGCCCGCGGATGCCGCGGCATCCAGCGGCACTCGGATGCCGCCCCCGATCAGGGGCACGTCACCCAGGTTCTCGGCCGCCTCCCCGAGTCCCTCCTGGAATCCCTCCCCCGCCGTCTCGAGGTCGCGGCCGAACTGCCCGAGAGTGCGAATCGCCGCAGTGACGGCGAGGCCTATCGCGATGACGGCGATCGTGGTGAGAAGACCGAGGACGTCCGCGATGATCTGCCGCGTGCGTGCGACGGGGTACTGGGAATAGAGCATGAGCCCATCCTGGCCCGTGCCGCTCGGCCCCGTCGACCGCGAGACAGTCAGGCCCGTACGGCCACGTGCTCGAGGAAGCGGCGATGGAATCGGTCCTCGTGGGTGATCTCGGGGTGGAAGGCCGTCGCGAGCAAGGCGCCCTGCTCGACCGCGACGATGTCGCCGCCATCGAGACGCGCGAGCACCTCGACCCGATCGCCGACCTCCTCGACGACCGGGGCACGGATGAAGACGGCGTGGACGGGAGCGTCGCCGAGCGCCGGGATGGTCAGATCGGTCTCGAAGGAGTCGGACTGCGTGCCGAAGGCGTTGCGGCGCGCGACGATGTCGAGCCCGCCCAGGGTCTGCTGGCCCGCGATGCCGTCCTGCAGCCTGTCCGCGAGCATGATGAGCCCCGCGCACGTGCCATAGACCGGCATGCCCGCGGCGATGCGCTGCCGCAGAGGCTCGCGCAGCCCGAACAGGCGGCTGAGCTTGTCCATGACACTCGACTCCCCGCCGGGGATCACGAGCCCCGCGACCTCGTCGAGCTCCTCGGGGCGGCGCACGGGTCGTGCATCCGCCCCCAGGGAGGCGAGCACGGCGAGGTGCTCGCGCACGTCGCCCTGCAGTGCGAAGACCCCGACGGGCGGCTGACTACCAGCCACGCTCGGCGAGACGGTGCGGCGCCGGAAGGTCGGCGACGTTGATGCCGACCATCGCCTCGCCGAGGCCTCGGGAGGCATCCGCGATCGCGGCGGGGTCGGTGTAGGCCGCGGTGGCCTTCACGATCGCCGCGGCGCGCGCCTCGGGGTTGCCCGACTTGAAGATGCCCGAGCCGACGAAGACGCCGTCGGCGCCGAGCTGCATCATGAGGGCCGCATCGGCGGGCGTCGCGACGCCACCGGCGGTGAACAGCACGACGGGCAGAGAACCCGACTGCGCGACCTCGGCGACGAGCTCGTAGGGAGCCTGCAGCTCCTTGGCGGCGACGTACCACTCGTCAGGGCTCTTGGCAGAGAGGGCGCGGATCTCGCCGAGGATGGTGCGGATGTGCTTCGTCGCCTCGGAGACGTCGCCGGTGCCGGCCTCGCCCTTCGAGCGGATCATCGCGGCGCCCTCGGTGATGCGGCGCAGGGCCTCGCCCAGGTTGGTCGCCCCGCAGACGAACGGAACGGTGAACGGCCACTTGTCGATGTGGTTGACGTAGTCGGCGGGGCTGAGCACCTCGGACTCGTCGATGTAGTCCACGCCGAGCGACTGCAGCACCTGGGCCTCGACGAAGTGCCCGATGCGGGCCTTGGCCATGACGGGGATCGACACTGCCGCTCGGATCGCATCGATGAGGTCGGGGTCGCTCATGCGCGCGACACCACCCTGGGCACGGATGTCGGCGGGAACCCGCTCGAGCGCCATGACGGCGACGGCGCCGGCGTCCTCGGCGATACGCGCCTGCTCGGCAGTGACGACGTCCATGATGACGCCGCCCTTGAGCATGTCGGCGAGGCCGCGCTTGACGCGGCTGGTTCCCTGAGTCTTCTCGGTCATTGCTGTGGACCCTTTCCTGCGCGCAACGCGCGCGATACCGCGAGGTGAGAGATGGTGAGTGGCGGCGCGCGCCAGTCTAACGCCGCGTGCCTGAAGGCCAGGCGCCCGCGATCTCGGCGCGGGTCTCCCCCAGCAGACGGGGCACGGCCTTCGTGCCCGCGATGATCGGGAAGAAGTTCGCGTCGAGAGCCCAGCGAGGCACGATGTGCTGGTGCAGGTGCCCCGCGATTCCGGCGCCGGCGATGCGCCCCTGGTTCATGCCGAGGTTGAATCCGTCGCAGCGCGCCGCCGTGCGCAGTACGCGCATGGCGGTCTGCGTGAGCTCGCCGATCTCGGCGACCTCCTCCGGCGAGGCCTCGTCATACTGCGCAATGTGCCGATAGGGGCACACGAGAAGGTGGCCGCTGTTGTACGGGTAGAGATTGAGGAGCACATAGGCGTGCTCGCCGCGCGCGACGATGAGCGACTCCTCATCGCTGAGCTCTGGAGCGCGGCAGAACGGGCACGCGTCATCGTGCGGCTGCTGCCCGTGCTCGATGTAGACGAGCCGATGCGGCGTCCAGAGTCGCTGGAAGGCATCGGGGATGCCAGCGAAGCGCTCCCCCGGCTCGGCGGGGACGCCGTCGATCGCGTGCTCGGAGTCCTCCACGGGCGCGCCTAGAGCTCCTGCGACCGGCGCTCGATGACGCCCGTGATGCGCTCGATCGCCTCGGCGACGGGAACGCCGTTGAGCTGCGTGCCGTCGCGGAAGCGGAAGCTCACGGCACCCTGAGCGCGATCCTCCTCGCCCGCGATGAGCAGGTACGGGACCTTGGCCTTCGTGTGCGTGCGGATCTTCTTCGGCATGCGGTCGTCCGAGTCGTCGACGTGCGCGCGCACGCCACGAGCCCGCAGCTGATCGATGACGTCCGTGAGGTAGTCGGCGAACTCCTCGGCGACGGGGATGCCGACGACCTGCTCGGGGGCGAGCCATGCCGGGAAGGCGCCCGCGTAGTGCTCGAGCAGGATCGCGAAGAACCGCTCCATCGAGCCGAGCAGGGCGCGGTGGATCATGATCGGGCGCTGGCGCGAGCCATCCGGCGCGGTGTACTCGAGATCGAATCGCTCAGGCAGGTTCGGATCGATCTGCACGGTCGAGAGCTGCCACGTGCGCCCGATGGCGTCACGGGCCTGCACTGAGATCTTGGGGCCGTAGAACGCGGCCCCGCCGGGATCGTCGACGAGCTCGAGACCGGACGCGACCGCGACACGGCGCAGAGCCTCCGTCGTGGTCTGCCACATCTCGTCGTCGCCGAGCCACTTGTCCTTGACGTCGTCGCGCGTGGAGAGCTCGAGGTAGAAGTCGGTGAGGCCGAAGTCGCGCAGCATGCTGAGCACGAGCTCGAGAGTGCTCGCGACTTCCGCCTCCAGCTGGTCGGGTCGCACGAACAGGTGGGCGTCGTCCATCGTGAGGCCGCGTACGCGCGTGAGCCCGTGCAGCGCACCCGAGTGCTCGTTGCGGTAGACGGCGCCGAACTCGCTGTAGCGCAGCGGCAGCTCGCGGTAGCTGCGCGGCCGCTCGCGATAGATGAGGATGTGGAACGGGCAGTTCATGGGCTTGAGGTAGTAGTCCTGCCCGGGCGAGACCACCTCGCCAGCCTCGTCATGCACGACGTCGAGCGTCATGGGCGGGAACATGCTGTCGGCGTAGTTGGTGAGGTGCCCCGACTGCTCGAACAGAGCGCTCTTGGTGATGTGAGGCGTGTAGACGTAGCTGTAGCCCGCCTCGCGGTTGCGACGCATCGCGTGCTGCTCCATCTCGAGGCGCACGATGCCCCCACGGGGGTGCCACACCGACATGCCCGACCCGATCTCTGTCGGGAAGGAGAACAGGTCCAGCTCGGCTCCCAGCTTGCGGTGGTCGCGCTTGGCGGCCTCCTCGAGGCGCGACTGGTGCTCGCGCAGGGCATCCTTGGACGCCCACGCCGTGCCGTAGATGCGCTGCAGCTGCGGGTTCTTCTCGCTGCCCCGCCAGTAGGCTGCGGCGACACGCGTGAGCGCCCAGCCGTTGCCGATCATGCGCGTGCTCGGCAGGTGCGGACCGCGGCAGAGGTCCTTCCAGTAGACCTCGCCGGTCTTGGCGTCGACGTTGTCGTAGATCGTCAGCTCGGCCCCGCCGACCTCGACGCTCTCCCCGTCGCTCGAGTCGGACACGCCGCCCTTGAGACCGATGAGCTCGAGCTTGTACGGCTCGTCGGCGAGCTCTGCCCGTGCCTCGTCCTCCGTCACGACGCGGCGCTGGAATCGCTGACCCTGACGGATGATGCGCTCCATGGCCTTCTGCAACGGGCCGAAATCGTCCACCGTGAAGGGCGACTCGACGCCGAAGTCGTAGTAGAAGCCGTCGGTCACGGGCGGGCCGATGCCGAGCCTCGCCTGCGGATGGAGCGACTGCACCGCCTGCGCGAGGACGTGCGCGGTCGAGTGGCGCAGGATGTCGAGCCCGTCGGGCGAGTCGATCGCGACCGCGCTCACGCGGTCCCCTGGCTCGAGGCGGTGCGCGAGGTCGCGCAGTTCGCCATTCACGCGCATGGCGACCACCGCCCGATCGGTGAACAACCCGAACCCGTCTCCGGGTTCGGTCACGACGATCTCGACGGTCTCTGCCACGGTGGTCCTCTCGCTGTCGACTACCGCACAACTCTATCTGCGGCTCGCGGGTGCTCCTGGACGCCTCCGAGCGCTCAGCCGAAGAGCGGAAGCAGCGCCTGAGCGATGCTGATCATCCAGTCCTGCACGATCTCGCGATCGAGTGCCGCCGCCCAGGCGATGCCGATCTGCAGCACGGCGATGAGATCGACGAGCACGCTGGCGAGAGTGCTCTTCGCGGCCGGGATGATCGTGATCGCCAGCAGGGTCAGCAGCAGGAAGGTCACGCCTGCGGCGCCCGGGTGGATCATGCCGAGCAGCAGCGCGGCGTTGACGAGCACGAACACGAGTGCAGAGACGGGGATCGTGAGCGGTCGCCGCACAACGATCGCCACGAGCCACGCGCTGACGACGGCCGCCGCGAGCAGCCAGCCGGTGGGCGTGGTGTAGAGGGCGATGAGGTCGTCCAGCAGCACGGGATACGCGCCGATGCTCGTGCTAGAACCGCCGGGCCACGGTGAGGCGAAGAAGGCCAGGTTGAGCAGCACGATCGTCGTGAACGCACCGGCCGTGGGGAACCCGATGACGAGCATGTTGGCGGCGCGCAGCCCAGGCGCCGCCGATCGGCCA
The DNA here is from genome assembly GCF_013414345.1 of Microcella indica. Taxonomy (NCBI): domain Bacteria; kingdom Bacillati; phylum Actinomycetota; class Actinomycetes; order Micrococcales; family Microbacteriaceae; genus Microcella; species Microcella indica. The sequence goes on along the minus strand of NZ_CP058670.1, from coordinate 1,231,832 downwards.
TGCCGGAGGAACGGCGAGGCGACGATCGCCACGACCGCGAACAGGAGACCTGTCGGGTCGGAGAACGCCGAGAGCATGAGAAGCAGCCCGGCACGGAAGCCCGACTCGGTGCTGCCCCAGTTGACGAAGCGCACGAGGTCGGCCATGGCGAGGCCGAAGAACGTGAAGGCGAGGAAGCCGGGCAGGTTCTCGCTCGCGAAGTAGAAGTAGAGGGGGTTCGCCGCGAGCGCAAGGGTGAGGATGATGCCCGTCGACAGGGGAATCGCGCGCTGAGCGATGATCTCGGCGACCTTCTGAAGCAGGAAGCCGCTCGCCACCGCTCCGACGACACCGAGGCCGAGCATCCCGAAGGGGTTCGCGGCTGCGATGAGGATCGAGACGTGGGGATACAGGAGCGCCAGCCACTGCCCGTCACCGCGCGTCCAGTCGATCTGGGCCAGTGCGGCCACGAGCGACTGGTTGGGCGTGCCCTCCACCGCAGGGGTCGTGGCGGAGAGCAACACGACCGCGAGCACAGGAAGCATGAGCACGATGCGCAGGGACCAGCGGGCGATCGGGTCACGCGGGAACCGGTCAAGGCGAGTGCGCGGTGCGCGCCGGCGTCGCCGGTCGCGCTCCCGCAGCCTCGGCTCAGTGGCTGTGGACATGGGTCGTCAATCCGTGCTCGGTCTTCTCCCAGTAGTGGGGGTTCGTGAGCAGCTGCCAGAGAGCCTTGTACGCCGCGATCGAGTGCAGAACCCAGTACAGAGGGTTCAGGAGCGCCCACAGGACGAGGTGGAACGTGCCCCGCTTGTACGGGCCCATCATCGACAGGTAGATCATGACGACATTGCCGATCACGAAGTTCAGGAGCGTGATCCACAGAAGCCAGACGGGGAAGAACTGCTCGACGATCTCGAGGGGCGCGACGACGGTGATAGCGGTGACGACGTAGAACGGGATCACGCCGAGGAAGGTCAGCGGTGTGCCGGCGATGAGCAGCACGAAGGCGAGAAAGCGGCGCATGCCGATCTGCCGCAGGAGGGCGATGGGCTGCCGCGCATGCACGAGAGAGGTCTGCATGTAGCCCTTGATCCAGCGCGACCGCTGTCGGATGAAGTTCGGGATGGAGGTGTTGGCCTCCTCCATGGTCGTCGAGTTGATGACGCCCACGCGGTAGCCGAGCGCGCTCGCGCGGATGCCGAGGTCGGCGTCCTCCGTCACGTTGTACGGGTCCCAGCCGCCGAGCTCGATGAGGGCATCGGTGCGGAAGTGGTTCGACGTGCCCCCGAGCGGGATCGGCAGGTCGCCGTAGTCGAGCCCCGCGAGCATGTAGTCGAACCAGTAGCTGTACTCGAGCGTGAACATGCGGGTGAGCACGTTCTCGCTGTCGTTGAAGTAGTTGAGCGACGCCTGCACGCACACCGTCGCGTCGCCCCCGCGGCGGAACGCGACGACGGCCTTCTTGAGCTGGTCGGGCTCGGGGGTGTCCTCAGCGTCGTAGATGACGAGGAAGTCGCCGGTCGCGAAGTACAGGCCCACGTTGCAGGCCCGCGGCTTCGTCTGCGGGTGGCCCTTCGGGATCGTGATGATGCGGAAGTGGGCGGGCGGCGTCGACGCGAGCACAGCATCCCGCGTCTCGTGGTCCTCCTCCTCGATGAGGATGAGCACCTCGAGCTTCTCGGTCGGGTAGTCGATGCTGCCGAGGTTCGTGATGAGCTGTCCCACGATGTTGGCCTCGCGGAACACCGGCACGAGCACCGTGTAGCGCGGCAGGTCGCGGTCGTCGAGCTCGGCGACCTGGCGACGGCTCACGCGCTCGACGACGTCGTAGCGGGCGCCGCGCATGGCGACGATGAACTTGAAGCTCGTACCGGCGAGGAAGATGAGGCTCGCCGCCGCGATGACGCCGATCACGACCTGCACGGGCCAGAACACGGCGAGCACGATGAGGCCGACCGCAGCGAGGGCGCCGCCCACCTTCTGCCCGCGGCTGAAGGTCACGCGAGCCGACATCGCGGGGTTCTGGCGCCACAGCTCGTTGGCGCCCTCCTCCGCGATCTCGGCGCGGAACAGCCGCAGGCAGGCGTTCTTGATGCCCCACGAGGTGGTGGCGACGAACTGCACCTGCGCGCCGCCCAGGAGGGCCCGCACGCGCTCCACCCGGTGAGGGGCTACCCCGCGCGCCGTCGCCACGATGATCGTGCCATTGGCAAGCGTCCGGATGGGCAGCCAGTTCTCACTGAGATACGTCTGGCCGGGGAATCGGCGCACGAGCGCATCGTCGAAGCTGACCGCTTCGAGGTCGATCGGGTGGATGCCCCACGCCTGCGCCTCGGCCAGCAGGAGCGATTCGCTGTCGAGCAGGCCTTCGCTGATGAGCACCTGGTCGATGTGCGCACCCGTGCGGTCTTTCACCTGGCGCGCGTACGCGAGAGTCTCGGGAGTGACGAGGCGGGCTCTCAGCAGAAGCTCCGCGAAAGCGTCGCTATCGGCGGTCCGAGCCTCCCGGACGCCTCCCCCCGGAGTCATGACGCCAGGCTAGCGCGCTTGCCTCCCGCGCGCTCTCCCCACAACTGGTGACGAGGAGTGCGAGATCGCGGACGAGCGATCTCGAGGTCGCTGGTTCGGGCAGAACGTGGTGGGCGATACTGGGATCGAACCAGCGAGATCGCGGACGAGCGATCTCGAGGTCGCTGGTTCGGGCAGAACGTGGTGGGCGATACTGGGATCGAACCAGTGACCTCTTCCGTGTCAGGGAAGCGCGCTACCGCTGCGCCAATCGCCCGCTGTCAGGGCCGCGGGAGCCCGGTGGGTAGCTGTGAGGTGGCGACGGGATTCGAACCCGTGTATACGGCTTTGCAGGCCGCTGCCTCGCCTCTCGGCCACGCCACCGTGGGTGACTCCCCGCTACCTCAAGGGGTGTCACTCGAGCGGATGACGAGATTCGAACTCGCGACCCTCACCTTGGCAAGGTGATGCGCTACCACTGCGCCACATCCGCATTCGCGGCCGGTGTCGCTGGCCGCATCGAAACTCTAGCCCAACCGTTCGGCGATGACCAAACCCACGGGCTCGGCCGTGTCGCGCCCCGCTCGAGTCGCGCCATCGCGGCATCCGGGATATGGCAGGATGGAGGCCACGGGCGATTGGCGCAGTTGGTAGCGCGCTTCCTTCACACGGAAGAGGTCATCAGTTCGAGTCTGGTATCGCCCACCGAGACACTCCCCAGGCCAGGAGGCCGCACACGATCCCGCCTGCAGCGGCCACGACGGCGACGACGACGGTCGCGGTCAGCTGCTCGATCGTGAAGGTGATCGTGGCCATCTCGGCGAGACCGAACCGGTCGGCGAGGAGCGTCATGACCACGCTGCCGACAGCGACGGCCAGGAGGATGCTCGCAGAGCCCCAGCGCAGCACGCCGGCCCCTCGGGCTCGCGCCTTCGCCACCGCACCCACAGCGGCCGCCGTGGCGCCCGCGACGGCGGCGACGAGGGCGAAGGGTGACAGGTAGGGGGCTCCTGCACCGACCGCCGCCCAGCCGAGGAGAGCGCCCGCGATGAGCCCCTCGGGCGCCACCCGGTCGACAGCGATCTTCTCGACGACGATCCAGATGAGTGCGCCGAGCGCCATGCCGGCCAGCGCGTTGGCGAGGGTTCTGCCGCTCGAGACCGTCAGCACGCGCTCGACGCCGAGCAGCCACGCAGAACCGCCGACGATGACGAGGCTCGCGCCCACCACCGCGCGCCCCCAGGAGACCGACTCACGACCGTGTGCGACGGTCTCAGCAGGGTGCGCACGGAGGGGACGTCGCGCGACCGGCAGCAGCGACAGAGCCAGCAGGGCGGAGCCCGCGGCCACGTGACTCGCGAGCACGCCGCCGTAGTCGATCGCGCCGAAGGCGACCTGCACGAGAGAAGGAACGCCGTCGAGCACCGCCGCGGCCACCGGCTGGTACACCAGGATCGACCAGGAGAGCCCGAACGCGACTCCCCCGGCGGTACCGAGCCGCTGTGCGACGACGAGGGCAACCGTGGTCGCGACGGCGCCCGCGAAGCAGGCGTCGAGGGCGGAGACAGCGAGGTCGGGCCCGAACCCCGTCACGGCATCCGCCGTGAGCGACGCGACAGCGGCGGCGAGGCCGACGGCGGCAAGGGAGAGGATGCGCGGCACCGAGCTCGGCCGCAGACCCTGCTGCACGCCCACGGGCACGAGGAGCACGAGCGCCGCGCACACGAGCTGCAGGATCGGGTCGCTCATGCTCCCCCCACCTCGCTTTCGGTACCGATGCTCGCCCGGCAACGCCAACGGGGCGCCACTCCCTTGCGAGAGTAGCGCCCCGTCGAGTGAGCGTCAGCGTCAGTCGTTGACGATCGCGTAGCCCGACTCACCGTGAACGATGGTGTCGACGCCAGCGACCTCGTCCTCGTTCTTGACGCGGAACCCGATCGTCTTCTCGATCGCGAAGCCCAGGATGAAGGCGATGACGAACGAGTAGATCAGCACACCGAAGGCGGCGATCGCCTGGACCGCGAGCTGACCGAGGTCGCCACCGGTGAAGAGGCCGGTGTCGATCGCGAAGAAGCCGAGGTACAGGGTTCCGATCACACCGCCGACGAGGTGGATGCCCACGACGTCGAGCGAGTCATCGAAGCCGAGCTTGAACTTGAGCTCGACTGCGAGGGCGCAGAGCACACCGGCGATGACACCGAGCAGCAGAGCCCAGCCCGGGGCGAGGTTCGCACAGGCGGGGGTGATGGCGACGAGGCCGGCGATGGCACCGGAGCCGGCGCCCACCGAGGTGGCCTTGCCGTCCTTGAGCTTCTCGACGACGAGCCAACCGAGGATCGCCGCGGCGGTCGCGCCGAGCGTGTTGGTGACGATGAGGCCGACGAGGGCCATGTCGTTGAGGAACTCGGCACCGGCGTTGAAGCCGAACCAGCCGAACCAGAGTAGCGAGGCACCCAGGAGGACGAGCGGCACGTTGTGCGGCTTGTGCGCACCCTTCTCGAACACGACGCGCTTGCCGAGGACGAGCGCCAGGGCGAGAGCGGCAGCACCCGCGTTGATGTGCACAGCGGTACCACCGGCGTAGTCGATGACGCCGGGCAGGCCGAGCGTGTCACCGAGGTTGAGGATCCAGCCTCCGCCCCAGACCCATGCGGCGACCGGGAAGTAGACGAGGGTCGCCCAGAGACCGGCGAAGATCATCCACGCGCCGAACTTGGCACGGTCCGCGATGGCGCCCGAGATGAGCGCCACGGTGATGATCGCGAAGGTCGCGCCGAACGTCGCACCGACGAGGCCCTCGTTGTCTCCGGTGAGACCCATGAGACCGAAGTCCGAGAACGGGTTCCCGAACAGCTCGGTCGGGCCGCCGACGGCGGACATGTTGAAGCCGTACAGGATCCACAGGACGCTGATGAGTCCCATGGCGCCGAAGCTCATCATCATCATGCTCACGACGCTCTTGGCCTTGACCAGACCGCCGTAGAAGAAAGCGACGCCAGGTGTCATCAAGAGCACCATGGCGCTGGCCGTAATGGCCCAAGCGAGTTCGCCGGTATCCATCGAATTGTTACCTCTCGTAGTGGAACGTGGGACGTGACCGTCGGGCTATGCGGACCCGTGCGGCAGGGGGTCCACCGCGGTCACGAACCCCAGTGTCGAGCGAAGAGGTTTCAGCAGGGGTGTCGGATTGTTTCACCAGTGTTACGCCCATGGGCCGCAGGTAAACATCGCGTTTCGCGCGGCCGATGTGCGGCTATGACGTCGCCGTGTCTTTCTGGTAGACGTCGGGAATGCCGTCACCGTCGACGTCGACCTGCTCCTGCGCCAGCTGGCGGCGATAGCGCCGATTGCGGCTGCCGAGCAGCACGGCGGCAAGGGCGGCGGCGATGAGCGACCCGATGAGGATGCCCACCTTGCCGACATCGTCCAAGGGGTTGCCCTGCTCGAAGGCGAGCTCGCTGATGAGGAGGGACACCGTGAAGCCCATGCCGGCGAGCAGCGAGAGCCCCAGCAGATCGACCCACTGGATGCCTCGAGGCAGGGAGAAGCCCGGCAGGCGCGTCACGAGCCACGTCGCGAGAGTGATCCCCACCGTCTTGCCGACCACGAGACCGACCACGATGCCGATCGCGAGAGGACTCGTGATCGCGCCGACGAACCCGTCCCAGCCTCCGACCGCGACTCCTGCCGAGAAGAACGCGAAGACCGGGACGGCGACACCCGCGCTCAGCGGGCGATACCGGTGCTCGAAGATCTCGGCGAGGCCCGCGCGCGGGCCGAGGCCATCCTCGTCCCCTCCCTTGCGGCGCACCGGCACCGTGAACGCGAGAAGCACGCCGGCGACCGTCGCGTGCACGCCGGACGAGAACATCAGGAACCAGACGATGACGCCGATCGGGAGGAGGATGAGCCATGCCGCCGCCGCGCGCAAGTGGAAGAACTCCTGATAGCGCTGCGCGAGCAGGCCGTACACCGCGAGCATCGCGAACGACCCGACGAGGTACCACGGCGCGAGGTCGTCGGTGTAGAAGAACGCGATGATGCCGATCGCGAGCAGATCGTCGACGACCGCGAGGGTCAGCAGGAAGGTGCGCAGCGCCATCGGCAGTGCGGTGCCGACGACCGCGAGCACCGCGAGAGCGAAGGCGATATCGGTGGCGACGGGGATCGCCCAGCCGCGCAGGATCTCCGGCCCTTCATTGCGCGCGATGACCCAGAAGATCACCGCGGGCACGACGACGCCGCCGACGGCCGCGACAACGGGCACGAGCGCCTTGCGCGGGTCGCGCAGCTCGCCTGCGACGAACTCTCGCTTGAGCTCGAGGCCGGCCAGGAAGAAGAAGATCGCGAGCAGGCCGTCTGCGGCGATCTTGCCGACTGAGATCTCCCAGAACAGGTCGCCGAAGCTCACCTGCAGGTAGGTACTGCGGAAGCCGAAGTAGTCGCCGGCGATCGGCGAGTTCGCCACGATGAGCGCGAGCACCGTCGCGGCGAGCAGCAGCACACCACCGACCGTCTCTCTGCTGAGGATCCTCTCGATCCACAGGGATTCGCGGTAGCGCTCCTCTCCCGGCGAGAGCGGGGCAGGAGGGGTCGTCGGCGAGGAGTGGGTCTTCATGGTCGCTTTCGTCGTCACGGTGTCGGGAGGAAGCGCTCGGGCGTCGGAAAAGGGCCGCTGCTGGGGCCGGTCAGGCGGAGGTGAGCGCGATCATGCGGGAGGTGGCGCGCAGGTACTTCTTGCGGTACCCGCCCGCGAGCATGTCGTCGGGGAAGACCTGGTCGAGCGGCACCCCCGTCGCGAAGATCGGGATCTGGGCGTCGTACAGCCGATCGACGAACGCCACGAGCCGCAGGGCGTCGGCCTGCGAGCGCAGCTCGGCGACGTCGGTCATCGCGACGGCGTCGACGTCGCGGATGAGCCCGATGTAGCGGCTCGGGTGGACAGTCGACAGGTGTCGCAGGATGTCGGCGAACGGGTCCACGGTCACGGTGCCGTCGTGCGCGCTCACGCGCGAGTGCAAGGCCTCGTCGTCGAGCGTCACCGCGTGCCCCTCGATGTCGCGCTTGCGGTAGTCCTCCCCATCGATGCGCACGGTCGTGAAGCGATCGGCGAGAGCGTGGATTTCGCGCAGGAAGTCCTGCGCGGCGAAGCGACCCTCGCCGAGCGCGTGAGGCGGGGTGTTCGACGTGGCCGCGATGCGCGTGCCGCTCGCCACGAGCTCGCCGAGAAGTCGCGACATCACCATCGTGTCGCCCGGATCGTCCAGTTCGAACTCGTCGATCGCGATGAGCGCTGCGCCGCGGAAGTGCGCAACGGCCTCGCGATAGCCGAGCGCCCCCACGATCGCCGTGTACTCGATGAAGGTGCCGAAGAAGGTACGTCCCGTCGTCGCGTGCCAGAGCGCGGCGAGAAGGTGGGTCTTGCCCACCCCGAACCCGCCGTCGAGGTAGACGCCGGGGCGCTCCACGGGCTCTGCGGCGCGGCGGCGGAAGAGTCCACCGCCGCGACCCGACCCACCACCCTGAGCGAAAGCACGCATCGTCTCCACCGCTGCCGCCTGCGAGGGGTAGCGATCGTCGGGAATGTAGTTGTCGAAGCTCGCGGCGGCGAACTGGCGCGGCGGCACCAGATGCTCCACGAGCTCGGAAGCGGTCATCCCGGGATGCCGGTCGACGAGCCGCGTGGCGCTCGCCGTGGTGTTCTCCGCGTTCATTCCGCCACTACCTCTGGGTGCCGCACTCCGATGCCTGACTGATGGCTGACCCTGCGGGCGACGCCCAGTCGGAGTGCGTAGATTCGTCGGTGGGCGGTGGACCCCAGTTTACCGTCCCGGCGCCGGCCCGCCGTCGCCCCGCACCCCGGTACCACCCACTCGAGAGGCTCCCATGACCGCTCCCATCGACCCCGACGCCAAGCTGCAGTCCTATGCGCACCCCGAGAGACTCGTCACGACCGCGTGGCTCGAGCAGAACCTCCAGACCCCGGGTCTCGTGATCGTGGAGTGCGATGAGGACGTCCTTCTCTACGAGACGGGGCACATCCCCGGTGCGGTCAAGGTCGACTGGCACACCGAGCTCAACGATCCCGTGGTGCGCGACTACATCGACGGTGCAGGATTCGCCCGGCTCATGAGCGCCAAGGGCATCGACCGAGACGCCACGATCATCGTCTACGGCGACAAGAGCAACTGGTGGGCCGCGTACGCGCTGTGGGTCTTCACCCTCTTCGGGCACGAGGACGTTCGCCTGCTCGACGGCGGACGCGACCGATGGATCGCCGAGGGTCGCGCCCTCACCACCGAGCACCCCGCCCCCGTGCCCACCGACTACCCCGTCGTCGAGCGCCACGACGAGGAGATTCGCGCCTTCAAGGAGGACGTGCTCGCCCACCTCGGCAAGCCCCTCATCGACGTGCGCTCGCCCGAGGAGTACAGCGGGGAGCGCACCCACATGCCCGCCTACCCCGACGAGGGCGCCCTGCGCGGCGGCCACATCCCGACCGCGCGCAGCGTGCCCTGGGCACGCGCCGCCGCGGAGGATGGCACGTTCCGCTCGGCCGAGGAGCTCGCCGCGATCTACCGCGACGAGGCGGCGATCGGCGAGGCGGAGGACGTCATCGCGTACTGCCGCATCGGGGAGCGGTCGAGCCACACCTGGTTCGTGCTCACGCACCTCCTGGGCGTGCCGCGCGTGCGCAACTACGACGGCTCGTGGACCGAGTGGGGCAGCGCCGTGCGCGTGCCCATCACGACGGGCGCCGAGCCCGGCGAGCTTCCCGCCCGATAGCGTGGAGCCGTGAGCACCGCACTTCCCGACTCCCTCGCCGAGATCCGTGACGATTTCCACGCGCTCGGGGAGAAGGACCGCCTGCAGCTTCTGCTCGAGTTCTCGAACGAGCTGCCCGAGCTGCCGCCCGAGCACCGCGACCGCACCGACCTGTTCGAGCGCGTCGAAGAGTGCCAGTCGCCGGTCTTCCTTCTCGTCGACGTGGGCGGGGGCATCGTGCACGTGCACGCGACGGCACCCGCGGAGTCACCCACCACGCGCGGCTTCGCCTCGATCCTCGTGCAGGGTCTCAGCGGACTCTCGGTCGACGCCGTGCTCGCCGTGCCCGCCGACTTTGCCTTCGACCTCGGCCTGACCTCGGCCGTGAGCCCGCTGCGGCTGCGCGGCATGACGGGCATGCTCGGGCGCATCCAGCGCCAGGTGCGCGAGAAGTCTGCGGCGTGAGCCTGCAGCGCGTCCTACCCCCGGGAGCGAGCGTCGACCCGGATGCTCCCGGCGCACGCCAAGCACTGCTGGACGACTACGAGCCTGACCCGGGCTCGTCCGTGCGCCTGAACCTCGTGACGACCCTCGACGGTCGCGCGGCCGGCAACGACGGCACCTCCGAGACGCTCACGACGCGCACCGATCGCATGATCCTCGGCGTGATCCGTCAGAGCGCGGATGCCGTGCTCGTCGGGGCGAGCACGGTGCGCACCGAGTCCCTCGGCCGCCCCCGTCGCACTCCCCTCGTCGTGCTGAGCGGGAGCGGCGACCTGACCGGCCACGGCTTCGACTCGACCACCACGCGCGAGGGCGAGCCGCGGGCCGACGTTCTCGTGGTCACGACCCCCCGCGGCGCCGAGCGTGCGCGGCGCACCCTGGCCACGACTCCTCACGATGTGCTCGTCTTGGAGGGAGACGACTCGGGCCCGCTCCCCCTCGAGACCGTATTCGCCGCTCTGCGCGAGCGCGGCCTGCACCGCATCGTCGCGGAGGGCGGACCCGCGCTCGCCTCGAGCCTGCTCGCCGAGCACCTCGTGGACGAGCTTTGCCTCACGGTCGTTCCGAGGATCGCGGGGACGGGCATCCCGATCATCGATGCCGCCGTCTCCCTGCACGCGACGCCCCGCCTCCTGCTCGTCGACGAGGCCGGCGTGCTCTACGGGCGCTGGGGCCTCAGCCCAGAGCGCTGACCCACGCGCGGATGGCGCGCTCCCATCGCCGCGAGTCGTAGTTCCACAGCCGCGTGTGCCGCGCCATGATGAACCGTTCGAGGCGCACGATGTCGGGCCGTGCGCGGGCGAGGGCGAGGCTGCCGTCGATCGGCACGAACGTGTCGCCGTCGCTGTGGAGGATGAGCGTCGGCGTGCGCAGCTCGCTCGCGCGCTCCACGAGGTCGAGCCTGTCGAAGTCGATGGCCTCCGATCGTCCCGCCCAGCCGGAAGCCCACTCGCTGCCGAGCACGCCGAGCGCGACGGAGCGCACGGAGTCGGGCAGGCCCTGCTGCGCCGCCTGCGCGTGCAGCACGCGGATCCAGTCGACCACGGGCGATTCGAGGATGATCCCCTCGACCGCGCTCGACAGCTCCGATCGCGTGACGAACTGCAGCGTCGACGCTCCCCCCATCGACCACCCCATGACGAGGATGCGCTGCGCTCCCTGCTCACGGGCGAACAGCACGGCGGCCTCGAGATCGCGCCACTCGGAGTCGCCGAGAGAGTAGCGACCATCATGGCTGGCGGGCGCCTCGCCATCGTTGCGGTAGCTGATGAGGAGACTCGTGAAGCCGAGCTCGTGGAAGACGGGCACGGCGCGCAGCGGCTCCGAGCGCGTGACCCCGCGCCCGTGCATCTGGATCACCCATCGCGAGCGCCCTACGCCCTGCTCGGCCGCGTCGGGCGCGGGAAAGCGCCACGCTGGCGCCGGGCCGAGCTCGGTCGGCACGGACGCCTCCACGAAGGGCAGGCCGAGCTCCTCCGGTTGCAGGTAGTACCAGCCGCTCCAGCGCCCTCTGGTCGCCTCGCCCAGCGTGCCGTGCACGACGCTCTCGAGGCGGCGCACGACCGCGTGGTCATCCGCGCTCAGCACCGTGCCGACGCGCAGATAGCCGGCGTCGCGCGAGAACCACATGCCGTACCGGCCGGGCACGACCGTCTCGGGCGTCGGCGCGAGGGTCAGAGTGCCCGCCCGCTCGTCCACCGCGAGGATGCGCACGTCTTCCTCGCGCACCGTCGGAGGCGTCACCACACGACGCGCGACGGAGACGGCCAGGGCGACCGCGGCGGCGCCCGTGACGGCGAGGCCGACGGCGGCGATCGCGAGGGATGCCCGTGCCCACGATCCCCGCAGGCTCGACATCAGCACTCCTCCACGATCGGAGTGGGGGCGGCGCGGCGCGGCAGAACGGCGAGTCTCACGCCGTCAACCTAGCAAGAGCGCCTAGTCTGCACTCGTGCCTCCCGCCACGACCTCCGCTCCGACGCCGGGAGCGATCTTCGACTCGCTCGTCGCCTCGATCGACCGGTCGTCGCTGCGCGACGAGCTCGACGTGCGCGACATTCCCGCGCCGACGGGTCTCGCTCCCTACTCGATCGCTTTCGCAGCTGACGTGAATCCCGCCCGGCACGCTGACGACTCCGACCTCGGCACCGGGCGCATCGTGATCCTGTACGACCCTGAGGAGCCGGAGGGCTGGGGCGGGCCGGTGCGCGTCGTGGCCTTCGCCCAGGCTCCCCTGGAGACCGAGATCGGCCTCGACCCGTTCGTCGCGGATGTCGCGTGGTCCTGGCTCGTGGACGCACTGGGCGCGCGCGGGGCCGCCTACACCGCCATCAGCGGCACGGCCACGAAGGTGCTCTCGACCGGGTACGGCGAGCTCGCCGAGCAGGGCAGCGGCGCGCAGCTCGAGCTGCGCGCGAGCTGGAGCCCCCTGGACACCGATCTGCGGCCGCACGTCGAGGGCTGGGCGGAGCTGCTGTGCATGGTCGCTGGCTACCCGCCGGCGCCCGAGGGTGTGGCGGTGCTGCCGCCGAGACGGGCACCGCGTGACTGAGCAGGAGGACGCGCCGCCCGAGCAGGAGACCGCGCCGCTGCCGCGCGCGACGCCGGCGTCGAGCCCGCGCGTGATCGACTCTCGGGAGGACTACCTCGCCGCCGTCGACCGACTGCGCGCGGCCTCGGGCCCCGTCGCCGTGGACGCGGAGCGGGCGAGCGGGTTCCGCTACTCCCAGCGCGCGTACCTCATCCAGGTCTTCCGGCGCGGCACGGAGGCCATGCTCTTCGATCCGCCCGCGATCGGCTCCTTCGCCGAGCTGCAGGACGCGATCGGTCACGAGGAGTGGGTGCTGCACGCCGCGAGCCAGGACCTCCCGTGCCTGCGCGAACTGGGTCTCGAACCTCACGAGATCTTCGACACCGAGCTGGGCGCCCGCCTCGCGGGGTACCCGCGTGTAGGGCTCGGAGCGATCGTCGAGGAGACCCTCGGTCTGCACCTCGCGAAGGAGCACTCGGCCGCCGACTGGTCCACGCGTCCCCTTCCCGCCTCGTGGCTCACCTACGCCGCGCTCGATGTCGAGCTGCTGCTCGACGTACGCGACGTCATCGAGACGCGCCTCGCCGAGCAGGGCAAGATGGTGCTCGCGCAGGAGGAGTTCACCGCCGTTCTCGAGCGGGAGGCGCCAGAACCGCGCGCCGAGCCCTGGCGCCGCCTCTCCGGCCTGCACTCGGTGCGCGGTCAGCGGGGGCTCGCGGTCGCTCGAGAGCTCTGGCGCGCACGCGACGAGTATGCGCAGGAGGTCGACACGGCTCCGGGTCGTCTCCTGCCGGACTCCTCGATCGTGACGGCGGCGAAGGCGACGCTCGCCTCGAAGGGCGAGCTCGCGAGCCTCTCGGGCTTCCACGGCCGTGCCAGCCGATCGCAGCTCGATCGCTGGTGGGCGGCGATCGCCACGGGTCTGGCGACCGACGATCTGCCCGCCCTGCGCGTGCGGGATGACTCGCTACCGCCCCCGCGCGCCTGGAGCGACCGCAACCCCGAGGCGGATGCCCGGCTCAAGGCCGCGCGACAGGCCCTCACCTCCGTCGCCGAGGAGTACCAGCTGCCCCTCGAGAACCTCCTCACGCCCGATCACGTGCGCCGCCTGGCCTGGTCGCCGCCCGGCGACGCGGGAGAGCGCGCCCTCGCCGAGCGGCTTGAGGAGCTGGGCGCGCGGCCCTGGCAGATTGCCGCGACTGCACAGCCGATCGCCCAAGCCTTTGTGGATGCCCACCAAGCCCTCGCCGAGGCGCCCGCGGAGGATTCGTAGGAAGACGCAGGCGATGTGAGCGCCCCCAGCCGCTCTCCCTAGGCTGGGCGCAGACATTCGATCGAGCACCACCATCGCACTGGGAGGCACTGTGGCCAAGCGAGCCGACGTTGTATTCGTGGACGGGGTGCGCACCCCGTTCGGTCGCGCGGGCGAGAAGGGAATGTACTGGGGCACCCGAGCTGATGACCTCATCGTCAAGGCGATGATCGGGCTGCTCGAGCGCAACCCCTCCCTGCCGAAGGAGCGCGTCGACGACGTGGCGATCGCCGCGACGACGCAGCAGGGCGATCAGGGCCTCACGCTCGGTCGCACGGCCGCGATCCTTGCGGGGCTGCCGCTCTCCGTTCCCGGCTTCGCGATCGACCGCATGTGCGCGGGGGCGATGACGTCGGTCACGACCACCGCAGGCGGCATCGCTTTCGGCGCGTACGACGTCGCGATCGCCGGCGGTGTGGAGCACATGGGCAGGCACCCGATGGGGCTCGGCGCTGACCCGAACCCGCGCTTCCTCGCCGAGAAGCTCGTGAGCGCCGATGCTCTCAACATGGGCATCACCGCGGAGCGCCTGCACGACCGCTTCCCCTCGCTCACCAAGGAGCGCTCCGACCGCTACGGGATGCGCAGCCAGCAGAAGGTGGCGGCCGCCTACGAGGCGGGCAAGATCCAGCCGGACCTCATCCCCGTCGCCCTGCGCAGCGAGAGCGGCTACGGTCTCGCGACGATGGACGAGGGCCTGCGGCCGGAGACGACCATGGAGGGTCTCGCGGGTCTCAAGACGCCCTTCCGCCCGCACGGTCGTGTCACCGCGGGCAACGCCTCGCCTCTCACGGACGGCGCCACCGTGAGCATGCTCGCGAGTGCCGATGCGGCCAAAGAGCTCGGGCTCTCGACCAAGATGCGCCTCGTGAGCTTCGCCTTCGCGGGCGTCGCCCCCGAGGTCATGGGCATCGGCCCCATCCCCTCGACCGAGAAGGCGCTCGCCAAGGCCGGGCTGTCGATCGACGACATCGGACTGTTCGAGCTCAATGAGGCCTTCGCGGTCCAGGTACTGAGCTTCCTCGATCACTTCGGCGTCGACGACGAGGACCCCCGCGTCAACCCCTGGGGCGGTGCCATCGCCTTCGGCCACCCGCTCGCCAGCTCGGGTGTGCGCCTCATGATCCAGCTCGCTCGCCAGTTCGAAGAGCACCCCGAGGTGCAGTACGGCCTCACGGCCATGTGCGTCGGCCTCGGCCAGGGCGGCACCGTCATCTGGGAGAACCCGCACTACACCGGAAAGAAGAAGAAGTGACTCCGTCTGCACCTGCGACCAGCCAGTACTCCGCCGACCAGTTCACCGAGCTCCTCGCCCTGAGCGACGACGAGGTCGTCACGCACTCCTACGTGCACGACGTCCCGCTGCCCAGCGGAGGCACTCTCGCCCTCGTGACGCTCGACAACGGCCGCGACCACACGCGCCCCAGCACGCTCGGGCCGCAGGGCCTGCTCGAGCTCGCGCGCGTGCTCGACGAGCAGAAGGCACGCGGCGCCGCTGGCGAGATTCAGGGCCTCGCGATCACGGGCAAGCCCTTCATCCTCGCCGCGGGCGCCGACCTGTCGAAGGTCGGCGACATCCCGAACCATGGGGCGGGGCGCCAGATGGCCCAGCTGGGCCACTACGCGCTCGGCAAGCTCGGCGAGCTGGGCATCCCGTCGTTCTGCTTCATCAACGGACTCGCGCTCGGTGGCGGCGTGGAGATCGCGCTCAACGCCGACTACCGCACGCTCGACTCGAGCGCGGCAGCGCTCGCCCTGCCCGAGGTCTTCCTCGGCATCATCCCCGGCTGGGGCGGCGCCTGGTTGCTGCCCAACCTCATCGGCATCGAGAACGCGCTCAAGGTCGTCGTCGAGAACCCGCTCAAGAACAACCGCACGCTCAAGCCGGCCGAGGCCTTCGAGCTCGGCATGGCGGACGTCATGTTCGGCCCCGCGACCTTCCTCGAGGACTCGATCCGCTGGGCGGACGGCGTCATCACGGGCGCGACCAAGGTCAAGCGCAAGAACGCCCCGGGCAAGATCGAGCGCACCGTCAAGTGGGACGCCGCGATCGGCATCGCCCGATCGATGCTCGAGAAGCGCATCGGCACGGTCGCCCGATCGCCGTACGTCGCTCTCGACCTCCTCAAGGCCGCCAAGAGCACCGACAAGGCCACCGGGTTCGCGGCCGAGGACGAGGCCCTCGCCGATCTCGTCTCCGGCGACCAGTTCCGCGCCTCGATCTACGCCTTCAACCTCGTCCAGAAGCGGGCCAAGAAGCCCGCGGGGGCTCCCGACAAGGACCTCGCGAAGCCCATCGCCAAGGTCGGCGTGCTCGGCGCGGGTCTCATGGCCAGCCAGTTCGCCCTGCTCTTCGTGCGCAGGCTGCAGGTTCCCGTCGTCATCACCGACCTCGACCAGGCGCGCGTCGACAAGGGGCTCGACTACATTCGCGGCGAGATCTCCGCGCTCGAGCAGAAGGGGCGCATCGACGCCGACGAGGCCAACCGGCTGCGCGCCCTCGTCACGGGCACGATCGACAAGGGCGACTTCGCCGACTGCGACTGGGTCATCGAGGCCGTCTTCGAAGAGCTCACGATCAAGCAGGACCTCTTCGAGGAGATCGAAGCCATCGTCTCCCCCGAGGCGATCCTCGCCACCAACACGTCTTCCCTCTCGGTCGAGAGGATCGGCGAGAAGCTGCAGCACCCTGAGCGTCTCGTGGGGTTCCACTTCTTCAACCCCGTGGCGGTCATGCCGCTCATCGAGGTCGTCAACGCTCCGCGCACCGACGACGCCAGCCTCGCGACCGCGATGGCCGTCGCGGCGAAACTGCGCAAGAACGCCGTCATCACCGCCGACTCCCCCGGCTTCGTCGTGAACCGCGTGCTCGCGAAGCTGCTCGGCGAAGCCATGCACGCGGTCGAGATCGGCACGCCTTTCGAGACCGTGGTCGAGGCGCAGCGTCACTTCGGGCTGCCGATGGACCCGTTCGTGCTGCTCGATCTCGTGGGCCTCAAGGTCGGCGCCCACGTGCTCGACACGCACCACGGCGCGTTCCCCGAGCGCTTCTTCGAGTCGCGCGCGCTCCACGAGCTCGCCGAGGCGGGAGTGCTGCTCGAGAAGGACGCCAAGGGCAACCCGAAGGGCATCGACAAGAAGGCGATCGCGATTGTCGCGAAGCACCGCCCGAAGGACGCGACCCCCTGGACGCTCGACGAGCTCACGCAGCGACTCGAGGACGGCCTTGCTGACGAGATTCACCGCATGCTCGAGGATGACGTCGTCGCCGCGCCGGAGGACATCGACCTGTGCATGATCCTCGGTGCAGGCTGGCCGTTCCAGATGGGCGGCATCACGCCGTTCCTCGATCGGGTCGGCGCCTCCGAGCGCGCGTTCGGAGACACCTTCCACCACCCGCCGATTCGCGGAGTGCGCTAGCGACGGGGAGGGCGGGCGCCGCTCAGCGCGAGCGCTCGTCCTCGTCGACGGAGATCGAGGCGTCCTCCGGCAGCGGGCGCGCCACCGGGATGCGCGTGCCGAGCACCTGAGCCACGAGGTCTCGTGCGATCGCTTGCGAGGAGAGGCCGACGCGCTCGAGAATCTCCTCGCGGCTCGCGTGCTCCAGGAACTCGTCGGGCAGCCCGAGCTCGTCCACGGCGGTGTCCACTCCCGCCGCGCGCAGCTCCTGACGGATGCGCGTGCCGATGCCGCCCACGCGCACGCCATCCTCGATGCTCACGACGATGCGGTGCTCGCGCGCGAAGTCGATGATGCTCGAGGCGACGGGCACGACCCACCGCGGGTCCACGACGGTCGCACCGATGCCTTGGTCGGCGAGACGCTCGGCGACCTCGAGGCCCATCTTCGCCATGGGGCCGACGGTGATGATGAGCACGTCCTTGTGCGGGGCCTCCCGCAGCACATCGACGCCGTCGCTCGTGCGACGCACGGCCTCGAACTCGGTGCCGACCGATCCCTTCGAGAAACGCAGCACGGTCGGAGCGTCGTCGACGGCGACCGCCTCGGCCAGTTCCTCGCGCAAGCGCGCTGCATCCCGCGGAGCGGCGAGGCGGATGCCCGGCACGACCTGCAGGATCGCGAGGTCCCACATGCCGTGGTGGCTGGCGCCGTCGGGCCCCGTCACGCCCGCGCGATCCAGCACGAACGTCACGCCCGCGCGGTGCAGAGCCACATCCATGAGCACCTGGTCGAAGGCGCGGTTGATGAAGGTCGCGTACAGCGCGACGACGGGGTGCATGCCGCCGTAGGCGAGTCCCGCGGCGGAGGTGACGGCGTGCTGCTCGGCGATGCCGACATCGATGATGCGGTCCGGGTGCTTCTCCGCGAGCTTGTGCAGCCCCGTCGGGCGGAGCATCGCGGCGGTGATGCCGACGATGCGCCGGTCGCGATCGGCGAGGCTCACGATCTCATCCGCGAAGACGGACGTCCACGACGGCTTGCTCGCGGACTCCACGGGCTCGCCCGTCTCGGGGTCGATCTGCCCGACAGCGTGGAACTGGTCGGCGACGTCGGCGAGGGCGGGCTCGTAGCCCTTGCCCTTCTGGGTGATCGCGTGCACGATCACGGGCGCCTCGTACTCCTTGGCCTGGCGCAGTGCGCGCTCCATGTCGCCCAGATCGTGCCCGTCGACGGGGCCGATGTACTTGATGTCGAGATTGCTGTAGAGGGACTCGTTGTTGCTCACGCGCGAGAGGAAGCCGTGCAGGCCACCCCGCACCCCGCGATAGACGGCACGCCCCGGAGCGCCGAGGTATCCGAAGGCGCGCTCGGTGCTGCGGCGGAAGCGGTAGTACGAGCGCCGCGTGCGCACGTCGGAGAGGAAGCGCGCCATGCCGCCGATCGTCGGAGCGTACGAGCGGCCGTTGTCGTTGACGACGATCACGAGGTTGCGGATGTTGTCGTCCGAGATGTTGTTGAGGGCCTCCCACGTCATGCCGCCCGTGAGCGAGCCGTCGCCCACGACCGCGACGACGTGACGATCACCCTGCCCGGTCATGGAGAACGCGCGCGAGATGCCATCGGCCCAGCTCAACGAGCTCGACGCATGCGAGCTCTCGACGATGTCGTGCTCCGACTCGGCCCGCTGCGGGTACCCGGCGAGGCCGCCCTTCATGCGCAACCGGCTGAAGTCCTGGCGCCCGGTCAGGAGCTTGTGCACGTAGGACTGATGGCCCGTATCCCACACGATCGCATCACGCGGCGAGTCGAACACGCGGTGGATGCCGATCGTGAGCTCCACGACACCGAGGTTCGGGCCCAGATGGCCGCCCGTCTTCGACACCTCGGCAACCAGGAAGCGCCGGATCTCCTCCGCCAGCTCGACGAGCTCGGCGGGGGTCAGACGGTCAAGATCGCGGGGGCCGTGAACGGTCTCGAGTAGTGCCACTACGTCACTCTACGCGAGCACGGTGGAGCTGTCGCTGAAGGCCCGGTGGGCCTTCAGCGCGACCCGTGACCCGTCGAGCGGAGACGCTCGACGGGTCAGGGGCGCGGGTGCTACACGAGCGAGCGCAGCACGTACTGGAGGATGCCGCCGTTGCGGTAATAGTCCGCCTCGCCGGGGGTGTCGATGCGCACGACAGCGTCGAACTCGACGGGCTCCTTGCCCTGCGCGGAGTGCTCGCTCGGAGTCGCGACGACACGCACCGTGCGGGGCGTCCGGCCCTCGTTGAGCTCCTCGATGCCGGAGATCGCGATGACCTCCGTGCCGTCGAGGCCGAGCGACTCGGCGGTCTCGCCTGCCGGGAACTGCAGAGGAATCACACCCATGCCGATGAGGTTCGACCGGTGGATGCGCTCGAAGCTCTCGGCGATCACGGCGCTCACGCCCAGCAGGCTCGTACCCTTGGCGGCCCAGTCGCGGCTCGAGCCCGATCCGTACTCCTTGCCGGCGAGGATGACGAGAGGAATCGACGCGGCCTGGTAGTTCTCACTTGCGTCGTAGATGAACGCCTGCGGAGCATCCGGCTTCGTGAAGTCCCTCGTGAAGCCGCCCTCGACACCATCCAGCAGCTGGTTGCGGAGACGGATGTTCGCGAACGTGCCGCGGATCATGACCTCGTGGTTGCCTCGGCGCGAGCCGTAGGAGTTGAAGTCCTTGCGGTCGACGCCGTGCTCCGTCAGGTACCGGCCCGCGGGCGAGTCGGCCTTGATCGAGCCGGCCGGGCTGATGTGATCGGTCGTGACCGAGTCGCCGAGCTTCGCGAGAACGCGGGCATCGGCGATGTCGGAGACGGGGGTCGTCTCGAGGGTGAGGCCCTCGAAGTACGGGGGCTTGCGCACGTACGTCGAGTCGGCGTCCCACTCGAAGGTCGCGCCGTCGGGCGTGGGCAGCGACTTCCAGCGCTCGTCGCCCTCGAAGACCGAGGCGTACTGGTGAGTGAACATGCTCGTGTCGATCGAGGAGTCGATCGTCGACTGCACCTCGCTGGCCTCCGGCCAGATGTCGCGCAGGTAGACGTCGTTGCCCTCCTGGTCTTGCCCGAGCGGGTCGCTCTCGAAGTCGAAGTTCATCGACCCGGCGAGGGCGTAGGCGATGACGAGGGGCGGGCTCGCGAGGTAGTTCATCTTCACGTCGGGGTTGATGCGCCCCTCGAAGTTGCGGTTGCCCGACAGAACGGCCGTGACCGCGAGATCCTTCTCGGCGATCGCCGCCGAGATCTCGTCGGCGAGGGGGCCCGAGTTGCCGATGCAGGTCGTGCAGCCGTAGCCGACCGTGTAGAAGCCGAGCGCCTCGAGGTCGTCGGTGAGACCGGCCTTCTCGTAGTAGTCGGTCACGACCTTCGAACCGGGAGCGAGCGTCGTCTTGACCCACGGCTTCGCCGTGAGTCCCTTGCGGGCCGCATTGCGGGCCAGGAGGCCGGCCGCGAGCATGACCGAGGGGTTCGAGGTGTTGGTGCACGACGTGATCGCCGCGATCGTCACGGCACCGTGGTCGAGCGTGAACTCCTTGCCGTCGACCGTGACGTCGATCGGGTTCGACGCGGCGCGCGGGGCCTGCGAGCGGTGGCGGTGATCGATGCGGTGCGCCGACTCCTCGTCGTCAGGGGTGAAGCCCACGGGGTCGGAGGCCGGGAAGGTGCCCTCCACGGCGGCGTCGACACCGGAGTGGTCGGTCGAGGTGTACTCGCCGAGCACCGTCTCGAAGGCGGTCTGCGCGTTCGTCAGCTCGATGCGGTCCTGCGGGCGCTTGGGTCCCGCGATCGAGGGGACGACCGTGCTGAGGTCGAGCTCGATGTACTCGCTGAAGACGGGCTCGACGCTCGGGTCGTGCCACATCGTCTGCATGCGCGAGTAGGCCTCGACGAGCGCGACCTGGTTCTCGGAGCGGCCGGTGAGGCGCAGGTAGTCCAGCGTCACCTCGTCGACCGGGAACATCGCCGCGGTCGACCCGAACTCGGGGCTCATGTTGCCGATGGTCGCGCGATTCGCGAGGGGAACCTGGGCGACACCGTCGCCGTAGAACTCCACGAACTTGCCGACGACACCGTGCTTGCGCAGCATCTCGGTGATCGTCAGGACGACATCGGTCGCGGTGACGCCCGTCGGGATCGCTCCCGTGAGCTTGAAGCCCACGACCTTGGGAATGAGCATCGACACGGGCTGGCCCAGCATCGCCGCCTCGGCTTCGATGCCGCCCACTCCCCAGCCGAGCACGCCGAGCCCGTTGACCATCGTCGTGTGCGAGTCGGTGCCCACGCACGTGTCGGGGTAGGCGCGCAGCGCACCGTCGACCTCGCGCGTGTACGTGACCTTGGCGAGGTGCTCGATGTTGACCTGGTGAACGATGCCCGTGCCGGGCGGCACGACCTTGAAGTCGTCGAACGCGGTCTGGCCCCAGCGCAGAAACTGGTAGCGCTCGCCGTTGCGCTCGTACTCGATCTCGACGTTGCGCTCCAGGGCGTCCTCGGTGCCGAAGAGGTCGGCGATGACCGAGTGGTCGATGACGAGCTCTGCAGGCGCGAGCGGGTTGATCTTGTGCGGGTCGCCCCCGAGCTCGGCGACCGCCTCTCGCATCGTCGCGAGGTCGACGATGCAGGGCACGCCCGTGAAGTCCTGCATGACCACGCGGGCGGGCGTGAACTGAATCTCGGTGTCGGGCTCGGCGGTCGGCTGCCAGGCACCGAGCGCTCGGATCTGCTGATCGGTGACGTTCTTGCCGTCCTCGGTGCGCAGCAGGTTCTCGAGCAGCACCTTGAGGCTGAAGGGAAGCTTCTCGTAGCCGGGAACCTTGTCGATGCGGAACACCTGGTACTCGGTACCGGCCACGTCGAGGGTGTCGAGGGCGTCGAAACTGTTCACTGCAGACACGTCAGGTCTCCTTACACGAAATGGTGGCGACGCCAATGCCCACGGCGTCGCGTCCAGCACGCCGCCAGCCTAGTCGCCGCGCCGCACTGCGCTATTTATCTTGATGTCGAGATAAAAAGACACTATCACTCGGGCGCGGCATCGCCTGCGGGCGCCGTCGAGGCGGCACCGCGCGCATACACGGCACGCACCATGAGCCACGTGACCCACAGGACTGCGGCGTAGAGCGGCAAGCCCATGAGCAGCTTCGTCGCCGCCAGGGCGGCCGCCTGCTCCGCCACGTAGAAGGGAACCTGCACGCCGAGCCGGAGGACGAACATCCCGACCCACAGCCAGGTCGCGACCGTGAGGACGGTGCGCTTCGCCGGGTCCGCCCGCCACTCGGCATCACCGGTGAGCAGCGCCGTGATGACGCCGATGAGGGGTCGACGGACGAGAAGGCTCACGAGCAGCGCGGCGAGCCACACGCCGTTGATCACGAAGCCGAGAAGGAAGTTCTCCTCCGCCCGACCCGTCCACAGGGCGAGACCGGCCGACAGACCGATGCCCACGAGCCCGATGACGGCGGGGGCGATCGGCGAGCGCGTGAGCGCGCGCACCAGCACGAAGACGACCGCAATGCCGAGCGGCACGAGCACCGAGGGCGCGACCTCCTGCGTGATCGTGAACACGATGAGGAAGAGGAAGCCGGGCAGAAGCGACTCGATGAGGCCCCGCACACCGCCCACGGCGCCCCACAGAGCGTGCGCGGTGGGGCGCTCACCAGGCTCGACGCGGCCGAAACCCGAGCGGCGCGCCGCCTCGGTCAGGGCGGCGCGGACATCCGGATCCGCAGGCTCGTCGCGCGACGGGGTCGAAGCGTCGCTCACGAGCCGACTGTCGGCGCTGACGGCGCGCCCGGAGCCGTCGCCCCCTGGGGGACGTGGAGGGGAATCAGGTCGCGCGGCGGCATCGGTGTTGTCCCTCGCACGACGACGATGCTGCGGAAGACATCGTCGATCGCCTCGGCGGCGGCGGCATCAGCCGCGCCCTGCCCCGCGACGACCCCGCGCAGGAACCAGCGCGGGCCGTCGACCCCGATGAAGCGCGCGAGGCGGGTCGTGCCGCTCTCGCCTCCAGCGACGGGAATGCGTGCGACGAGCTCGGGGCCGAAAGCGCCCTCGCGCTCGGTCACCTCACCGCCCTGCGACCGCACCTGCTCGGCGATCTGCGCCCTGATCTCGTGCCACAGACCGCTCGACCGCGGCGCGGCGAACGGCTGCACCTGCAGGGTCGAACCGCTGTAGTCGATGCTCACCGCCACGACGCGCTTGCTGGACTCGTCGACCTCCAGGCGCAGCTGCAGATCGGTGCGCGGTACGAGCTTCACGCCGCCGAGATCGACGTAGGGCCGCACCGCGTTGGCCTCGCTCTCGTCGAGAGGGCCGGACTCGGCCCGGTCGGCCGGGGCGGACTTCGCGTCGTCGGGCAGCGGCCCGTCGGCGAGCAGGGGATCGGTCACGCGGAGGCTCCTTCGGTCGATTCCAGCCCCTCACCGTAGCCGGTTGAGCCGAATCCGCGCTGACCACGATGCGAACCGGGAAGAGACTCCACGGGAACGAAGCGCGCCCGCACGACGGGCCAGACGATGAGTTGCGCGATGCGGTCGCCGACCGCGATCGAGTAGCTCTCGCGCGCGTCCGTGTTGAGAAGGGTGACGCGCAGCTCGCCCCGGTAGCCGGCATCGACGGTGCCGGGCGAGTTGACGATCGTGATGCCGTGCTTCGAGGCGAGGCCGCTGCGCGGCACGACGAAGGCGGCGAAGCCGTCGGGGAGCGCGATCGCGCACCCTGTTCCGATCGTCGCGCGCTCGCCGGGTTCGAGCACGACCGCCTCCGCTGCGCAGAGGTCGGCCCCGGCGTCACCGGGGTGAGCGTAGGCGGGGAGCGGTGAACCAGTCAGCAGCACATCGACGGTAGCGGGCACGCCGTCGAGGCTAGTGCATGGTCGAATAGGGGTATGCCCGTGTTTCGAGAGCGACTGCACCCCTCCCCCTGGCTCCACCTCGTGGCGCTGCTCGCCCTCCCCGCGAGCATGCTCGTCCTGGCACCCGTGAGTCTGCCCGCCGGGGTCGTCACGGGGGTCGTGCTGAGCGGCGGGCTCATCCTGCTCCTGTGGGCGCTCGCTCCCGTGATCGAGATCGCGGAGGGTGTGCTCACGGCAGGGCGTGCGCGCATTTCGCTGCGACTCCTCGGCTCGGTGGAGATCGCGCGCGGCGAGGAGGCGCGCCAGGCTCGCGGGCCCGGTCTGGATGCTCGCGCCTGGCTTCTGCTGCGGGGCGACGTCGACCCCGTCGTGCGCATCGAGATCGCCGATGCGGACGACCCGACGCCCTATTGGCTCATCTCGAGCCGCCGACCGGAGGATCTCGCCATCGCGATCAGCTCAGCGCCAGCGGCCGAGGGTCATTCTTGAGCTCGGACCGCGGGGCCGGGGATCAGCTCACGCGCACTCGCGGCAGATAGCGCCGAGCTTCTCCTGGTGATCGAGCTGCGAACGGTGCTTGACGAGGAAGCAGCTGACGCACGTGAACTCGTCAGCTTGAGGCGGCAGCACCACGACGTCGAGGTCGAGGTCGGCGAGGTCTTGGCCCGCGAGTTCGAAGCCAGGGTTATCGGCATCGTCGGCGTCGACGACACCCGACATCTTGTCGGGAACCCGCTCCTGCAAGGCCTGGATCGAGTCGGTCTCCTCGTCCGTCTTGCGGGGGGCGTCGTAGTCGGTTGCCATGCCATTCCACTTCTCGTCGGTGCTCGGGCGCCGCGTTCGGCGCGCACAGTTTGCAGGATGGTCGCCCGAAACGCAAACCGCATGCTCGGGGCCCCCGCGGCGCTGCTGTCACGCCAAACGCACGGCACGCCCGCTCTATTCCCCGACTGCGGGGCTCCAGCGTGCGATGCTGGGCGCACTCGCGGCACGAGGAAAGGGCCTGCGCATGGATGAACTCACGGTGGTCGGCGCCGAGGACGGCGCACTGATCGTGGTCTCCTCCGCGGGCGATCGCTTCCGCATTCCCATCACGGAGGGACTGCACGCGGCGCTGCGCCAGCACCGTCCCTCCGGTGCGCCGGCGCATCGTGTCGGGCCGAAGGACATCCAGGCGGCGATCCGCGCCGGGCAGTCCGCGACCGAGGTCGCCGCGGCGACCGGAGAGCCCCTCGAGTACATCGAGCGATTCGAAGGCCCCGTCCTGGCTGAGCGCGAGTACGTCATAGCCTCCGCGCGCGGAATCACCGTCGCGGTCGCCGCCGAGGGCGAGACCGGGGCGCTGCAGACGTTCGGCGCCGTGATCGACGAGCGCCTGGCCGAGCTCTCCGCAAGAGACGTGCGGTGGACGACGGCGAAGCGCGCGGGCCAGTGGACGCTCGCGGTGAGCTTCGTCGACGACGACGTCGCTCGTGAGGCGCAGTGGACCTTCGACCCGAAGAAGGGGTCGCTCGCGCCGGCCAACCACGAGGCGCAGTCTCTCTCGCAGCAGGGCGAAGCACCGGCGAGCGTCGTCCCGCGCCTGCGCGCGGTACCCGCCGAGGACCGCGCGACGAGCTCGCGGTTCGACAGTGGCGCCTTCGAGTTCGATGACGATCCGGACGCCGACGCTGCGCCGTCCCGCATCGGCGCGCCCAGCGCTCCTCACACCTCCGCGAAGAACGACTCCGACTCGCCGATGAACCAGACCGCCGACCTTCTCGAGGCACTGCGCAAGCGCAGAGGCGAGCGTGAGTCGGCGCACCCGCCGGACGAGGATCGCGAGTCCGCGCGCGCCGCACACCCCTCGACCGGGTCGATCAGGATCGTCGACATACCTCTCGACGATCCGCCCGAGGAGACTGCGCCGCCCGTCGAGACTTCCGTGTCGGGTCAGACCGAGTCCGCGGAGCACTCCGATGCGACCGACGACCCCGCACCCGAGGCGAGGAAGTCGGCAGGCCGCCGTGGCCGGGCGGCCATGCCCAGTTGGGACGAGATCGTCTTCGGCGCACGCCCGGACGACGATCCCGCCTGAGCCGTCCCGGCGCGAGCCTGCGGTCGCACCATCAGGTCGCAAACGCTCCCCAGCGTGCGAGAGGGATGCGCATCTCCTCGGGTGACAGCGAGCCGTGCTGGCCCACCATGGCGAGGGCGCGGGGTGTCGCCTGTCGCTCGTCGTAGTACGCGATGCGCGCGCGAGCAGCCACGAGGACATCGCCGATGCGCGGGAGCACCCGATCGTCGACAGGCCCGCCGAACCATCCGGCGGCAATCGCCTCGTCGCGTGACACGACCCAGGCGCGCCCGCTCTCCGCGTCGCGCCAGCGCTCGAGCACTCCGCCGAGCTCGCCCTCGGACTCCACGTGCAGCTGCAGGCACCGCGGCTCCCCCGCCACGTGGCGCACTCCCCGCCAGAGCTCGCTCGCAGCGGGCACGACGAGCCTCGCGTGGGCGGGCACATCGATCATCCCGTGGTCGGCCGTGAGCAGGGCGCCTGTGCCGCGAGGAAGCCGTGTCAGAGCATCCAGAGCCGCATCGAGCTGTTCGAGAGCCGAGAGCCACGCGGTCGACTCGGCACCGGAGGCGTGACCGGCCATGTCGAGCTCCGGGACGTACGTGTAGACGAGCGTGGGCTCAGCGCCGGCCAGCAGGTCGATCGTCGCCTCGACGCGCTCGGCGATCGTGGGCGCGATGACGAACCGCGCGCCGCGCAGTACGGCGTCGGTGAACGCGGTATCCCGGTAGCGGGAGGCGGCGACGACGACGGCGTCGATGCCGGCCGCCCTGGCCGACTCGAAGAGGGTGGTGTGCGGCTGCCACTGCACCGGGTCGAGATCGGACGGCCATTGGCCGAGTTGCTGCACGACTCCGTCACGCTGCGGATCGCGCACGGTGTAGCCGACCATGCCGTGCCGACCCGAGGCGAGGCCGGTCGTGAGCGAGGCCAACGCCGACGCGGTCGTCGTCGGGAAGCCCGCGTCGATGGCTCCCCCGCGGGGTGGGATGGCGGCCAGGAGGCGCCGGGCATGGCCCGCGCGCGCGCGGAGGGCAGACATCCCGAGGCCATCGGCGAGCAGCACCGCGGCAGAGCGCGCCGCGGGCAGGGCGAGCCGCGAAGGCTGTGCGGTGAGCGAGGCGAGAGCACCCGACAACACGTCGGCGAGTGACGCCGCATCGGAGCGAGGCGCCGGTAGCATGGGCGCCATCCTATGACTCCGCCATCCCCCACCCTTCCGAGCGGGATCGAGCCCCTCCCCGACGGCGAACGCATCGACGACATCGAGCTCGCCGACGAGATGCAGGGCTCGTTCCTGGAATACGCCTACAGCGTCATCTACTCGCGCGCGCTGCCCGACGCCCGCGACGGGCTCAAGCCCGTGCAGCGTCGCATCCTCTACCAGATGGCCGAGATGGGCCTGCGACCCGACCGGGGTCACGTGAAGTCGGCGCGCGTCGTCGGGGAGGTCATGGGCAAGCTGCACCCCCACGGCGACACCGCCATCTACGACGCCCTCGTGCGGCTCGCGCAGGACTTCACGATGCGCGTGCCCTTCGTCGACGGCCACGGCAACTTCGGCTCCCTCGACGACGGTCCCGCGGCCGCGCGCTACACCGAGGCGCGGCTGCGCGCGGAAGCCCTCGCGATGGTCGACAGCCTCGATGAGGACGTCGTGGACTTCGTGCCCAACTACGACAATCAGCTCACCCAGCCGGCCGTGCTGCCCGCCGCATTCCCCAATCTGCTCGTGAACGGCGCGAGCGGCATCGCCGTCGGCATGGCGACCAACATGGTGCCGCACAACCTCATCGAGGTCTCTGCCGCTGCCCACCACCTGCTCGACCACCCCGACGCGAGCCTCGACGACCTCATGGCCTTCGTTCCCGGGCCGGATCTGCCGACGGGGGGCACGATCCTCGGCCTCGACGGCGTGCGCGATGCCTATGCGACGGGGCGCGGCAGCTTCAAGACGCGTGCGAAGGTCTCGATCGAGCCGGTGACGGCACGCAAGACCGGCATCGTCGTCACCGAGCTGCCCTACCTCGTCGGGCCCGAAAAGGTCATCGAGAAGATCAAGGACGGCGTGCAGTCGAAGAAGCTCGCTGGCATCAGCGATGTCACCGACCTCACCGACCGGCGCAACGGCCTGCGGCTCGTGATCGGCATCAAGACGGGGTTCAGCCCCCAGGCCGTACTCGAGCAGCTCTACCGCTACACCCCGCTCGAAGACGGCTTCTCGATCAACGCCGTCGCCCTCGTCGACGGATCGCCGAAGACCCTCGGGCTCAAGGAGCTCCTGCAGGTCTACGTCGACCACCGCATCGAGGTCGTCACGCGGCGCAGCCGCTACCGTCTCGACCGGCGACGCGAGCGCCTGCACCTCGTGGAGGGCCTGCTCATCGCGATCCTCGACATCGACGAGGTCATCCAGGTCATCCGCTCCTCCGATGACGCCGACACCGCGCGCACGCGCCTCATGGAGGTGTTCGACCTCTCGCAGGTGCAGAGCGAGTACATCCTCGAGCTGCGGCTGCGGCGGCTCACCAAGTTCAGCCGCATCGAGCTCGAGGCCGAGCGCGATCAGCTGCGCGCCGAGATCGCCGAGCTCGAGGCACTGCTCGCTGACCCCGCTCGCGTGCGCGCCGTCGTCGGCGAGGAGCTCGATGCCACCGCCGAGCGCTTCGGCACGCCGCGCCGAACTCTCCTCACCGAGGCCGCGCCGTCGGTCGCCACCACGCGCGGTCGAGGCGCCTCGGCGGTCTCGCTCGAGATCGCCGACTCCCCGTGCCGAGTCCTGCTCTCGACGACCGGCCGTGCCGTGCGCGTCGACCTCGCCGAGGGCGTGACGGTGACCCGACCCACCCGCCGCAGCAAGCACGATGCCGTGCAGGTCTCACTCGACTCCACCACGCGCGGCGAGCTCGTCGCCCTCACGAGCCGCGGTCGCTTCGTGCGCTTCACGCCCGTCGACCTGCCGAGCGTGCCCCCGAACTCGGTTCAGCTCGCCGCGGGCGCCAAGCTGCGCGACTACGTCGGCCTGACCGACGCGAAGGAGCGCATCGTCGCGATCGCGGATCCCGCGAGCAGCACGCCGCTCGCGCTCGGCACCCGGGACGGCGTGGTCAAGCGCCTCGCGCCAGGGTCGCTGCCGAGCCGTCCCGAAGGCGAGGTGATCGGCCTCAAGGCGGGTGACGAACTCGTGGGCGCCGCGCCAGCCGACGACTCTGCGGAGCTCGTGTTCGTCAGCTCGGCAGCCCAGCTGCTGCACTTCAGCGCCGCGAGCGTGCGTCCGCAGGGCGCCGCCGCGGGCGGTATGACGGGCATGAAGCTCGGCGCAGGTGCGCGCGTCATCTTCTTCGGCGCGATCGACCCGGCCGGGGCGCAGGTCGTCACGATCAGTGGATCTACCCAGACGATCGCCGGCACCGACCCGGGTCGCGCGAAGGTGTCGGCCTTCGCCGAGTTCCCCGGCAAGGGCCGCGCGACGGGCGGCGTGCGCTGCCACGCCTTCCTCAAGGGCGAGGATGCCCTGCAGCTCGCCTGGGTGGGTTCCGACCCGCTCGCCGTCGGCTCCGACGGATCCCAGCGCGCACTGCCCGAGGGAGGCTCCCGCCGCGACGGCTCCGGCACCCCGCTCGACGCCGTCATCGGCTCGGTCGGTCGCCCGGTCGCCTAGCCCGCGCTGCTGCGATCCGCCGCTCGGCCCGCGCCGAGCATCCCGATCTCCACAATTCAGGAGTGGTGATCGCGGGATTCCCCTCAGGGGGTCGGCCCGGGCGTGTCGCGGGGCTTGCAGAGCGCGGTCTCCTGAATTGTGGAGATACTTCCGCGGGGTCTCCGGGGCGGGGTCTCCGGGGCGGGCGGATGCTGGGCTCACGCCGAGCGCTCGGCCACGGTGCCCGTCAGACGTCGATGCGGTCTCGGTCGAGACCCTGCCCGGCGATGATGAAGTCCTTGCGCGGTGCCACCTCGTTGCCCATGAGCAGCTCGAACATGCGCGAGGCCGCCTCGGCATCGGTCACGCGCACCCGGCGCAGCGTGCGGTGCCGGCGGCTCATGGTCGTGTCCGCGAGCTGATCGGCGTCCATCTCACCGAGGCCCTTGTAGCGCTGGATCGGATCCTGGTAGCGCTTGCCGGCCTTCTTGAGTGCCGCGAGCACGCCGTCGAGCTCTTTCTCGCTGTACGTGTACACCGTCTCGTTGGGCTTCGACCCCGGGTTCATGACGACGACGCGGTGCAGCGGGGGCACGGCCGAGAAGACCCGCCCCTCGTCGATCATGGGCCGCATGTAGCGGAAGAAGAGCGTGAGCAGGAGAGTGCGGATGTGGGCGCCGTCGACGTCAGCGTCAGCCATGATGATGACTTTGCCGTAGCGCGCCGACGCGAGGTCGAAGGTGCGGCCCGATCCCGCGCCGATGACCTGGATGATCGACGCGCACTCCGCGTTGGAGAGCATGTCGCTCACCGAGGCCTTCTGCACGTTGAGGATCTTGCCTCGAATGGGCAGGAGAGCCTGGAACTCGCTGTCGCGCCCGAGCTTCGCCGTGCCGAGAGCGCTGTCGCCCTCGACGATGAACAGCTCGCTCTGCTCGACGTCGCTCGAGCGGCAGTCGACGAGCTTCGCCGGCAGCGAGGAGTTCTCAAGCGCGTTCTTGCGACGCTGCGTCTCCTTGTGCGCTCGAGCCGAGATGCGACTCTTCATTTCGGAGACGACCTTCTCGAGCACGAGGCCCGTCTGGGCCTTGTCGTCTCGCTTGCTCGAGCGGAAGCGCTCCGCGAGCGATTCGGTGATGACCTTCGCGACGATCGCGCGCGCAGCGGGAGTACCGAGCACCTCCTTCGTCTGACCCTCGAACTGCGGTTCGGGAATCCGGACGGTGAGGACGGCCGTGAGGCCCGCGAGGATGTCGTCCTTCTCGAGCTTGTCGTTGCCCGCTTTGAGTCGGCGCGCGTTCTTCTCGACCTCGGCCCGGAGGAACTTCAGCAGTCCCTGCTCGAAACCGAGCTGGTGGCTGCCGCCCTTGGGAGTCGCAATGATGTTGACGAAGCTGCGGAAGGTCGTGTCATAGCCGGTGCCCCAGCGCAGCGCGATGTCGACGACGCACTCGCGCTCGAGCTCGGTCGGCGTCATGTGCCCCATCGAGTCGAGCACGGGCACCGTCTCGCTGAACGTGCCGCTGCCGGTGATGCGCCACGTATCCGTGAGCGCAGCATCCGGAGCGAGGTAGTCGGCGTACTCGCTGATGCCTCCCGAGAAGTGGAAGGACTCGGTGACCGGCGCCTCCGGCCGCTCGTCGCGCACGGTGAGCGTGATGCCGGGCACGAGGAACGCCGTCTGCCGCACGCGCGACATGAGCTCATCCGTGAGGAAGTCGGCACCCTTCGTGAAGACCTGCGGGTCGGCCCAGTAGCGGATGCGCGTGCCGGTGACCGCCTTCGCCACCTTGCCCACGACGCGCAGCTCGCTGCCAGAGACGAAGGGGCTGAACGGGGCGTCGGGGCGCGGACCTTCCGGCCCGTCGTCGAACACGCCCGGCTCGCCGCGGTGGAACGACATCGCCCACGTCTTGCCGTCACGATCGACCTCGACGTCGAGCCGCTCCGAGAGCGCATTGACGACCGAGGCGCCCACCCCGTGCAGGCCACCGGATGCGGCGTACGATCCCCCGCCGAACTTGCCGCCGGCGTGCAGCTTGGTGAAGACGACCTCGACGCCGCTCAGCCCCGTGCGAGGCTCGATGTCGACGGGGATGCCGCGCGCTTTGTCGCGCACCTCGACGCTGCCGTCGGGGTGCAGCACGAGGTCGATCGTCGACCCGTGGCCGCCGAGCGCCTCGTCCACCGAGTTGTCGATGATCTCCCACAGGCAGTGCATGAGACCACGGGAGTCCGTCGAGCCGATGTACATGCCCGGGCGCTTGCGGACGGCTTCGAGACCCTCGAGCACGGAGAGATGACGAGCGGAGTAGTCGGAACTGGCCACGGAAAGCGCCTCGCGAGATCGTTGCTGGGAACACGGTCGGTCGAGCAGGACTGCCGCGACCGCCGTCAGCCTATTCCGCGCACCCTGAGCGGTCTCGTCGCCACACCGCTCAGGCTCGCGCGCGCCGCCGGGGTCTTCGCGTTCAGCGAAATGGGAGCGCATTGTCACGAGGTGCAGGCATGCGTGTGGTGCAATGGAGCATCGACCGACTCGACGATCGTCCGAACACCCGAGCGATCCGATGAGAAGCGACTCGACTTGATGAGGGAAGGCACGAGGCACACCATGACGCAGATCACCACCGAGAGCCCGAACCTCGCGTCGACCGCACCCCTGACGGGGCTCGACCGCTGCGACAGCTGCGGCGCGCAGGCGTACGTGCGCGTGACTCTGGCGACGGGTGAGCTGCTGTTCTGCGCTCACCACGCCTCGCGCTTCAAGGAGAAGCTCGTCGGCTCCGCCCTCGCCTGGCACGACGAGTCGAGCCGGCTGCACGACGAGAACGACGCCTGAGTGGCGGCATCCCTCGGGTTGGCGCGCCGTGCACGCTACCTGGCGGCAAGGGCGCGGGCGGTCCGATCGAGCAAGCTCGCGACTCTCTCGGAACAGCTCTCCCGCAGCACGGGGCGCGCTCGACCGCTCATCGCGCTCGACATGCTGTGGTGCGCGGTGCGGCACGAGGCTGCCTTCCAGGACTACTTCGACTGGGACTTCCACGCGCTGAACCGGCGCGAGCGGCGCACGTTCATGACGCACCCGAAGTCGAACCACCTCGCCCAGAAGCTCAACGCGGTCGAGCATCGACCGCAGTTCAGCGACAAGTCGCTCTTCAACGTCCGCTTCGCTGACTACATCGGCCGGGCGTGGCTCGATCTGCGAACGGCGAGCGATGACGCGCTCGGCGCGTTCCTCCGGTCTCACGACCGCGTCATGGCGAAGGTTCCCGACAGTCTGGGTGGCGACGGCGTGGAGTCCTTCGACACGGCCGTCGCCCTCTCGGACCCGGCCGAGTTCCGCCGTGCACGCCTCGAGCGCCGTCAGTTCCTCCTCGAGGAGTTCCTCACGCAGGACGCCGAGATGGCCCGGTTGTGCCCCACGAGCGTCAACACCCTGAGAATCGTCACCTTCCGCGACGGCGACGAGGTGCGCACGCTCGTGCGCGTGCTCAAGATGGGCAACGGCGGCGACATCGACAACTTCAGCGGCGGCGGCATGTACACGATCCTCGACGCCGACGGCGTCGCCCGGTACCCCGCCTTCGACGAGTTCGGCGGAGTCTTCAGCGTGCACCCCCTCACGGGAGCCTCGATCCTCGGCTTCCAGGTTCCCCAGTGGGATGCGGTCGGACGGCTCGCCGACTCCCTCGCTCGCGAGGTGCCGGAGATCCCCTACGTCGGCTGGGACATCGCGATCACACCGGAGGGCCCCGTCGTCGTGGAGGGCAACTACAACACCGGCGTGTTCCAGCTCAAGCCGACGGCGACGGGCGTGCGCACGGGCCTGCTGCCGGTGTACCGCGAGGCGATCGGCTTCTAGGCCGATCGGCTCCTAAGCACTGACGAAGCGGACGACGCCGAGTGGCGTGCTCTGGTGCCCCTGACCGAGCGGATTGTCGGCGAGGATGCTCACGAGGCGACGCTCCCCCGCCGCGTCGAGGGTCGACCCCAGAATGTTGCCGCCGAAGTCGTTGATGTCGACCACGGCGACATCTACGGGTGCGACGGTCGCCAGAGCCTCTTGGAGGTCGCGCGCGACCTGGCGAGGTCTCTCCGGTACGAGCACGACCTGCGTGTTGTAGGGAGGAATCGTGCCCGACGTGGGTCCGTCGATGCCGCGGGCCTTGGACCCCGCGATGCGGTAGAAGTCGCCCCGTCGTCCGAGGGCCTTCGTGACGGCGGCCACGCCGGCGGCGAACACGATGCGCGGCGTGCCGCACTCGCGCAGTGCCATTTCCATGGTCTCGGGTATCCCGAGGCCAATGCCGTGCGAGGTCTTCGTCACGCGCCGC
The DNA here is from genome assembly GCF_013414345.1 of Microcella indica. Taxonomy (NCBI): domain Bacteria; kingdom Bacillati; phylum Actinomycetota; class Actinomycetes; order Micrococcales; family Microbacteriaceae; genus Microcella; species Microcella indica. The sequence goes on along the minus strand of NZ_CP058670.1, from coordinate 1,197,920 downwards.
GAAAGCCAGTGCGCGAGCGGGCGAGCCTCGATCGAGTCGACCGCGTAGGAACGACCCTGCGCGATGGCCACGATCTTCTCGGTCACGAAGAGAAGATCGCCAGGCTCGATCACCGGGCTCGCATAGCGCGTGACAACCTCGACGATGTCGTCGTCCGTCGTCACGACGTGCGTCTTGATCGGGATGCGCCGCACGCGCTGCCCGGCCACATCGACGTCGAGCGCCTTGCCCTCGTTGGGTTCGCCTGCCATGGAGTCGCGCTTCCTATTCGAGGTAGTCGCGCAGTGCCTGCGAGCGCGAGGGGTGGCGCAGCTTCGCCATGGTCTTGGACTCTATCTGGCGAATGCGCTCACGCGTCACGCCGAAGGTGTCCCCGATCTGGTCAAGCGTCTTCGGCATGCCGTCTCCGAGACCGAAGCGCATGCGGATGACCCCAGCCTCGCGCTCCGAGAGGGAGTCGAGGAGGCTCTCGAGCTGCTTCTGCAGCATCGTGAAGCCGACTGCGTCGGCCGGCACGACCGCCTCGGTGTCCTCGATGAGGTCACCGAACTCGCTGTCGCCGTCCTCACCGAGGGGCGTGTGCAGCGAGATCGGCTCGCGGCCGTACTTCTGCACCTCGATGACCTTCTCGGGGGTCATGTCGAGCTCCCGGCTCAGCTCCTCCGGGGTGGGCTCTCGACCGAGATCCTGCAGCATCTGGCGCTGCACCCTGGCGAGCTTGTTGATGACCTCGACCATGTGAACGGGGATGCGGATGGTGCGCGCCTGGTCGGCCATCGCGCGCGTGATCGCCTGGCGGATCCACCACGTCGCATAGGTCGAGAACTTGAAGCCCTTGGTGTAGTCGAACTTCTCGACGGCGCGGATGAGGCCCAGGTTGCCCTCTTGGATGAGGTCCAGGAACTGCATGCCGCGGCCGGTGTAGCGCTTGGCCAGGGAGACGACGAGGCGGAGGTTGGCGCCCAGCAGGTGGTTCTTGGCCCGCTGACCATCCCGGGCGACCCAGGCGAGGTCGCGCCCCGCCGCCGTGCGCTTCTCCTTCTCCGTCATGGAGGAGAGCTTCTCCTCGGCGAAGAGTCCGGCCTCGATGCGCATGGCGAGCTCGACCTCTTCCGCGGCGTTGAGGAGGGGAACCTTGCCGATCTGCTTGAGGTAGTCCTTGACGGGGTCCGCGGTCGCACCCGTGATGGTCGTCGAGTAGACCGGCACCTCGTCGTCCTCAGTGTTGCTGAGCACGATCGCGCCGGTCGGCAGCGGGCCCGCAGCGGCCTTGTCGCCGTCGTCGTCCGCGCCCTCCTCGGCATCGCCCGTATCGTCCGCGCTCTCGGGAGCGTCCGTGCTGTCTGCCACGGCAGCCGTCGAAGTCTCCTCCTCGTCGTCATCCGAGCCCGCCGAGGAGCCAGCCGCAGACGTGGCCTTCTTGGTACGCGAAGGCTTGGTGGTCGTCGCACCGGAGGCCTTCGAGGCGGCAGGCTTCTTGGTGGCCGCGGATGCGGTCTTCGCCGCGGGGTCCTTGGGCGCAGAGCTCTTCGTCGCAGCGGTCTTCGTCGCGGTGCTCGCGGGAGCGGCAGCCTTCTTCGCCGGCGCCTTCTTGGCAGGCGCCTTCGTGGCAGCAGCCTTCGTGGCAGCAGCCTTCGTCGCAGTCGTGGTCTTCGCGTCGTCGGACGACGAGGCGGACTTCTTCTTCGCGGGCGTGGTGGTTGTTCGGGTAGCCATGGGCCCCTTCTTTCCGCGTTCTCCGGGCAGTACAACGACCCATGTCAAGTCGCGAACTCCTCGAGAAGCTCAGGGCCTCTGGGATGCTTCGTCGACCGACTGGGTCGTGAGGACTTATTATTGCACGCGCCGGGGCCCGGCCCGACCATCGTGCACTCAGCCGCGCCTCCGGCCGCCACGCCGACGCCAGTTCACGACGAGCGCCGTCCACAGCGGCGCGACCGCGATGCCCTCCTCCTCGACGAGCCTCCGCCGCGTCCGACGCCGGGCGGCGATGAGACCGATGACCGCGAGGCCGATGATCGGGTACTGCACGGCGAACGCGACACGCCAGTTCTGCCAGGCGTACAGCTCCGCCGGCGTCGTCCCACCGCTCACGGCGTCGAGCGCGAGGCCCACGACGAGCACGAGCACGAGAGTCGTCACGAACCCACCGACGTTCACGAAGCCCGTGGCCGCGCCGTGACTGGCTGACGGGTTGAAGGTGCGCGCGAAGTCGAAGCCGATGAGCGACCCGGGTCCGCCCACGGCGAGGATCGTGAGGAAGACGATGACCGCGGGCAGAGGTGGCGGGTTCTCGGGGCGCAGCAGCGCAGCCCACGCGATCGCGGTCATCGCCACGATGCCGAGCACGATGCTCGACCGGCGCAGCGGGAATCGTGCGGAGAGCAACCCGATGACCGGCCCCGCGAGTGCCCCTGCCAGGACGATGAGTCCGAGAAGCCAGCCCGTCACCTCGCGACTGTACCCGAGCCCTACCGACAGGAACGGATAGCCCCACAGCAGCACGAACATGGTGGGCGAGGACTGCGTGACCGCGTGCGCCCAGAACCCCAGTCGTGTGCCAGGCCGGCGAAGCGCCTCCGCCAGCCGCGTGAACGCGATACGCACCGTGAGCGCGCGCTCATCGACGTGGCCGGACGGCGCGTCCCGGACAGCCACGGTCACGAGCAGGCCCGCAAGGAGCGAGAGCGAGGCCGCAGAGAGGAAGGCCGTGGTCCAGCCTGCCAGCCCGAGGAGACCCGCGAAGGGAACGGCTGAGAGCAGCTGGCCGGACTGCCCGAGGGTTCCCACCCACTGCTGCAGCTGAGGCAGTCGCCGCGGTGAGAACCACGCGCCCAGCAGCCGCAGTACTGACAGGAACGTCATCGCGTCGCCGGCCCCGACGAGTACACGGCCGACGACCGCGAGCCCCAGATCGCTCGCGAGACCCACCGCGGCCTGCCCGAGCGCCATAGACAGGGCGCCGGCGACGATGAGCACGCGGGGGCCGAAGCGATCGATGAGCACACCGACCGGAATCTGCAGAGATGCGTAGACGCCGAGCTGAAGGACGGCGAGGGTGGAGAGCGCGGTCGCGTCGATCGAGAACCGCGTCGTCGCGTCGACACCGACGACGCCGATCGAGGTGCGTTGGAGGATCGCGACGACGTAGGCGAGGCACGCGATGACGAGGACGACGATCGCGCGGCGGGAATCCACACCGACAGCCTAGAGTCGGCGGGTCACGCCACCGTGCGGAGCGACCGCGTCAGCGGTCGCCGCGGTCGTCGTCGCTGCCGCGACGGAACGCGAGGAACTTCTCGAGCTCGGCCGCGATCGAGTCGGCAGTGGGCAGTTCGCCGTCCTCGTCCATGAGCGGTGACCGCAGCGGGTTGTCCTCCATATAGCTGTCATGACGCTCCTCGAGCGTGCCGACCATACGCGCGAGTTCGGCGTTGCCCTCCACCTGGCCCTCGATCTTGGCGAGGAACTCGCGCCCGTCCTCCCGCAGCTGGTCCGTGGGGAAGAGCAGGCCCGTGGCGGCCGTGATGCTCTCGAGCGCCGTCACCGCCGCGGACGGGAACTCGGTGTCGGCCAAGTAGTGCGGCACGAGGAGGACGAACCCGGCGAGCGGGTGGTCGCTCTCGGTGAGCCGGTACTCGAGGAGGTGCAGCGCGTTGCCGGGAACCTGCGTGCGCGGTCGCCACACGGAGAGGGTCTCGATGAGGTCCTCCCGATTGCCGCTGACGGTCACGCCGATGGGCCGCGTGTGCGGCACGGGCATGGGGATCGCGTGCACCCATGTCGTCGACGCGATGCCGTACCGCGCGATGAGCTGCTCGACCGCCTGCGTGAACCGCTCCCACTGGAAGTCGGGCTCGTAGCCGGTGAGGAGGAGGAAGGGCGAGCCGACGTCGTCCTGCGCGAGTCGCAGGGCGAGCGAGGGCTTGCGGAACTCTGTCAGCCGGGTCTCGTCGAAGAACAGCACGGGTCGCCTGGCGCGGTAGTCCAGCAGCTCGTCGTTGTCGAACACGACGACGTCGCGATGACTCAGCTCGTCGACGAGGTACTCGGAGACCTGGCCCACGGCACCGCCGGCGTCCGCGAAGCCGGTGAGCCCGACGACGAGCGGCAGCCCGGCAGGCACCTCGTCCTCCCGCAGGATGACGGTGTAGAGCTCGTCCGGCGATCGCATGCCTCCATGGTAGGGCGGCGCCCTGAACGCCCGGCACCACGGGCGAGCGCCCTGAGCGAACACCCCGACCACCGCGTCCAGGAGAGCCCCGGCTGCGTCGATACCATGGCCGGATGCCCTCCCCCACGCTCTCCACGACCGACCTCTCCCCCGCCGATCTCGACGCCGACGTGCTCGTGGTGGGGGTGCTCGCTACCGCGGACGGCCCTCGCCTCGCGGGCGAGTCGCCCCTCGGCGGATCCACACTCAGCACGGACCACTTGACGGCGGTCGGCGTCACAGGGGCCGTGGACACCACCCAGCGCCTCTCGTCTCCCGAGGGCGTGTCGGCCCGCAGCGTGCTGCTCGTCGGCCTGGGCAGTACCGCGCCCACCCCCGACTCGCTGCGATCCGCCGCTGGGTCGGCCGCGCGCGCCGCAAGCGATGCCGCCCGCCTCGCGCTCGCCCTTCCCACCGAGACCCTCGACGACACCCAGGCGGTGCTCGAGGGTGCCGCTCTCGGCGGATACAAGTACGTCGCTCGGACAGCGACGGCGCCAGCATCCACTCTCACCGAGGTGACCGTCGTCACGAGCGTGCCGGGAGCGAACGAGGCCGCCGAGCGCGCCGCCATCACCTCGGAAGCCGTCACGATCGTGCGCGATCTCGTCAACCAGCCGCCGAACGACCTCTACCCCGCGAGCTTCGTGGAGCGCGCCCGCGAGCTCACCGACGGCCTCGACCTCGAGCTCGAGGAGTGGGGCGTCGACGAGCTGCGCGAGGGCGGCTACGGCGGCATCCTCGGCGTCGGCCAGGGATCCTCCCGGCCCCCCAGACTGCTCGCGGTGCGCTACCGCGCCGGTGAGGATGCCCCGCACCTCGCCCTCGTCGGCAAAGGCATTACCTTCGACTCGGGCGGACTGTCGCTCAAGCCTGCCGCCTCGATGGTGGGCATGAAGTACGACATGACGGGGGCCGCGACGGTGCTCGCCACGATCATCGCAGCGGCCCGCCTCGGCGTGCCGCTGCGCATGACCGCGTGGCTGTGCCTCGCCGAGAACCTTCCGTCGTCGACGGCGATCCGCCCGAACGACGTGCTCACGATGCGCGGGGGCAAGACCGTCGAGGTGCTCAACACCGATGCGGAGGGCCGTCTCGTGCTCGCCGACGGCATCGTGCGCGCGAGCGAGGAGCACCCCGACGCCATCATCGACGTCGCCACGCTCACGGGAGCCGCACGGGTCGCACTCGGGGAGCGCTACGCCGGCGTCATGGGTGATGAGGAGCTCATCGAGCGCGTCCAGCGCGCGGCGAGTGCCACGGGCGAGCTCGTCTGGCCCATGCCGCTGCCGGCCGAGCTGCGACCGCTGCTCGCGACCGAGGTCGCCGACATCGCCAACGCGAAGCCGGGCAACACGGCGGCGGGCATGCTCCTGGCCGGTGTGTTCCTGCGCGAGTTCGTCGGGCGCGCGAGCGACGAGGAGGACGCGCCGGTCATCCCGTGGGCCCACCTCGATATCGCGGGCGCGGCCAACAACGGATCCGGCGCGTACGGCTACACGCCCAAGGGGCCGTCGGGTGTAGCCGTGCGTCTGCTGATCGCCCTCGCAGAGTCCTACGCCGCCAAGTAGTAGGCTCGACACCCGGGCGCGAGAGTTGCGCCCGCTGCCTCGGGCCGGCGCTCGACACTCTTTTGTCGGCCTCCGCACGAGAATCCTGATCATTGAGGGAGTACCTGCCGGTGTCGGACCAGAATTTTGACCTTGTCGTCCTCGGAGCCGGGAGCGGGGGCTATGCCGCCGCGCTGCGCGCCAGCCAGCTCGGCATGAGCGTCGGCCTCATCGAGAAGAACAAGGTGGGCGGCACGTGCCTGCACGTCGGGTGCATTCCGACGAAGGCCCTGCTGCACGCCGCCGAGATCGCCGACGCGGCGAGGGACTCCGCGCAGTTCGGCATTAACGCGACCCTCGAGGGCATCGACATTCCCGGCGTCACCAAGTACCGCGAATCGATCGTCTCGAGCAAGCACAAGGGACTCCAGGGCCTCATCAAGGCGCGCGGCATCACGACCTTCGAGGGCGAGGGTCGACTGACCTCCCCGACGACGGTGGAGGTCGGCGACGACACGATCACGGGCAAGAACGTCGTCCTCGCGACCGGCTCCTACTCGCGCACCCTGCCCGGGCTCGAGATCGGCGGGCGCGTCATCACCTCCGAGCAGGCACTCCAGCTCGACCACGTGCCGAAGAAGGTCGCCGTCCTCGGCGGCGGCGTCATCGGCGTCGAGTTCTCGAGCGTCTGGCGCTCCTTCGGTGCCGAGGTTCACATCATCGAGGCGCTGCCGCACCTGGTGCCCATGGAGGACGAGGCGATCTCGAAGCTCTTCGAGCGCGCCTACCGCAAGCGCGGCATCGAGTTCACGCTCGGCAAGCGATTCCAGGGCGTGACGCAGGATGACAACGGCGTGGTCGTGACGCTTGACGACGGCACGACGATCGAGGCGGACATCCTGCTCGTGGCCGTCGGCCGCGGCCCCTCGACCGCGGGCCTCGGCTTCGAGGAGGTCGGGGTCACGATGGATCGCGGCTTCGTGCTCACCAACGAGCGACTCGAGACGAGCATCCCGGGCCTGTACGCGGTCGGCGACATCGTTCCCGGTCTGCAGCTCGCCCACCGAGGCTTCCAGCACGGCATCTTCGTGGCCGAGGAGCTCGCAGGGCTCAAGCCCGTCGTGATCGACGACGTCACCGTGCCCAAGGTCACGTACAGCGAGCCCGAGGTCGCCTCCGTCGGCCTCACCGAGGCGAAGGCCAAGGAGGTGCATGGGGACGACGCCATCGCGAGCTACGACTACAACCTGGCCGGGAACGGCAAGAGCCACATTCTCGAGACCTCCGGCATCATCAAGGTCATCCGCGTGAAGGACGGCCCCGTCGTCGGCGTGCACATGATCGGCGCCCGCGTGGGCGAGCAGATCGGTGAAGCGCAGCTCATCGTCAACTGGGACGCGTACCCCGAGGACATCGCTCCGCTGCTGCACGCGCACCCCACGCAGAACGAGGCCCTCGGCGAGGCATTCCTCGCCCTCGCGGGCAAGCCCCTGCACAGCGCCTGAACCGCAGACCGGTCACTAGGCTAAAGACACTCAAGGCTTCGAAGGAGCAACTACTGATGAGCGAATCCGTCAACCTCCCGGCGCTCGGCGAGAGCGTCACCGAGGGCACGGTCACCCGATGGTTGAAGAACGTGGGAGACCGCGTCGAGGTCGACGAGCCCTTGCTCGAGGTGTCGACCGACAAGGTCGACACGGAGATCCCCTCCCCCATCGCTGGCGTGGTCGAAGAGATCCTCGTCGCCGAGGATGAGACCGTCGAGGTGGGTACGGCGCTCGTGCGCATCGGTGACGGCGAGGGGGGCGGCTCCGCGCCTGCAGAGTCGGCACCAGCCGCATCCGCTCCCGCCGAGCCCTCCGCCCCGCCGGAGCCCAGCGCACCTGCTGAGCCATCCGCACCCACTGAGCCGTCCGCCCCGGCGGAGCCCTCCGCTCCGGCCGAGCCCTCCGCTCCCGCCGAGCCCTCCGCTTCCGCCGAGCCCTCCGCACCCGCCGAGCCGTCCGCCCCGGCTGCACCGTCTGCCCCGGCCCAGCAGTCGGCGCCCGCCGAGCCGAGCGCTCCTGCCGAGCCCTCCGCACCCGCAGAGCCCTCTGCACCGGCACAGGGCAGTGCACCTGACGCGAGCGCCGCGGGCTACATCACGCCGCTCGTGCGCAAGCTCGCTCAGGAGCGCGGCGTCGACCTCTCCACCGTCTCGGGTACCGGCGTCGGCGGGCGCATCCGCAAGCAGGATGTGCTCGACGCCGCCCAGAGTGGCGGCGCGGCGACCGCGAGCGCGCCCACGCGGAAGCCCCTCGAGGCCTCACCGCTGCGCGGCACGAGCGAGTCCATGTCGCGCCTGCGCAAGGTCATCGCCGAGCGGGCCGTCGTCTCGATGCAGTCGACCGCGCAGCTCACGACCGTCGTCGAGGTCGATGTCACGAAGGTCGCCGCCCTCCGCACTGCCGTGAAGGACACCTTCCTCACGGCGACCGGCCTCAAGCTCAGCTTCCTGCCGTTCTTCGCGAAGGCGACGACCGAGGCGCTGCAGGCCTTCCCGATCATCAACGCGACGGTCGAGGAGGACACGATCGTCTACCCGGAGTCGGAGAACCTCTCCATCGCGGTGGACACCGAGCGCGGGCTCCTGACCCCCGTCATCCGCAACGCGGGCGACCTGTCGATCGCCGATCTCGCCCGCGAGATCGCCGACCTCGCCGAGCGCACGCGCAACAACAAGCTCAAGCCCGACGAGCTCGCGGGCGGCACCTTCACGCTCACGAACACGGGCTCGCGCGGCGCTCTCTTCGACACCCCCGTCGTGTTCCTTCCGCAGGTCGCCATTCTCGGCACCGGTGTCGTGACCAAGAAGCCCGTCGTCATGACGGTCGAAGGCTCCGACGTGATCGCGGTGCGCTCGACGGTGTACCTCGCGCTCTCCTACGATCACCGCATCATCGACGGCGCCGACGCTGCACGCTTCCTGACCGCGATCAAGGAGCGCCTCGAAGAGGCGGACTTCGACGGCGACCTAGGCATCTAGCCTCCCGACGGCTCCACGAGCACGTCGCGAAGACGCCAGCCGGCCTCGCTCCTCATCAGCAGGAGCGAGGCCGTCGTCGTCTCCGGCCCGACGAGATCCACGATGACGGCCGCCCCCATGCGTTCGACGACGACGAGTTCGCGGTCGCCCTCGAGCCACCCCCGCAGACCGGTCACTGAGCCCTCCCCCGGAGCGTGAAGGACCGCCTCGGCCGACGACCCTGGCTGCGTCGACGCGTGCGCGCACGTCGCCGCGGCTGCTCGCTCGCGACAGCTCAGCCAGCGCTCGACGAGGTCGCCCACGACGTCAACCCATTGCTCTGGTTCCGGAGTGAGATGGCGCTCCGGCGCTTCGCCGCCCTCATCCCGGTGGGGAGTCGGCTCCTCAGGCAGCGCATGCTGCTCCGAGAGCGGCGAGGCGGAGGCGATCGGGGCTCCCGTTGCCCCGGGACCCTCGTCAGGGGCTCCGGCGCCCACGAGCAGCAGCGCAAGAAGCGCCGAGACGCCGCCAGCAGCGCCGAGCGCGACGGTGCGGGGCTTCACGCCTCCTCCCGGCCTCACTCGCACCGCTGCGCCGAGCGCCGCGAGCCGCGCCTCGAACGCGAGCACGGGCTGCACGAGGGAGTCGGGAAGAGCCAGACGGTGAAGGAGCGGGGCGAGCCGACTCTGCTCGGGCGGCCGTGGCGCCACGTCCCCGTGATTCGGCCCCGGGGCCCGCGCACCCGATTCCCCCGCGCCCGGGGGGTCCAGCACACCACGGTCGCGCACGCCGGTGCCGCCCGCGAGCGGTGAGCCCGGAGCGCAGCGCACCGGAGTGGGCTCTGCGCAGTCGAAGAGCGCGGCGATCGTGGACCGGAACCCGGGGTCGAGGTCGACCGCCTGGCCGCCCTCGAGCGCCGCCACGAGATCGTCGCCCGACGGAGCCGCGACATGGCCCGCCACGAGCGCGGCGAGAGACAGGGCGCTGTCGCGATCGACACCGTACTCGGCGACGCGGCCTCGGAAGTGCGCGGGAAGCACGGCTCCCGCTCGTGCTGTACTGAACCGGGTGATCACCGGCGCTCCGTCGGACCGGAGCCGGATCCCCTCGGCCGTGAGCCCGCCGAAGGTGAGCCCGCGATCGTGCGCCGACGCCACCGCCTCGAGCACGGGCACGATGAGCGTGACCGCCTCTCCCGCCGACAGGTCGCCCCTACGGGCAGCGAGGAGCTCGTCGAGTCGCGGGCCGGAGAGGTGCTCGAGCACGACGACCGGTGCGCCGGAGTCGATCGTCGCGAGATCGAGCACCGTCGCAGCGTGCTCCTGGGCCGCCCGAGCGCGAGCGTCGATCTCGCCGTCCAGCTGAGCCACGTCGTGCCCCTCCGCGACGATGCGCAGCACGCGCGGCTGCCCATCGTGATGCGCGAGCAGGAGGACGGCCCGAGGGCCGCGCGCGAGCACGCGCACGATCGTGTATCCCGCGACCTGCGCCGTCGGCTCGCTCGACACCATTCCCCCACTGTCGAGCACACACGCCGCGGCGCCGACCCGCGCACGTCTGCGTGGGGAGGAGGGCCGTGTCGACGATCGATCGGGAGGAGCAGCCGCCGAGAACCTCAGCGCGGGGCCCTATCCTAGAGACCATGGCACGCACCTCCTCCTCGACTCCCCCCAAAGAGCCCGGCCGCATGAAGCAGATGTGGCAGGTCTTCACCATGACCCGCCGCATGGACCCCGCGTCGCTGTGGTTCATGATCGCCGGCTTCGTCCTGCCCCTCGCCGCGGGCATCGTGCTCGCCATCGTGCTCTCCGGCGACAACGTCATCGGCATCATCCTGTACGTGGTCGCCGGCCTCATGGGCGGGCTCCTCGTCTTCCTCATCGTGCTCGGACGCCGCGCTGAACGCGTCGCGTACCGGCAGATCGAGGGTCAGCCGGGCGCCGTGGGCGCCGTGCTCAAGTCGTCACTGCGCCGCGCCTGGCAGGCGAGCGAGATGCCCGTCACGGTCTCTCCCCGCACCCAGGACGCCGTGTACCGCGCCGTGGGCAAGCCGGGCGTCGTGCTCATCGGCGAGGGCCCGCAGTCGCGCACCCGCCGGATGCTCGAGGACGAGCGGCGCAACGTCAACCGCATCGTGCCGAACGTGCCCGTGCACTTCGTCCACGTCGGCCCCGACGCCGAGTCGACCAAGCTCGAGCGCCTCGCAAAGACCCTCAACGGCCACAAGAAGACGCTCACGAAGGCCGAGGTGCTCGCCGTCAACAACCGCCTGAGCTCCCTCAGCAAGTCGTCGAGCCTGCCGATCCCCAAGGGAATCGATCCGACGAAGGTTCGCGCACCGCGCCAGCCGCGATAGTCGCCTGACTCCACGGGCCGACCGGCGACAGCACGACCCTGCCGGTCAGCGACGCAGCAGGATCGTGCCGGCGGCTCGATCATGCAGCCCGCGCTGGTCCACGTTCCAGACGACCGCGGGCAGCACGAGCGCGATGAGCGCTGCACGCACGACCGGCCGCCACACGCCCAGGAGGCCTCCGGCCATGGGGACGACGCGCATCCCGAGCAGCAGGTGGCCGACGCTCGCGTTGACGACGACCGTGAACAGGATCTGCATGCCGACGAAGACCGCGAGCGTCGCGAGCGGGTCGTAGTCGAAGAACGCGACCGAGATGAGCACCGCGATGCCCCAGTCGATCGCGATGGCCGCGAGGCGCCGGCCGATGCGTGCGACCGAGCGGGGTCCGCTCGCGGGGAGCCCGAGTCGCTGGCCCGGCCAGTCGGGCAGCTCGCTATCGGGAGTCACGACAGCAGTCTAGGAGGGCTCGCCTGCGAGGCCGCTCGCAGACGATCCGGAGCGCGGCACGTACACTGGCCTCGTGATCGACTACGTCGTCACGGGGCTAAGCGCCAACTCCGTGCCGTACCTGTCGGGTCTCGAGCAGCAGCGTGCCCTGCACGCCGCCGTCGTCGAGGGCCGGGCGCCCGATACCGTCATGCTGCTCGAGCACGAGAGCGTCTACACAGCGGGCAAGCGCACCGAGCCCCACGAGAGGCCCTCGGACGGCACGCCCGTCATCGACGTGGATCGCGGGGGCAAGATCACCTGGCACGGCCCCGGCCAGCTCGTCGGCTACCCCATCGTCCACCTGCGGGAGCCCGTCGACGTCGTCGCGTACGTGCGGCATCTTGAGGGCATGCTCATCGCCGTCCTCGGCGACCTCGGCATCGTCGGTGCCGATCGCGTACCCGGCCGCAGCGGAGTCTGGATGCGCGGCACCGACAAGATCGCGGCGATCGGCATCCGCGTCGCCCAAGGCGTGACGTCGCACGGCTTCGCTCTCAACTGCTCCAACTCCTTCGAGCCCTACCGCCGGATCATCGCGTGCGGGCTCGCCGATGCCGGAGTGACGAGCATCACCCACGAGCTCGGCCGCACCGTGACGCCCGGCGATGTCGTCCCGCTCGTCCAGCACCATTTCCGCCCGCTCGTGCTCGACACGGTGGGCCGAACCGAGGAGGTTTCTGCATGACCGCTCTGCCCCACGCCCCCACCGAGGGTCGCAAGATGCTGCGGCTCGAGGTGCGCAACGCCGCGACACCCATCGAGAAGAAGCCCGAGTGGATCAAGACCACCGCGAGGATGGGCCCCGAGTTCAGCGCGCTGCGCGCTCTCGTGGGTGAGAAGCAGCTGCACACCGTGTGCCAGGAGGCCGGCTGCCCGAACATCTACGAGTGCTGGGAGGACCGCGAGGCGACCTTCCTGATCGGGGGCAGCCAGTGCACGCGTCGCTGCGACTTCTGCCAGATCGACACGGGCAAGCCCGCCGACTACGACACCGACGAGCCGCGTCGCGTCGCGGAGTCGGTCGTCGAGATGAACCTCCGCTACGCGACGGTGACGGGCGTGGCGCGCGACGACCTGCCCGACGAGGGTGCGTGGCTGCACGCCGAGACGGTGCGTCAGATCCACGAGCTCAATCCCGGCACGGGGGTCGAGCTGCTCGCGACCGACTTCAGCGGTAACCCGGACCTGCTGCGCGTCGTCTTCGACTCCCGGCCCGAGGTCTTCGCGCACAACGTGGAGACCGTTCCGCGCATCTTCAAGCGCATTCGGCCGGCGTTCCGCTACGAGCGGTCGCTCGACGTCATCACCCAGGCGCGCGACTACGGGCTCATCACGAAGTCGAACCTCATCCTCGGCATGGGCGAGACGCGCGAGGAGGTCTCGCAGGCCCTGCGCGACCTGCACGCCGCGGGCACCGACATCATCACCATCACGCAGTACCTGCGGCCGACGGCGCGCCACCACCCGATCGACCGCTGGGTCAAGCCGGAGGAATTCGTCGAGATCAAGCAGGAGGCCGACGAGATCGGCTTCCTCGGCGTGCTCGCGGGTCCGCTCGTGCGCTCCAGCTATCGCGCCGGGCGGCTCTGGGCGCAGTCCATGGTCGCGAAGGGCCGGCCCATCCCCGACTCGATGCGCGCGCTCGCCGAGACGACGGAGGCGTTCGCGCAGGCGGTGGGCTGAGCATCCAGGGCCCAAGGTGCTCGCAGGGTGAACCAGGCTCGGCGTAACATCCCCGAAACATGAGGGACACTGCAGGGAAACCCCTGCCCCCTAGGTTTGAGACACGGCGCGATCGCGCCCCTTTCCCGTACCAAAGCTCAGGAGATCAGTCACATGTTCAGTGATTCTTCCGAGGTGCTGAAGTTCATCAAGGACACGGACGTCAAGTTCCTCGACATCCGATTCACCGACCTTCCCGGTGTCCAGCAGCACTTCAACATCCCCGCCGCGACGGTCGACGAGGACTTCTTCACCGTCGGCCAGCTCTTCGACGGTTCGTCCATCCGAGGCTTCCAGTCGATCCACGAGTCTGACCTGCAGCTCATCCCGGACGTCTCGACGTGCTACGTCGACCCCTTCCGCACCGAGCGCACGCTCATCATGATCTTCGACATCTACAACCCCCGTACGGGCGAGATCTACGGTCGCGACCCGCGCCAGGTCGCCAAGAAGGCGGAGAAGTTCCTCGCCTCGACGGGCATCGCCGACACGGCGTTCTTCGCCCCCGAGGCCGAGTTCTACATCTTCGACGACGTCAAGTACGAGGTGAAGCAGAACAAGTCGTACTACGAGGTCGACTCGAGCGAGGCCGCCTGGAACACCGGGCGCACGGAAGAGGGAGGAAACCTCGCCAACAAGACCCCGTACAAGGGCGGCTACTTCCCCGTCACCCCCGTCGACCAGCACGCCGACCTGCGCGACGACATCGTCATGAAGCTCCTCGAGGTCGGCCTCGACGTCGAGCGCAGCCACCACGAGGTCGGTACCGCCGGTCAGGGCGAGATCAACTACAAGTTCGACACGATGGTCTCCGCAGCTGACGACATCCTGAAGTTCAAGTACATCGTCAAGAACACGGCCCTCGAGTGGGGCAAGGTTGCGACCTTCATGCCGAAGCCCCTCATGGGCGACAACGGCTCGGGCATGCACACCCACCAGTCGCTGTGGAACGGCAGCGAGCCGCTCTTCTACGACGAGGCGGGCTACGGCGGCCTCAGCGACATCGCGCGCTGGTACATCGGCGGTCTCCTCAAGCACGCGAAGTCGGTCATGGCGTTCACCAACCCCACGGTGAACTCCTACCACCGCCTCATCCCGGGCTTCGAGGCTCCCGTCAACCTCGTGTACTCGGCGGGCAACCGCTCGGCCGCGATCCGCATCCCCATCACGGGCACGAACCCCAAGGCCAAGCGCATCGAGTTCCGCGCGCCGGACGCCTCGGGCAACCCGTACCTCGCCTTCGCGGCGCAGATGATGGCCGGCATCGACGGCATCATCAACAAGATCGAGCCGCACGAGCCCGTCGACAAGGACCTCTACGAGCTGCCGCCCGAGGAGGCCAAGAGCATTCCGCAGGCGCCCGCCTCGCTGGATGCCGCTCTCGACGCTCTCGAGGCCGACCACGAGTTCCTGCTGCAGGGTGGCGTCTTCACCAAGGACGTCATCGAGGCGTGGATCGAGTACAAGCGCGAGAAGGAGCTCCTCCCCTTCGCGCAGCGCCCACACCCGTTCGAGTACGAGTTGTACTTCGGGGTCTGATTCCGGGAGGCCCTCAGAGCCACACTTCCGGTCTCTGAGCCCAGCAATTTACTGAGCCCCAGGCGGCATCTGCCGTCTGGGGCTCAGACTATCTCTGGACGTTTACGGACGGCTACGGGCGGTAAACGGACGGGTTTTCGGACGGAGCTGGTGAGCGCGGGGAGGCCACCGCCCGCCACGTAAGGCGATGGGCGTGGCGAGCTGGCGCACGCGCCCGGCACCGTTCGTTCGGGTCGGGGCTCGGATCATCCGTTCGTGGAGCACCGCGGTTACGTCGTCCGCATCGTCGAGCGGGCGTGAGGCGACGAGCGCGCCAAACGCGGTCGATCCGATGGCCGCGTCCGCTTCGGCCTCGGTGAGTCGGGTGGCGCACGAGGGCTTGCCACCTCCCTATTGTGCGGCGGCGGCGATGGTCTCGTACTCGGCGGCGAAGTGCGCGACCGAGCCCCAGGTGTCCTGCTCGGCGGCGATCATCTGGCGGGCGGCGAGTTCCGCGCCGACGTGCTGGAGCACCCCGGCGAGCACCTTGCGCGCCGCGACCGCGGCGGTGTCCTGGGTGGGCGGGTGGATGTGGTCGTCGTCGGGGCGGTTGATCGAGACGTAGGCGGTGTTGCCGAGTCGGCCGCGGGTCATGGCGAGGTAGAAGTTCTCTCGCGTCCCGCCGGGCTCGACAAGGGTATGCCCGGTCTCGATCGTGACCCCTTGTGCCCGGTACGCGGTGACGGCGTAGCCGAGTTCGACGTGCTCGGCGACGTACTCGGCGTCACGATGAACGGGTCGGGCGCCCACCTCGAGTTCATCGCCTCGCGCGCTTCGTGTTCGAAGGCGAGATAGGGGTTGAGCAGGGTTGCCATCGGGGCTCCTCACTGCGGCCGCGCGGCCGCGCGGGGACAGGATGCCGCAGGCGGGCGCGCCTCGCTACCAGGAAGCGCTGCTTCCGAGTGCGAGAGATCGTGCGGGGCCGGTGCCCGCCGGTGCGCGGGCTGGACCGAACAGCGGCTGAGTGCATCGCCGCCATCGACTCCGGTGGCCGGCTGGTCGAGGATCGGCTGGCAGGGTCGGGCCTGATGAGCGGGTCAGGCCGATGCCACCTCGGCTTCGGCGTCGGTCCAGCTGCGGTTCCAGCGTTCGATCGCGAGGAAGACGTGCTCGAGCTCGCGCCCCATGTCGGTCAGCTCATAGCGCGGGCAGCCGACCTTGGGCCGGTGGATGACCACGCCAGCCCGGCACAGCTCCTCGAGCCGCTGGCTGAGCAGACGCGACGACAGGTGCGGAACCGCGTCGAGCAGGTCGCTGAAACGGACCGGCCCGTAGAACATGGGGCGCAGGATCGAGGCCGTCCACCGACGCCCGAGGAACTCGATCGACTCCTGGAACCTTGCGCAGTGCCGCGCATCCAACTCTTCCCTCACCACCATCATCTTCCCTCACCATCACAGTACGAAGGTCCCTCGCCATCACAGAACGCGGCGCATCATGTCAAGGATGCCGACGAGACTCACCTCGTCAGGACCGCATCTACAGCGTGGCGCAGTTGGGTTATGCTTCGTAATTACTAATAGTAATCGATTCGTGCTGGCTGAAGAGCCGGCTGGAAGGATGGCGTGATGGAGTGGCTAGTGCTGATAGGGCGGCTGTTGTTTGCCGTGCTCTTCCTGGGCAGCGGATGGGGTCACTTCACCCAGATTCAGATGATGGCCGGATACGCCCAAAGCAAGGGCGTGCCGTTGGCCCGCGGATCGGTCATCGGCACCGGTGTGCTGATCGTGGTGGGTGCGCTGATGGTGCTGCTAGGGGTCTGGGCCGACCTCGGTGCACTCCTGCTGGTGGTCTTCCTTGTCCCGACCGCCGTGGTGATGCACAACTTCTGGAACGTCGACGACCCGCAGAGCAAGCAGATGGAGCAGACGCAGTTCCTCAAGGACGTCGCCCTGGCTGGCGCTGCACTGATGCTGTTCGTCTTCTTCGCCACCACCCCTGAGCTGGGGCTGACTATCACCGGCCCGCTGCTGGGCGGCCTGTTCGAGTGACGCTCACGAGCTTGCCGACTCGGCCGGGGCCACGCCCGCGGCACCACGAGGGCCTCGTTCCGTTGTGGAGCGGGGCCCTCGTGGCGTTCCGCACCTCGTAGCGCTCCAGCCCTCGCCGTGCGCCGCACAGCGTCGCGAGCACCTCAGGCGTCGTAGAAGCCGCGCTCGAAGACCTGGCGGGCGAGGCGCGTGCGGCGCAAGTAGTCCTCCTCGAGCTGCGAGGCGCAGCCCGCCGGGTATCCCATGAGGCGCGCGATGCCCTCGAGCTGCAGTCGGTCGTCGGGCAGCACGTCGACCGTCTTGTTGAGCCATAGCGTGAGGGCCGACCGCACGCGTGAGGCGATGATCCACGCATCGCGCAGCCGGGCCGCGTCAGACTCCGTGACGAGGCCCTCCGCGACCACGGCGTCGAGCGCCTCGAGTGTCGACGTCGTCTTGAGCGCCGGCCTTGAGGAGGCGTGCTGCAGCTGCAGCAGCTGCACAAACCACTCGACGTCGCTCAGCGAGCCTCGACCGAGCTTGACGTGCCGCGCCGGGTCCGCCGCCTGCGGCAGGCGCTCTGACTCGACGCGCGCCTTGATGCGCCGCACCTCGCGCGCGTCCGCGGCCGGAAGCTGCTTCGGGTAGCGCACCGTGTCGGCGAGGGCGAGGAAGTCCTCGCGCAGCGACTCCTCCCCCGCGACGGCGTGCGCACGCAAGAGAGCTTGCGCCTCCCACGTGAGCGACCAGCGGTCATAGTAGGCACGGTAGGCGTCGAGCGAGCGCACGAGGGGGCCGTTCTTGCCCTCCGGCCGCAGGTCCGCATCCAGGTCGAGCGGCAGCCGCAGATCTTCGGTGAGGCGGGTGAGCTCGCGCACGATGCCCTCGGCGGTCGCCTGCGCGCGGTCCCCCGCACCCGCGTCGCGGTACACGTAGATGACGTCGGTGTCGCTGCCGAAGCCGAGCTCGCCGCCGCCGTAGCGCCCCATGCCGATGATCGCGAACTCGATGCCGTCGTCGGGCCGGTGCGCCAGCGAGAGCACTCCCGTCAAGAGCGCCGTCGTGACCGCGGTCAGGCCGCGCCCGACCTCCTGGATCGTGGACACGTCGAGGATCCCCGAGAGTGCGATGCGCAGGATCTCGCGCTGGCGGGCGGTGCGCAGGGCTTTCGCCGCAGCATCGGTGTCGCCGTCGTGCCGGGCGACCGTGGCTCGCGTCTCCTCGAGCAGGGCATCCAGTGATCGGGGCCGCAGCTCCTCATCGTTCTCGAGCCAGGCCGCACCCTCCGGATTCCGCTCGAAGAGCCCGCCCACGTACCGCGAGGCGGCGAGCACCTTCGTGAGCCGCTCTGCGGCACCGCTCGAATCGCGCAGCATGCGCAGGAACCAGTAGGACTCGCCGAGAGCCTCGCTGAGCTTGCGGAACGCGAGGAGGCCATAATCGGGGTCGGCGCCGTCGGCCAGCCACTGCAGGATGACCGGCAGGAGCGTGCGCTGGATCGCCGCGCGACGCGACACTCCGCTCGTGAGCGCGGCGATGTGCCGCAGCGCGCCCGCCGGGTCGGTGAAGCCGATCGCCGCGAGTCGCGCCTTGGCCTGGTCGCTCGTGAGTGCGAGCCCGCCCTCCGGGAGGGAGGCCACCGCGGTGAGGAGCGGACGGTAGAAGAGCTTCTCGTGCAGTGAGCGCACCGCCGCCCGCGTGCTCTGCCAGAGCGCGACGATCTCGTCGGCCGAACCGGCGAGGCCCGTGGCTCGGGCAAGGACCCGCAGGCGGTCCTCGTCGCGGGGCATGAGGTGGGTGCGGCGCAGCTGGTCGAGCTGCACGCGGTGCTCCATGACGCGCAGAGTTCGGTAGTCGGTCGAGAACTCGGCGGCCTCGACGCGGCCGATGTAGCCGTGCTCGGCGAGGGACGCGAGAGCGCCCAGGGTGTCGGGCTGGCGCACGCGATCGTCGTGCAGGCCGTGGACGAGCTGGAGGAGCTGGATGGTGAACTCGATGTCGCGAAGCCCACCAGGGCCGAGCTTGAGCTGAACATCCAACTCATCGTCGGGGATGTGGTCGGTCACGCGCTCGCGCATGCGCTGCACCGACTCCACGAAGCCGTCCCGTTGAGAGATGGACCAGACCATGGGGTGGACCGTCTCGCAGTAGCGCTGCCCCAGCTCGGCGTCTCCCGCGAGCGGGCGCGACTTGAGCAACGCCTGGAACTCCCAGCTCTTCGCCCAGCGCTCGTAGTACGCGCGATGCGAGTCGAGCGTGCGGACGAGCGCGCCGTCCTTGCCCTCCGGCCGCAGGTTCGCGTCGACCTCCCACAGAGGGGGCTCGAGCGCCGGGTCCTGGATGCCGCGCGCCGTCTCCGCCGCGAGCCTCGTCGCGATCTCGACCGCGCGTGCGGTCTCGAGGCCCTCGGCGGCGTCGGCGACGTAGATCACGTCGACGTCGCTGATGTAGTTGAGCTCGCGAGCCCCCGCCTTGCCCATGCCGATGATCGCGAGCTTCGTGCGCTCGACATCCTCGGCGGGGAAGGTCGAGGCGCGGCGTGCGAGCAGAAGCGCGGCGTCGAGTGCCGCCCCGGCGAGGTCGGCGAGCCCCTCCGAGACGAGAGGCTGCGCCTGCAGCGGGTCATCCTGCTCGAGATCCCAGGCGGCGAGCAGCATGAGATGGCGCCGGTACGCTACACGGAGGGCTACCCGGCCCTGCTCGACATCGTCGGTGGCCTCGACCGCCGCGGCGAGTTCCGCGCGGTAGGTCGCCGCACCCAGCGGGCCGGGCGGCCGCTCGCGCAGTGCCTCGAGCTGCTGGGGGCGGCGGCGCAGAAAGTCGGCGAGCCCTTCGCTGGCACCGACGACGCGCACGGCTCGAGCGCTCCACTCGGCGTGCGACGACAGGGCCGCGACGTCCTCCGGATGCTGCTCCTGCAGCCGCGCGAGCGCCCTCAGCGCGCGATCCGGGTCGGCGGCCTGCCCGAACACGCCGGCATCCTCCGTCGCGATGTCGAGGGTCTCCAGCAGCGCGCGCACGTCACTGAGGTCGGTGAAGCCGACCCGAGCGAGCTCGGTGAGAGTGGACTGCGGTCGCGTCATGGCGTCAGCTGCCCCCGATCACAGAATCGGCAGGTTGCTCTCGAGCTCGTACGGAGTCACCTGCAGCCGGTACTCGCGCCACTCGCGACGCTTGTTGAGCAGCACGTAGTTGAAGACCTGCTCGCCCAGCGTCTCCGCCACGAGCTCGCTCTCCTCCATGAGCCCGAGCGCGAGGTCGAGGCTCGAGGGCAGCGCCTTGTAACCGAGCGCACGGCGCTCAGACTCGCTGAGCTCCCACACCGTGTCCTCCGCCTCGGCGGGCAGGTCGTAGCCCTCCTCGATGCCCTTGAGGCCGGCGGCGAGCAGCAGGGAGTAGGCCAGGTAGGGGTTCGCGGCGGAGTCGACGCCGCGGTACTCGACGCGCGCGCTCTGCCCCTTGCCGGGCTTGTAGAGCGGCACGCGCATGAGGGCGGACCGGTTGTTGTGGCCCCACGTGACATAGCTCGGCGCCTCGTCCCCACCCCAGATGCGCTTGTACGAGTTCACGTACTGGTTGGTCACCGCCGTGATCTCGGGAGCGTGCTGCAGGATGCCCGCGACGAACTGGCGGCCGATCTTGGAGAGCTGGTACTCCCCCGAGGCGTCGAAGAAGGCGTTCGTGTCGCCCTCGAAGAGCGACATGTGGGTGTGCATGCCCGAGCCCGGCTGGTTCGCGAGCGGCTTCGGCATGAACGTCGCGTACACGCCCTGCTCGATCGCGACCTCCTTGACGACGGTGCGGAACGTCATGATGTTGTCGGCCGTCGTGAGCGCGTCGGCGTACCGCAGGTCGATCTCGTTCTGGCCGGGCCCCGCCTCGTGGTGGCTGAACTCCACAGAGATGCCGAGCTCCTCGAGCATGCGTACGGCGCTGCGGCGGAAGTCGTGGGCCGAGCCGCCCGGCACGTTGTCGAAGTAACCGGCCTGGTCGACCGGCTGAGGACCCTCGGGGCCGTACGAGGCGCTCTTGAGCAGGTAGAACTCGATCTCGGGGTGCGTGTAGAACGTGAACCCGCGATCGGCGGCCTTCGCGAGCGTGCGCTTGAGCACATTGCGCGGGTCGGCGGCGGCCGGCTGGCCGTCGGGGGTCGTGATGTCGCAGAACATGCGTGCCGTCGGGTCGACCTCGCCCCGCCACGGAAGGATCTGGAACGTCGTCGGGTCGGGGTGCGCGAGCACATCGGCCTCGAAGGCGCGCGTGAACCCCTCGATCGAGGAGCCGTCGATGCCGAGCCCCTCCGCAAAGGCGCCCTCCACCTCTGCGGGGGCGATCGCGACGCTCTTGAGAGCCCCCACGACGTCGGTGAACCAGAGCCTCACGAACTTGACGCCGCGCTCCTCGATCGTGCGGAGAACGAAGTCGCGCTGCTTGTCCATGCTGCCCTTTCGTGACGCTCAGAAAGACCGCTCCGGCCCACTATTAGGCTACTGGGTATGCCCCGACTCCGCTTGGCCCTGGCCCAGTCGAACCCCGTCGTCGGGGACCTTCTCGGCAACACCGAGCAGATCGTCGAGGCCGCGCGAGCGGCCGTGCGGCAGGGTGCGGACATCCTCGTGACCGGGGAGATGGCTCTCACCGGCTATCCGATCGAGGACCTCGCCTCCCGGCCGTCGTTCCTCGCCGCCGCGAGCCGCGCCGTGCCCGCCCTCGCCGAGCGACTGCAGGCGGAGGGCCTCGGCGATATCGCCGTCGTCGTGGGCCACCCCGAGGGTCCCTTCGAGCCGCGCCTGCTCGGCACCTCGAACGCTCCGACCGCGATCGCGCAGAACTGCGCGAGCGTGCTGCAGGGCGGCACGGTGCTCGCCCTGTACGCGAAGCACCACTTGCCCAACTATTCGGTGTTCGACGAGTACCGGGTGTTCATCCCGGGCGACGAGCTGCTCGTCGTGCGGGTGCGCGGCGTCGACGTCGCCATCATCGTGTGCGAGGACCTGTGGCGCGACGGCGGCCCCGTCGGCCGCGTGCTCGAGGCCGACGCTGGCGTGCTCGTCGTGCTCAACGCGAGCCCCTTCGAGCGCGACAAGGACGAGGTGCGGCTGCCGCTCGTGACCCGGCGCGCGACCGAGACGGACACAGTCGTCGCCTACGTGAACATCGTCGGCGGTCAAGACGACCTCGTCTTCGACGGGGACAGCGTCGTGGTGGACGGCACCGGCCGCATCCTCGCGCGCGCTCCGCAGTTCGCCGAGCACCTTCTCGTCGTCGACGTGGATGCGGCCGAGGCCGCCCAGGCCGACCTTCCCCCCGCGGTGCGGCGCGTCGAGCTCGCCGCGGCGGGCTCCCCCGACCGATCGCCGCTCGAGAACGACATCGCCGAGCTCGCGGACGACCGCGAGCAGGTCTGGAACGCTCTCGTGACCGGCACGCGCGACTACGTGCGCAAGAACGGCTTCCGCAGCGTCGTCCTGGGACTCTCGGGCGGCATCGACTCGAGCGTGTGCGCCGCGATCGCCGCCGACGCGATCGGCGCCGAGAACGTCCACGGCGTCTCGATGCCCTCGCAGTGGAGCTCGGACCACTCGCGCTCCGACGCCGACGACCTCGCCGAGCGGCTCGGCCTGCCCTACTCGGTCGAGCCCATCGCCGCGCTCGTGGAGCCCGTCGAGACGCAGCTGAAGCTCGACGGGGTCGCCGCCGAGAATCTGCAGGCGCGCATCCGCGGCGTCATCCTCATGGGGCTCTCCAACATGCACGGTCACCTCGTGCTCACGACCGGCAACAAGACCGAGCTCGCCGTCGGATACTCGACCATCTACGGCGACTCGGTCGGCGGGTTCGCGCCCATCAAGGACGTGCCGAAGCTGCTCGTGTGGGAGCTCGCGCGCTGGCGCAACGCGCACGCCGAGGCCCGCGGCGAGACCCCGCCGATCCCCCGCGGCTCGATCGAGAAGCCGCCGAGCGCCGAACTGCGGCCCGACCAGACCGACCAGGACACGCTGCCGCCGTATGAGGTGCTCGACGCGATCCTCGACGCCTACGTGACGCGCTCGCTCGGCCACGACGACGTCGTCGCGCTCGGCTTCGACCGCGAGACCGTCGACTTCGTGACGCGGCTCGTCGACCGCGCCGAGTGGAAGCGCCGCCAGGGTGCGATCGGCCCGAAGATCTCGGGAATGGCGTTCGGGCGCGACCGGCGGTTGCCGATTACGTATCGACCCACCGAGTAGCTGTCTGTCGCGGCGGCCCGCCGACCCCCGCGCGTACAGGCCGACCGAGTAGAGCCCGGGTCTAGGCTGGGCGGCATGGCTGAGGCATCACCGAAGAGAGTCCGCACCCGTCACTTCGCCCGGGCGAAGGAGCAGGGCATCAAGATCACGGGCCTCACGTCCTACGACGTGCTCACCGCTCAGATCTTCGACGAGGCCGGCATCGACTTCCTGCTCGTCGGAGACTCGGCGGGCAACACCGTGCTCGGCTACGACACGACCCTGCCCGTGACGATCGACGACCTGATCCCCCTCACGCGCGGCGTCGTGAGCGGCGTGAAGCGCGCGCTCGTCGTCGCCGACATGCCCTTCGGCTCGTACGAGACCGGCCCCGATGAAGCACTGCACACGGCATTCCGCTTCATGAAGGAGACGGGGGCGCACGCCGTGAAGCTCGAGGGCGGGGTGCGCTCGGCCGAGCAGATCCGCCGCATCGTCGAGGCGGGCATCCCCGTCATGGCGCACATCGGCTTCACGCCGCAGAGCGAGCACGGTCTCGGGGGCCACGTCATCCAGGGCCGTGGCGACGCTGCCGACCAGTTGCTCGCGGACGCGCACGCGGTCGAAGACGCGGGCGCCTTCGCGGTGGTGCTCGAGATGGTGCCCGCGGAGGCCGCGCAGCGCGTGACGGCCGAGCTGAGCATCCCGACCATCTCCGTTGGCGGCGGCCCGCACTGCGACGGCCAGCTCGTCGTGTGGACCGACTGGGCGGGGCTCGGCGGCGGCCGCATTCCGAAGTTCGTCAAGCAGTACGCGAACCTGCGGCAGGTGCTCACGGATGCCGCTCTCGCGTTCCGCGCCGATGTCGAGTCGGGCGCCTACCCCGACGAGCAGCACAGCTACAGCGACGCGACCGCCGAGCAGGCGCTGCAGGAGCGCGCCAACTAGCGCACGGCGTGCGGAGCGGCCCAGATTCGCCGCAAAGTGGTTGGTGCGCCGAACTTGAGCGCCCCTTCGCGCCAGATCTGGCACGACGCGGGGGTCACTGCTCTCGCTCGGCCTCCTCGGCTGCCCACGCGCGGGCGCGCTCACGCGCGATCTCGGGCGCGCGGCGGGCCTCGGCCTCCGTCGCGTACGGGCCGTCGCGGTCGGAGCCGAGCGATTGCTTGCCCTGCTCGACCTCGTCCGTCTTGTGGTTGTACCACCACTGCTGCTCGTCGTTGTGCGCCATGAAGCCCCTCCCCCGATCGGTAGACTCGACTCTATGCCCCGCGACGCCTCCGGTCACCTCGTCGCCGGGCGACTCTCAGCGCAGCGTGCCGTGCCGGCGAGCATCCCGCGCCCCGAGTACGTCGGCAAGGCGGAGCCGAGCCCGCACGTCGGCGGCGATGTCTACGACGCCGAGACGATCGAGCTCATCCGCACTGCGGGCCGCATCGCTGCTGGAGCGATAGAGGCCGCCGGTGCCGCCATCGCGCCCGGAGTCACGACCGACGAGCTCGACCGCATCGCCCACGAGTTCATGCTCGACCATGGCGCCTACCCCTCGACCCTCGGCTACCGCGGCTACCCGAAGTCGTGCTGCACGAGCCTCAACGAGGTCATCTGCCACGGCATCCCCGACGATACGGTCATCGTCGAGGGCGACCTCGTCAACATCGACGTCACGGCGTTCAAGGACGGCGTGCACGGCGACCTGAACCGCACCTTCCTGGTGGACGAGGCGAGCGAGGATGCCCGGCTGCTCGTCGAGCGCACCGAGGAGGCTCTGCGGCGCGGCATCAAGGCCGTCGCGCCCGGACGTCAGATCAACGTCATCGGCCGCGCGATCGAGGCGTACGCGAAGCGCTTCGGCTACGGCGTCGTGCGCGACTTCACCGGCCACGGCGTGGGCCGCTCGTTCCACAGCGGACTCATCGTGCCGCACTACGACGCTGCACCCCAGTACGCGACCGTCATGGAGCCCGGCATGGTCTTCACGATCGAGCCCATGCTCACCCTCGGCACGATCGAGTGGGATCTGTGGGCCGACGACTGGACGGTCACGACCAAGGACAAGCAGCTGACGGCGCAGTTCGAGCACACGCTCGTCGTCACCGAGCGCGGCGCGGAGATTCTCACGCTGCCGTGAGACCCGCCTCACCGACCGAAGGAGCCCCACCATGAGCCACGCGATCGGCATCGACATCGGCGGCACCGGCATCAAGGGAGCCCTCGTCGACCTCGACTCTGGTGAGCTCGCGAGCGACCGCGTCAAGCGCTCCACCCCGGAGAACGGCGAGCCGGCCGGCATCATCGAGACGGTGCGCGAGATCGTGCACGAGCTCGAGGTGGAGGCCGGCGGCGGTGACGCTGCGCACCTCGGCGTCTGCTTCCCCGCGATCGTGCTCGAGGGCCGCACCATGTCGGCCGCCAACGTGAGCGATGCCTGGATCGGGCTCGATGCCGACGCTGCGTTCGGGGAGGCGCTCGGCCGCGACATGCACTTCGTCAACGACGCGGATGCGGCCGGGTTCGCCGAGGCGAGGTTCGGCGCCGCCCGCGACGTGCGCGGGCTCGTGATCATGACGACTCTCGGCACGGGCATCGGCAGCGCGCTCATCCACCGCGGCACGCTCATCCCGAACAGCGAGCTCGGCCACCTCGAGATCGATGGCGCCGACGCCGAGAGCCGCGCGGCGAACTCCGCGCGCGAGCGGGAGGAGCTGAGCTTCGCGGAGTGGGCGGAGCGCCTGCAGCGCTTCTACAGCCACGTCGAGTTCCTCTTCTCGCCGAGCCTCTTCGTCGTCGGAGGGGGTATCTCCAAGAGTCACGAGGAGTTCCTGCCCCTGCTCGACCTGCGCGCGCCGATCGTTCCAGCCGAACTGCGCAACAATGCAGGCATCATCGGCGCCGCAGCCCTCGCCGCCGACTAGCCCGAGGCGGGAGGGCGCTGCGGTGTCCGCCCGGCCGTCATGTTCGGCGGAAGCGGTTCACCATCGGGCAGTCGAAGGGGTCGCGCGCGGCGAGACCGACCTCGTTGAGATAGCGGATGACGATGCGGTACGACTCGAGGATGCCCGCCTCGGTGTAGGGGATGCCGAGCGTGCGCGAGTGCTCCCGCACGATCTGCGCCGCGTGCCGCAGCGCGGGGCGGGGCATGTTCGGGAAGAGGTGGTGTTCGATCTGGTAGTTGAGGCCACCGAACATCGCCGTCGACCACCATCCGCCGCGCAGGTTGCGCGAGGTCATGACCTGGCGCGTGAGGAAGTCGAGGTCGGTGTCGGCGGGGAGGATCGGCATGCCCTTGTGGTTGGGCGCGAAGGAGGCGCCCATGTAGACGCCGAAGACGGCGAGCTGCACACCGAGGAACGCGAAGGCCATGCCCAGCGGCAGGGCCCAGAAGACAACGGCGATGTAGAGGCTCAAGCGCGCTGTGATGAGCCCGAGCTCGAGGAAGCGACCCTCGACGCGTCCGCGGTCGAAGAGCGTGATGATGGAGCGCAGGTGGAGGTTGATGCCCTCGAGCGTGAGAAGCGGGAAGAACAGATAGCCCTGCTTGCGGGTGATGAGCGCCATCGCGCCCGTCGACTTCGCGGCATCCTCCGGCATGAACGTGATCGTGTCGGGAGCGATGTCGGGGTCGGCGCCCTTCTGGTTGGGCTTCGCGTGGTGACGCGAGTGCTTGTGCATCCACCAGTGGTAGCTGATGCCCACGACGCCAGCGGCGAGGATGCGGCCGAGTCGATCGTTGGCGACACCCGAGGTGAAGATCTGCCGGTGCGAGGCCTCGTGGGTGACGAAGGCGATCTGCGTGAGGACGAGACCGAGGCCTGCCGCGATGAGGAGCTGGTACCAGCTGTCGCCGAGCAGCACGAAGCCCGTGGTGAGGCCGCCGAGCGCGAGGGCGAGACCCGCGAACACCGCGTAGTAGAAGCCACGACGCCGACGCAGCAGACCGCTGTCGCGGACGGTGCGCATGAGGGCGCTGTAGGTGCTCGTGGGCCCCACGGACCCCGGATCCCGCGGAGACGTGCGACGGATGGTGCCGGGCGCGGACGAGGAAGAACTGGTCATGACGGCCTTTGGAGTCGAAACGCGACTTCCCAGCCGACAGAAGAACGGGCGGTTGCCCGGTGGATGCTGTTCACCCTAGGCGCCGAACCTTGGCGTTTCATGCCGCGATCGGCGTGTTGTGCATGCCGATTAGGGCATGTGGGGTGTGCATAGGGCAAGTGGGTCGGCCGATACGCCGGGTTCTGTTCCAGGGATCTCTCCCCTTCGACGGCCATCTCTCTCGGGACTACGTTGCCGCAGCCCTCTAGCGGTCTACCCGACACCTCAGCGAGCAGCTTCATCGGTGCCTGTCTGACCTTGCTCCGGGCGAGGTTTGCCCAGCGCGCCCGATCACTCGGGCCCCTGGTGGTCTCTTACACCACCGTTTCACCCTTACCGTCGGCCGAAGCCGACGGCGGTCTGCTCTCTGTTGCACTGTTCTCGCGGATTTCTCCGGGTGGGTGTTACCCACCGCCCTGCTCTGCGGAGCCCGGACGTTCCTCGGCGGAGTCGTTCCCCTCGCGGGGCGTGCCTCCGACGCGACCGTCTGGCCGGCCCACTTGCGCTCCCAGGCTACCGCGTGCGGGATGCTCGCCGCGGGTATCCTCTCGGTCGTGCACCGCTCAGCGCTCGAACGAGGCCCGAGCGTCCATCGCGTCGTTCGCGCACTTGTCGGCGCGCGAGTTCTGCAGGCGCGGCACCCACTCGAAGCGCACGGGTGTGCCGGAGAGCACCCGCCGCGCTTCGGCGGCGAGCTCGGCCATGGCGGGGTGCTTGATCTTCCAGCGGCCCATCATCTGCTCGACGACGAGCTTGGAGTCCATGCGGATCGTGAGCTCAGCATCCGGAGCGATCGCGAGAGCGCGGCGCACCCCGGCGAGCATTCCCGAGTACTCGGCCACGTTGTTGGTCGCCGTGCCCACCCAGACGCCGACCTCGGCGAGCACCTCGCCGCTTGCCGGATCGATCACGACGGCGCCACCCGCGGCGGGGCCGGGGTTGCCGCGCGAGCCGCCGTCGGCCTCGACGAGCAGCTCTCGCGTCACAGGCCCGACTCCCCGGTGCGCACGAGGATCGCGTTCGAGTCAGGGCACATGACGACGGCGTCGGGAGCCGCGGAGCGCACGGTCTCCAGATCGCTGCCGGTCAGCTCGACCCCGCTCGCGCTCGAGACGCGGGCGCGCAGATGCGAGGCCCCCACGCCGTAGCGCTCGCGCTGCTTCTCGTAGAGGGCCAGAAGATCATCGGGGATGCTCGCCGACAGAGTCTCTCGCTGCGCGAGCACTCCGGCCCGCTCCTCGCGGAGCGCCGCCAGAGCAGCGTCGTACGCCTCCTGCGCGGCGGAGAGACGTGCGGCGTGATCCCGGTGCTGCGATTCGGCAGCCTCGACCGTGAGCTCGAGGACCTCGACGCGCTCCATGACGGCGAGCTGGATCTCCTCCAGGTCGTTCAGCCTCGTGCGCAGCGAGGCGACCTCGTGCTCGAGCCCCTGGATGTCTTTGACGGAGGAGCTCGACTGCAGTCGGTCGGTGTCGCGCGCGATGCGCTTCTCGACCAGGTCGACGTCGGACTCCACACGACCTAGCTCGGTGCGGGAGTCGTCGAGGTCGCCGCGCGCATCGACGAGCGTCGCGCGCACCGACTCGGATTCCGCGGTGATGGCCGTGAGGGTCTCGTGCTCGGGAAGGGTCTTCTCGCGGTGCGCGAGCTGCTGCAGGTGGGTGTCGAGAGCCTGCAGGTCGAGCAGGAGCGCCTGCGTCTCGGGGGGTGCGGTGAGGGCCATGTGACTACTGAACCACAACGAAGTCCCACGGGTCGGTGCGCAGCTCGCTCACGACCACCTCCACACCCGGAAGCGCCGTGCGCAGCTCGGCAGCGGCGGTGT
Source organism: Microcella indica (assembly GCF_013414345.1). NCBI lineage: Bacteria > Bacillati > Actinomycetota > Actinomycetes > Micrococcales > Microbacteriaceae > Microcella > Microcella indica. The sequence continues at coordinate 1,168,909 of NZ_CP058670.1, read as the reverse complement.
CGAGCCACAGCCACTCGCTCGCCCAGTGGGAGACGTCGATGAGCGCGGGACCCCCGGCGACTCGGGCAGTCTCGAGCGCCTCGCTCGCGGGGTGATGCCGCAGGTCTGAGGTGATGTACACGTCGCTGTCGCGCACGGCCGGCTCGGCGAGCAGGGAGTCGCCCGCTCCCCCGCACAGGGCGATCCTGGCGACGCGGCGGTCGTACTCGCCGCCGACGCGCACGCCCCCCGCCGTCGCCGGCAGCAGCTGCGCGAGCGTGCGTGCGAGCTCGCCGAGGGTCGTCGCCTCGGGAAGGACGCCGGTGCGGCCGAGTCCGGTGACCCCGTGCCCGTCACCGGCGCGCCCGTCGCCGCCATGGCCGTTGCTGGTGGGGCCCTCGGCGATCGCCGCGACCTCGCGCAGCTGCAGGAGCTCCGCGAGTCGCCCGCTCGTGCCCGTCTCGACGATGTCCGCGTTCGTGTGGGCGGCGACGAGGGCGCACTCGCCGCGGATGAGCCGAGCGAGCATCGCGCCCTTCGCCGTCGACTCCGCGACCGTCGTGACGCCGCGCATGAGCAGCGGGTGATGCACGAGCAGGAGGTCGTGGTCGCCCTCGATGGCCTCGTCGACGGTCGCGGCGACAGCATCCACGGCGAGCAGGATGCGCGAGACGCCCGCGGCGGGGTCGCCGCTCAGGAGGCCGGGCGCATCCCACCCTTCAGCGCCACGTGCGGGCCACAGGCTCTCGATCGCGTCGAGCACGTTCTGCAGCGTCGTCACGGGGCGCGCTCCGCAGCGGTGACGATCGTCGAGGTCGTCCCTGTCGCGGTCGCCGCCCCCGCGTTCTCGCCGATGAGGCTCGCCTGCGGCACCGTGGTGCCGGATGCAGCGCGCTCCGCGCGCTGGAGTCGACGCAGGCCCGGGATGCCCGCCACGAGCGGCGTGAGCAGCCCGAGTCCGAGCGCGACCGCGACACCGACGTCGCTCGACACGAGCGCGCCGTCCGCCGGCAGCTCCACGACGCCCCACAGGTAGCCCTGCCATTGCAGCCCCACCACCGTGGCGGTCGTGAATCCCCAGCCGACAGCGGTCGCGACGAGGAGCATGGAGAGGTTGACCCAGCGGATCGCCGGGTAGACGCCGCCGGAGCGAAGGAGCGAGGGCGCGTGGAGGCGGCCCGAACGGGTCGCCGCGCGGAGGCTGACCTCCGCCCCGAAGATGCCCGCCCAGGCCGCGATCGGCACGGCGAGGGTCGTGAGCACATCGCGGAACAGGCTGTCGAGGTCGGTCACGGCGAGCAGCAGCACGGCGAGGAGGGCGCCGGACACGACGACCGTCACGAGGACGGCCATCGGGCGCGGCAGTCGCGCGCCGAGGGCCTGCAGCGCGAACCCGCCCGAGTACAGGGCGAGCGCTGCGGCGGTGATGAGACTCAGCGCGACCGCCGCGATGAGCGGCACCGGGTACCAGAGCGGCAGCAGTCGTGAGATCAGGTCGACCGGGTTCGCCACGAGGCCCTCGGCGATGAACGGGTTCGAGGCGGCGAGCACGGTGCCCCACCCGATGAGCAGGAAGGAGGGGATCGTCGCCCCGAACGTCGCCCACAGCACGGCAGCGGCGCCGCTCGTGCCCTGCGCCTGATAGCGCGCGACGTCGCCGCTGCCGTGCGCCCACGCGAGCCCGACGACGCTGAACACGAGAATCGCACCGGTCGCGAGCAGCGCCCACGGTCCATCCGCGACGGAGAGCGCCAGATCGAGATCGACGTACTCGACCGTGAGGACGATGATGCCCACGACGAGGATGCCCGCGAGCGCGCTCACGACAGCGCTCACGACAGCGATCATGCCGAAACCGAATCCGGCGATGAGCGCCGACAGGATGAGAGCGAGACCCGCGGCGATGAGGGAGAGCTCGAGCCGGCCGAGCGTCGTCACGACCTGCCCGCCGACCAGGATCTCCGCGACACCTGCGGCGAGCATCCAGAGCAGGGCCGACGCCCACAGCGCGCGGCTCACGAGGGCGACGAGTGCCGGCAGGACGTTGCCGGCCGTGCCGAACGTTGCCCGGGAGACGACCATCGTCGGCTGGCCGCTCCATTTGCTCGCGAGAGTGCCGAGACCCAGCGGCAGGAACGACATCGCCACACCGATGAGAGTCGCGAGAATCGCCTGCCGGAGGCTCATGCCGAGCGAGAACACGACCGCGCCCAGGCCGATGCTCACGACGGAGGCGTTGACCGCGAACCACAGCCAGAACAGGCGCACCGAGGCTCCTGCGCGCTGCTCGGCCGGCGTCGGTTCGAGACTCGTCGACTCGACGCGGGCGGCCGGGGGCGTGGCCGGCTCGATCGTGTCCGACCGCAGAGCCGCCTCCGCGGGAGGCACCGTCGTGGCCGTGGCCGCGACGGCAGCTCCCGCGGCGGTCGCCTCGGCGGCTCGGAGTTCCTGGTCAGGCTCGGGCTCGGGCTCGCGCAGCAGGTCCTCGAAGCCGAACGCGGCCGCCGGGTCGGTGTCGCTCGCAGCGGGTTCCTCGAGCGGCGCGTCGTCGACGACGGTGGCGGGCGATGGCTCGCCGAGCGCGCTCTCATCAGTCGTCGGCTCGGCGTTCTCGGCAGCCACGGCTGCGCCGAAGATCGCCTCGAGACTCGTCGGCCCCGTGAGCACCTCAGGGTCGAGCGACCCAGGCGCCGAGGTCTCGGGCTCCACGAGCGGCGGAGGTGCGTCGTCATCAGCAGCGGCCGAGGGGGGTGGCGGCACGTCGGCTGCCGTCGCGCCGAAGGGCGGCGGGGCATCCGCGAGCGCGAGGTCGAGCTCGGGGCCGCTCGGCGGCGCCGAGGCGGACTCCACCGACGCCGGAGCGGCCGGAGACTGCTCCGAGGGCATCGGCTCGGCCTCCGCCGTCGGGGCGGATGCGTGATGCTCCGACTGCGGTTCCTCTGACCGGGAGGGCTCCGGCGGCGCTGGCTCTGTCGGTGCTGGCTCCGTCGGCCCGGGCTCTGCCGGGGCAGGTTCGGGCGCGCGCTGCGGGGCCGCGATGCCGCCGACGATGGGAATCGACCCCGTGAACTGCGCGCGCACCTCGGCGACGAGCGGCTCGGCCGCGGGGCCGGCGGTCTCGCGCACGTGGCGCTCCCACTCCCCCAGACGGGCCACCTCGGCCTCGCGCAGAAGCAGCTGCTGTTCGAGGAGGTCGAGGAGTGCGCTCGTGTCGTGGTCGGGAGCATCGAGGTCTGCGGCGGCGAGAAGCTGCTCGTCCGTCATCGACTCACGGCGCGGCGGAGCGGGGATGCCCGGGGGCGGACCGTCTGACGCTGCGGGCGTTGCGGCTGCGGGCGTTGCGGCTGCGGGCGACGCTGCCGGGGGCTGCGGTGCGGCGGGAGGCAGTGGCTCTGCGGGGACGGCGCGCGAGGGCGAGTAGGCGGGTTCGCTGTGCGGGGCGGTCGCCGCTGGCTCGTCGCTTGGCTGCTCCGCGATCGGAGGGGCAGGCTGAGGCGGTACGGGAGGAGCCGACCACCAGGTCGACGGAGCGGGATGAGACGGCTCAGCCGGTGCCGGCTCAGTCGGCGCGCGATACGCGGGAGGCGGGGGCACGGACTCGACCGGGGATGACTCCACCGGGGATGATTCGACCGGCGCGGGCTCCGAGGGGGGCGGTGCCGGTGTCGCGGGTGCCGCTGCCGGGGAGGCCGGTTCGCGGCCCGTCTCGGGCGTGCTCTCCGTGCGGCGCGGCGGCGGCGTCCACCGACGGAACTCCTGCGCGAGCGCTCCCGCGAGCGCGTCGTCGTCGGTCGCGCTCGCATCGTACTGGGCGTCAGTGGGGGGCGGCGTGTACGTCGAGCGCCGGGGTCCGGGTGGCTCCATCGACGTCGCGTCGTCCTCGGGCGGCTGCTGCTCGTCGACCATGCCCTGATGATAGGGCGGTCACGCCCTCTGTCGCGGGTGACGAGCCGTAGAGAGCACAGTTACTCCGACGAGGATGAGGGCGAGCCCCACCCATCCCGCAGCCTCGAGCCGCTCGCCCACGACGGCGACCGCGAGCAGCGTCGCGACGAGGGGTTCGAGCAGCGTCACGACGGTCACGGTCGAGCTGCGCAACTCGCGCAGGCTGCGAGCGAAGAGCACGTAGGCGAGGAACATCGGGCCCACGGCGAGGTACACCGCGATGCCGGCATTGGCGACCGTGGCGACCAACGGCGCGGCGGTGACGAGCATGACGACGGAGAGCGGCACGGCGGCGAGACCGAACGCCGCTCCCATCGTCGCGCGCCCGCCGTGCCCCGCGCGCACGATGACTCCAGCCGCGTAGGTGAAGAGCGCATAGCCCGCCCCGGCGGCGAGCCCCAGCAGGACGCCGAGCGGCACGGTCGCCGGGTCGACGACAGAGCCCGCGCCGTGACCCCCTCCCACGAGCAGGGCGACCCCCACGAGCGCGACCGCCGTGCTGAGCATCCAGCGCAGCGTCAGCCTCTGTCGGCCGACGCGCCATTCCAGCAGCGCCGCGAAGAGCGGGCCGGAGCCGAGGGAGACGACGTTGCCGATCGCGACGCCCGCGAGATCCATGGCCGCGTAGAAGGTCAGCGGGTAGACCACCATGCCGGCGGCCGCCGCGAGAAGCCAGCCTCGGTGGGAACGGTCGCGCACGACCGCGAGGGAGGACCGCGCGGAGGTCGCGAACAGGAGCGCTCCGCCCAGGGTCATCGTCGTCGCGCCGATCGCGAGTGGGCTGACGCCCCCGGTCAGGAACGTCGCCGAGGTTCCCGTGGTGCCCCACAGCACGGAGGCGAGCACGAGCGCCCCGATCGCTGCCGCCACCGCCCAGCCTCCCCCGCGTGCTCACGGCGGGCCGGGTTATCGTGTGGCCATGACCGAGAGCGAACTTCTCACGCACTGGGCGAGCGCCCGGTGGCACATCATCATCTCGCAGATCGCCCCGACGCTGCTGCTGACGGCGACGGTCGGGATGCTCGCCCTGGGCCTCGGCGACTCCGACCTGCCCGTGCGCCTCGCGGCGGCCGGCATCCTTCTAGCCTCGGGCCTGCTCGGCGCCGCGGCCCAGATCGCCGCGGCCAACGAGGGTCGCGCGGTCGTGACCGAGTTGCGCGCGCTCGAGAGCCGCTCGGCGATCGCCGACCGCATCATCGCGACGTCGCGCGGCATCGAGATCGTGCGCGTCGTCGGGCCCGCGGTGTTCGTGCTCGTCTTCGTCGCGCTGCTCTGGGCGCTGTTCCTCTAGGAGACCGCTGAACAATTCGGGGGTTTAAGGCGCGCCTGCGGACTGGTCCGGGCTGCGGGTTAAGACTTGGTTCATGCAGGGTAGTGACGATGGTCAGCGTCAACTGTTGGATGTTTGAATCCCCCCGGCGTGTTCGGAGAGCGTATTGCTGGTGTCAGCCCGCTTGTTCGAGGGGCTCGGTCAGAGCATATTCGAGCTGCTCCAGTTCGATCGGGGTGAGGTCATCGATCGAACTGTGGATGCGTTCGGTGTTAAACCACTGCACCCAGTCCGCGGTCGCGGCCTCGACCTGATCGACGTTTCGCCAGGGCCCTTCGTGATGGATCAACTCGGTCTTATAGAGTCCGATCTGGGACTCCGCGAGGGAGTTGTCGTAGGCGTCGCCGACGGATCCAACCGAGGGGTCGATGCCTTCCTCGATCAGGCGGTCGGTGAAGGCAATGGACGTATAGACGCTGCCGGCATCGGTGTGATGCGTCAGTCCGGCGAAGTCGGCGACGCCCTCGCGGCGCCTGGTCCAGAACGCCATCTCCAGGCAGTCGAGCACCAGCGGCGTCGTCATTCTCGTCGCCGCCCGCCAGCCCAGGATGCGGCGGGAGTGAACATCGAACACGAACGCGACGTAAACCCATCCGGACCACGACCACACGTAGGTGAAGTCAGCGACCCAGAGTTGGTTCGTGCGGAACCTGGCGAAATGCCGATCGACAAGGTCGGCAGGTCTGGTCTCGCGCGGGTCAGCATCGACCGGATTGGTGCGTTTCCCACGTCGCACGCCAGCGATGCCGAGCTCGCGCATGAGGCGCTCCACCGTGCAACGGGCAATGTCGTGGCCCTCGCGGCGCAGACGCAACCAGAGCTTCCGAGCGCCCAGCACGCGCCGTTGCCGCTGCCAGCAGCCCAGCACGATCGGCTTCCACCGCTCATCGGACACCTGCCGCGCTGAGGGTCGACGCTTGCGGGCGTCATAGTAGGTCGATGGGGCGATCTTCACCTCATGCTGGGTGAGCACGGCGCAGATCGACTCGACACCCCATCGCAGGCCACCATCATTGCGGTCCTTGTGGTCGGTGATGAACGCGACTATCGCTTCGCTGGCCGGTCGAGTTCGGCCGCGAAGAAAGCCGAAGCCGCCTTCAATATCTCGTTCGCCCGCCGCAACTCGGCGTTCTCTCGTTTGAGCTTCTTGATCTCCGCCTGCGCCTCGGTGGTCACCCCCGGCCGTTGGCCGACATCGACCTGCTGCCGCCGAATCCAGGTTCGGACCGTTTCGGGCGAGCCGATGCCGAGCATGCCGGCGACCGCGGTGATCGCGGCGTGCTCGCTGGGATAGTCAGGCCGCACCTCGGCGACCATGCGGACTGCGCGCTCACGAAGCTCGCGCGGATACTTGTTGGGTCGTGCCATGAGACTGATCCTTCCAAGGAATCGAGTCTCCGAACACGCCGGGGGGATTCAGTTCAGTCCTGGGCGGGTCATTTGCTCCCGCGGGGGTCGGTGTTCGCGTTCCTGGCCGCTCACCGGAGGCAACTGTTCCCGGATGACGCGTTCGCGGATCTGTTCCCGTCCGGGCGGGGTCGTCCCTCGATCCCGGCGGATGTGATCGCGTCGGTGTTGGTGTTGCAGACGATTCATAACCTCTCCGATCGGGAGACTGCGGAGGCGGTCACGTTTGATCTGCGCTGGAAAGCGGCCTGTGGGTTCGCGGTGGCCCAGACAGCGTTCCACCCGTCGGTGTTGACGTATTGGCGGCGCCGTCTGGCTGGCAGTGAGCGGCCGCATCGCATCTTCGATGCCGTGGCCGAGGTCATCGCTCAGTCGGGGGCGTTGACCGGTCGACGGCGACGGGCGATCGATTCCACGATCCTCGACGATGCGGTTGCCCGGCAGGACACGGTGACCCAGCTGATCGCGCAGATCCGCCGAGTCGGGCGGGAGGTCCCCGCAACGGCGGAGCTCATCGCGGGCCTGCCCGGGCATGACTACTCCACGCCTGGGAAGCCGGACATTGCCTGGGATGACCCGGCCGCCCGCGATCTGCTCGTCTCAGCGTTGGTGAACGACGCGTTGACGCTGCTGGCGGAGCTCGACGGTGTCGAACTGAGCGAGAAGGAGCAGGAAACGGTGGCGTTGCTGGCACTGGTCGCAGGGCAGGACGTTGAGCCGGCGGAGGATTCCGATGGCACCGATGGGCGGTGGCGGATCGCCCGGAAGGTCGCCCCGGAGCGGATGATCTCAACCGTTGATCCGGACACCCGGCATGCGCACAAGTCGCGGGAGAAGAAGCAGGACGGCTTCAAAGCCCACGTTGTGATCGAGCCGGACACCGGTCTGGTCACCGCTGCCGCCCTCACGAAGGCGTCCGGGGCGGCGAACAGCGACGCGGCCCGCGGGGCGGAGCTGCTCACCGCCGATACCAGCATCGGCGAGGAACCGGTCGACGTGCTGGCCGATTCGGCCTACGGCAGCGGTGAGCTGCTCGACCAGATCGGAACCGCCGGTCACACCGCGATTATCAAGCCGATGCCGCTGGCCCGGGCGGTTCCTGACGGGTTCACCATCGATGACTTCACCGTCGATGACACCGCGGGAACGATGACCTGCCCGGCCGGAGTCACCCGACCGATCGCCGCCAAGGGAACAGTGACCTTCGGCAGCGTCTGCTCCTCCTGTCCGTTGAAGCTTCGATGCACCACGGCGGCGCGAGGACGGAAGATGACCGTGACTGCGCATGACCGGATCAAACGCGAACACCGGGCCCGAGCCGCGGATCCTGGCTTCCAAGCCGATTACCGGCAACACCGGCCAATGGTCGAACGCTCAATCGCGTGGCTCACCCGCGACGCCAGACGCGTGCCGTTCCGTGGCGTCGCGAAGAACAACGCCTGGTGGGTCACCCGCGCCGCCGGAATCAACCTCAAACGACTTCTCAACCTCGGCCTCACCTTCCACAACGGGAACTGGGCGCTCGGATAGAGCCAGCCAGTGCGCCCAATCACGGTCGCAGCTCGGCGGAACCCCCGCCAACAGTGCCGCAACGCCGCCTTCCGGGCAGACAACTATTGGCACGGCAGACCAAGAACCGAGCCACCGACGCCCGCCCAGAGAACCGACACGGCCCAGCCGACCACGGTCAAGACCCCTTGTTCAGCAGTCTCCTAGATCGCGGCAGGCGCGCCGTGCGTCGGCATGCTCGGCCGGGTCTCATCCTGGTGCGGCGCCCTCAGCCTCCGGGCGTGGAGCGGTAGGCCGCGACCATGAGCTCGCCGCGCGCGTCGGCCATGCGATCGACGAGTTCGTCCGCCGCGCGCGCCGAGACCCCCGGCACGACGAGGTCGTGCGGCCCTAGCGCTTGAAGGGGGCGGCAGCGCATCCGGATGACGACCCAGCCCACCTCGGCGAGCAGCCTGTCCTTGCGCCGGTCGACGCGCTCGCGCTCCCCCACGTGCTCGTCGGCCGCGCGCCCGATCGTGTCGAACTCGACGGCGATCGCGAGCTCGGGCAGCACGAGATCTGGCCAGACCTCGAGCTTGCCGAAGAACGGGGTGCGCACCCGCACGGCGTTGGGGCTCAGGTCGACGTCGAGTCGCTCGGACACGAGCATCCGCAGCCGCTCCTGAGCCGATGACGACGCGCGCGACGCCGCCCCGCTGACGAACGCCTCGCCCGGCGCTACCTCCCCCGCCTCCCTCCACAACTCAGGAGTTCGTGCGGCCGGGACGTGCGCGACACGCCGACGTGAGGGGCGAGAACCCTGTATTTCCGCGGCCGAGACCAGGCCGCCCACCTCGCCGACTCCTGAATTGTGGAGGTCGAGGTGCGGGGCGGGGCGCGGGATGCCACGTGGCCACTTGGGCGCGGGCGGCAAGGCGGAGGGGGTCGCGCACACGGGGCACCACGAGCGACGCGAGCGCGCGGGGCGGGCGCGCTGCTCGGCGGGCGTCGCGACGAAGTCGTGCCCGATGCCGCAGACCCACAGCAGCCACACGTCGGCGGCGGGCGGGATCTGGCTCAGCACGAGCTCGTGATTGCGGTCGGGGTGGAACTGATCGACGAGTCTCGGGAAGGCGGCCCAGGCATCCCGGAATTCTCCAATCGGATGCGGCACGTCGCGACCGGTCACCCATTGGCGGCGCGCCCACCACTGCTCCACACTCACCGGCACGCGTCCACGCTAAGCGCGGGCCCCGACATTGCGGCGGCGAACCGTGACGCGAAGGGCGCGGACGGGACCGCGCACGAGCGGGGGTATCGAGGGTGGGCCTTCCCAGGCGATTCTCAAACAAGCGTCCGGCGCTGAAATCGTTGATTCGCCGTGTTCTCAAGGGTACTGATGGGCACGGGCCTCGGACTCGAACCCCGGAAAGGCGCGACACACGGGGCGTGGTCGCGAAAAATCCGGCGAAGTCTCAAACACGATTGACCGCTGAGCGGCGGGCCGAACTCGTCGCCGACTACAAGGCTGGGATACCCGTTCGCACGATAGCCGCAAAGTACGGAGTTCATCGCGGCACGATCCCGAAGTTCGTGCTTGAGTCTGGTGGCGCTCTGCGGACTCCTGGCCTCAGTGAAGCTGGCCGTGTCCACGCAGCTGCTCTCTATGCGGATGGGCTCACCCTGAAGGAGGTCGCCGCGAGGCTTGGTGTTGACGATAAGACGGTTCGCAATGCCGTGGTCCACGAAGGTGGCAGGTTGCGTCCGCAAGGTCGCCGGCCGGCTGACTCACGCGAACATGAAGTAGAACGGCAGGTGTAGTGCGAGGGGCGAGTGCAGGGACCTAAGCCATACAAGGATGGAAGCGAGGGCGAGACCGAGCGCGAGGATTGCCAGAGCGGGGGAAGCCAGTTGGTCGGCTCGGAGCGGTCTGGGATGAACAATGCATGACCGAACCAGAAGATCACCGCGCTCGCAACAACGACCGCCCAGGGCAACAGATACTCGCCGACGGCGCGGCACACGGATGGTCCCCTATGGCTACTCGGTACGATAGATCAGGGATGTCGACTGAACGAACGCAGAGGAGAGTGAAGCATGGCACGTGGAGACCTGCTCTTGGCTCTCGTTCAGTCCGGCGCCGGAGGTGACGACCTCGCCTTCCGACGCGCAGCCGAGGCTATCATCGCCGAGGAAGAGAACAAGAAGCACAACGTGCTTGCCTCGCAACTGACGGACGCGTTGCGCACTCGGCGATCCACCCCGGCTGCCAACGTCACCTCGCTAGCACGGAATGACGCTGTTCGCGGGCTGTTCTACGAGCAGGAACCCGAACGGCGACTGTCAGAGCTGGTTCTTCCCGTCGAGGCCCGCCAAGCAGTGAGTCAGCTCATCGAAGAGCATCACCGCCGTGATCTTCTGCGCAGTCACGGTGTCGAGCCTCGTCATCGCCTCCTGTTCGTCGGGCCGCCCGGCGGCGGTAAGACCTCACTGGCTGAAGCGGTCGCGACTGAGTTGGCCGTTCCATTGTTGAGCGTTCGCTATGAAGGTCTGATCGGCAGCTTCCTCGGTGAGACCGCGTCTCGCATGGAGGCGTTGTTCGACGCGGTGAGAGTCAGGCCGTGCGTGCTCTTCTTCGACGAGTTCGATGTTGTCGCCAAAGAGCGTGGCGACACTCACGAGACCGGCGAGATCAAGCGGGTCGTGAGTTCATTGCTGCTGCAAGTGGACAGGCTTCCGAGTCACGTCATCGTCATTGCAGCCACCAATCATGCCGAGCTCCTGGACCGCGCGGTCTGGCGACGCATGCAACTTCGACTCGACTTGCCGAACCCCACACGAGCCGGAAAGATCGAGTGGCTGCAAGCATGGTCGGCTCGGAACGGGGTGCCCCTGGGGCTCTCTCCGCGGACGATTGCCGACCGTCTCGGCCGGGTCAGCTTCGCCGAGCTCGAAGAGTTCGCCCTGGACGTTCAGAGGCGTTCTATCCTCTCGGGGCCTGAGCCCGACTCGACGACGGTCGTGCAGCAGCTACTCAAGCAGTGGTCCAGTCGCGCCCACGTTAGCGAGGAGTAGTGCCTCCGGAGGATCGGGCCTCGACAGAGCGGCCCGTCATTCTGGGACGAGTTACCTCGCCGCGCACGATTCCAGGGCGACGTGGTGGTGGTGAACGAGCTCGGTTCACCGACCCGGAAGAGCGCTCGCGGCGGATCGATGCACGTTTTGATGAGGCGATAGCCGCGATCGGCGATCAGATTCAGATTTCGAACTCGATCCATGCCGCTGACCCTCAGCTCGTGCTCGTTTTCGAAGCGCTCGATGAGCAGATCGATTTGTCCGCTGTGGCCACCAACCTTGGTATCGAAATCCTCATCGAGGCTGAGAGCGCGATCACGCCCACCGATGAGTTCGAGCTCGTCAGCGAGGAACCAAGGAACCCGTACATCGGTTCGTGCCTGCATGCCGTGTGCACGAATCAGACCGCGTTCGACAATCTGCTTTCGCTCTGGCGGACGTGGAGAGCCACGGAAGGTCTTCCCTACGGATACTCGAAGCTTCGGGACCTCTTCGCCCACTTGAAAGACCTCCGACCGTGGGGGCCGCAAGATCGGCTGCGGGCCATCGACTGGGATGAGTACTTCGCCGGGCACATTGACGATCGCCCACAGAGTATCGAGATCGAATTGTGGTACCGCCGGAGCGATCAGAAGAGGCGACAGAGTCAGCAGGAAGTGACCGCCCTGGTCGAACAGGCCGGTGGTCAGGTCACTGCATCGGCGATCATTGACCAGATCGGCTATCACGGACTCAAGTGCACCGTGCCGAATCAGGTACTGCGCGATCTGGCTTCCGGACACCACGATGCGGTTCGTATAGTCCGCTCCGCAAATGTCATGTATCTGCGCGTGTCGGGGCAAGCCCTCCCGGTAGTCGGCCCACCAACCGAAGCACAAGGGCAGATCGATGGCGACCTGCCCACGGGCGATCCAGTTCTCTGCCTGCTTGATGGAGCCCCCGCGGCCAACCACCCGTTGCTGCGCGGACGCGTGGAGGTTTACGATCCCGACGACCTGCTCGAAAAGGCAACCGTGGATGAACTCCGACACGGCACGTGGATGTCGTCAGTGGCCGTCTGGGGAGACCGCGGCCTCGACGAGTCCCCCGCGGTGCGACCGGTGCTCGTCCGCCCGATCCTGACCCCTGCCGATGATACTGAGAACAGGATCGAAGAGCTCCCGGCCGAGGAACTCGTGCCGGATCTCATGTGGCGGGCGTTCCGGGAACTGTTCGACGGGACAGACGCGCAGCCGGCAGCAGGTGAGACAATCGCGATCGTCAACATCTCGGTGGGTGACCCGGCATCGCCATTCGAAACCATCCTGTCGTCTTGGGCGCGCATCATCGACTGGCTCAGCTATCAGTACGGCGTGCTCATCATCGTCTCAGCGGGAAATCACCAGAGTCTCGTTCTCAGCCCGGCATCCTCGACCGAGATCGCCGCCCTCCAAGGCGATGACCGACGACGGGCGACCCTCGATGCGATCGCCCGCCAACAGAACAAGCGACGACTCCTTGCCCCCGCGGAATCGGTGAACGCGATCAGCGTCGGCGCGATTCATGGCGACGCATCGACAGCCGATCCGCAGGGATATGCCATCGATCCCACCGATGGGCTTCCGGCCATCAGCCCCATATCTCCGACTGGCAGTGGATACCGTCGAAGCGTTAAGCCAGACCTCGCAGCCAACGGTGGTCGCGTGTTCTTTAGGGACGGCATCACCGCGCAGGAAACGATTTCATTCGCTGGTATCTCGGCGCTAGGACCAGGCATCAGGGTTGCGACTCCGAGCCAGTTCCAAGAAACACACATCTCCGGTACGAGCCCGGCTGCGGCACTCGTCGCCAGAAGAGCGGCGCGGCTGCACGACGTTGTCTCCGACATCACCGCCGGGCTGCCCATCAGCGCAAGACAACGAGCGTCTGCTATCAAAGCACTTCTAGTGCACGGAGCAGCAGCCCCGGACCATTCGGAACATGATCCGATCCCTGGTGAGAGTGCCTTCGGTAACGGCGCCGCGATACGCGACTACTCGGATGGCTGCGCTTCGAATGAGGCAGTCGTGCTCTTCATCGGTTCAATCGGCGCGAACGAGGAGCAAGAACTGCTCTTCCCGCTGCCCGATGGCCTCAACGTACGCGAGACCAAACGTATCGAAGCGACCCTCGCTTGGCTCACTCCTGTCAACTGGCAGCATCGGCAGTACCGAAAAGCTGCGTTGTCCTTCGTCAAGCCCGAGGGTGCCATTCCGAGACTCGGAACACCAACCGGACTCAGCTCAGACGCCACTACGCGTGGAGCGACAACCCTGCAACGTCAGTCATGGGAGTTGCAGAGCACATTCGCAACCGGGCAAGGGTCAAACATGACGGTACGCGTCAAATGCTACGAGCAGGCCGGCGGACTACTCGGCGAGAGGGTTGACTTCGCCGTCGCGCTCTCCCTCTGGGTCGCACCTGCACTCAACGTCGACGTGTACAACCAAGTGCGAACTCAGGTTCGTTCCAGAGTCACTATCCAGCCCCAAGGATAAGCATGGCTGTTGCGCAGGCAACTCTGCGTCGAGATTCACCAGAGACCGCGCATTGTCGGCGACTATTGCGGTGCCAGAATCTCTGCGCAACTCCCTGATGAAGTGAGCGAGGCCACGCTTGACCTTCAAGCAGTCTGTTCTGCCAGATCGGTCGTAGCGCGCCGTTGCGCACGCCGGGCAACGCCCTCACGCACGCGGGCGCGGGCGAGCAGGACCAGGCTGACCGGTCCCATCACGATGAATTTCATCGTGTTCCACTGGCCTGACCCCAGATTTTCGGTCCGTTCGTTATGAGAGTCGTCTTGTTGCCCCGCTCGTCGGGGAGGAAGACTGGATTCATCATGACCACGAGAAGGCGCCGGCACACGCCGGAACAGATCGTTCGCAAGCTCGGCATCGCTGACCGTGTCCTGGCCGATGGCGGCGACGTTGCAGCTGCCTGCCGGGAGCTCGGCGTGTCGGAGCAGACCTACTACCGGTGGCGCAACCAATACGGCGGCCTGAAAGCAGAAGACGCGAAACGGCTCAAAGAGCTCGAGAAACAGAACGCGACCTTGAAGCGACTGCTGGCTGAGGCGGAGCTGGAGAAGGCGGCGTTGAAGGAGCTGGCAGAGGGAAACTTTTAGGCCCGGGCAGACGCCGCGCCGCGATCCGTCACTTGCTGAGCGTGTTCGACATCAGTGAGCGGATGGCGTGTCGTCTGGTCGGGCTGAGCAGATCGGCCTGGCGCCGACCCTTGGTCTCGGAGACCTGCGCCGACCCAGACGCTGCATTGCGGACGTGGCTGCGAGCGTGGGCGAAGACTCATCCTCGGCGCGGCTACCGCAACGCCCACGCCGACGCCGTCGGTGAGGGCTGGGTGGTGAACGTCAAGAAGATCCAACGGCTCTGGCGTGAGGAAGGCCTGCGGGTGATCGTGCGTCGTCGCCGCAAACGCGTCGGCGCCTCCACCGCTGAACCTATCCCGGCTGACGCGCCTAACACGGTGTGGGCGGTGGATTTCCAGTTCGATGCCACCGAGAACGGTCGCAACCTGAAGATCGCCTCGATCATCGATGAGCACACCCGCGAATGCGTCGGCGGGCTCGTGGAGCGCTCGATCACCGCCGACCGGCTCGTGGACGAACTGGAGCGCATCGTCGCCCACCGTGGCCTGCCGACTGTGTTGCGGTGCGACAACGGGCCCGAGTTCGTCTCCCAAACCCTCGCCGACTGGGCGAACGACTCGGTGGGGATCTCCTACATTCCGCCGGGCCAGCCGTGGCGCAACGGCTACGTGGAATCGTTCAACTCCCGCATTCGCGACGAGTGTTTGAACCTGAACAGTTTCTACAGCCTGCACCATGCCCGGGTCGTGATCGGCGACTGGAAAAGGGACTACAACCATGGCCGTCGCCACTCCGCGCTCGGCTACCGGACCCCGGCGGCCTATGCTCGGGACTGCACGCATCGAAACCCGTGACGACTCCCAAACGGCGTGGACCGAAACACGGGGTCAGGCCACCACAGGCAGAGCAGGACGAGGAGGTTGAGCCATCCGGGGCCGCCGTCTGCGATGAGGGTGGTGAAGGTGCTCGCGGCCAGGAGGTAGGGCGCGGCGAGGAGTATCGCTGGCACGCCCCATTTCAGGCCTCGCCTTGTGCGGATGGCGTCGAGGAGGATGTTGGTGGGCATGTAACGGCGCAGGAATGCGCGGATGTGGACGCTGAGGGTCCAGAGCTGGCGGATCATGACGGGGTTTCCTCTCACATGCACGACGAAGTGTCGGAGGCGGTGCGTGTGTGAGTGGCCTTGCGGCCTGGCCCGGGGAGCGTCATATCAAGGAGAAATCCGCCTCACCCCAAGGGTACGACGCACCGGCGACATTCGGAAGGGCAACGGGGTCACAGGCCCCGGCTCGCACCTTCACGGCGCACCGTCCGTGCCGGGTCGTCGTGTCCTTCGGCACCAGCGAGGTCGCGGAGCCTTGCGAGAGCGGCTCTCGCTCGTGCGGCGTCGATCTTCTGCGCGTCGTTGTCGGGTGCTGGGCCGAGCGGCGTGCGCGTGGTGATGCCGTAGCGGTCACGATACGCGGCCACGGTTCTCGCCTGCTGTTTCCAGGTCGTCGCGGCTCTCGCCTCAGCCAGCGTGCTTACGAGTGCGAGCGCCCATTCCTGCTGCCCGGTGAGAGCCTGGTCGAGGACAGCCACGGCGCGTTGTTCGATCAGCTCGCGCCGTTCTGTGAGGGCTTTCCGCATCTCGGTACTCATGGGCCCGGTGGCTTCGGGGATGAGGCCGGCGATGAGTCGGGGTGCCTTGCGGGTGCGCCCGGAGCCGGCGGGTTTGGTGGTTGCGCGGGCGAGTCGGTGATGGAGTACGGAGGCGATGTCGTCGGCGTCGCCGAAGCCGCGTGCTGCGACAAGGCGCGGCATGAGGGCGTCGATGCTGTGGTGGTTCGCTTCCGCCCTTCGCAGTTCGGCGGTGAGTGCCCCGAAGGCGTCGGAGTGGATCGTGTCTTCTGCTTCCTCCCGAGTGAGGCCGGATTCGCGGATGAGGGTGGCGAAGCGGTCGTGTTGTGCGGCTTGCGCGATTGTCTCGTACTCGGCCGCGAGCTGCGCCACCGACCCCCAGACCTCTTGTTCGGCGGTGATCGTTTCGTGCGCGGAGAGCTCGGCGCCGACGTGCTGCAGCACCCCGTAGAGCACGCTCCGTGCAGTCGAATCCGGATCATCCGCAGGATGCGGTGAGGTGTGACTGTCGTCGGGGCGGTCGGTGGCGACGTAGGCGAGATTCGCGTGCCGGCCGCGGGTCATCGCGACATACAGGTTCTCCCGCGTCGTAGACGAATCAACAAGAACATGCGAGGTGTCGGTCGTGATTCCTTGCGCCCTATGTGCCGTGACTGCGTATCCCAGATCGATGTGATCGGAGACGTAGTCGGCGGGGAGGATCACGGTGCCGCGACTGTTCGCGCGGCGTGCAGTGAGTGATCCGTCGTCTCGGATGTTGGTGACTATCCAGCGGTCACCATTGCGTACCCACCCTCGCGGGGTGCGGAGCCGGCGGTCGTTCTTGCGGGTGATGATCGTGTCACCCACACCGGCACGCGCGTCGCCTTGGAGGGCGACTTCGCGGCGGGCGTCCACGGTGCCATAAAGGATGAAGTCGGCGCGGGCGCGTTGGTTCAGCGCGTTCACGGAGTCGTTTGAGTCCGAGATCAACACAGTCGCATTTCCGCTGGGTCAAGTCCCTGGAAGTGGTGTAACGGCTGATCCTTCGCTTTAGGCGCTGAGAGCGATGAAGGTGTCGGCGACCACCTCGTCTCCGTTGTTGGGCAGCACCCGCATGCGGGAGCGTGCCAGGACCTCCAGGCCCAAGTAGCGGCGCCCCTCTGCCCACTCATCGGTCTGCTCGGCCAGAACGCCGCCGACCAGGCGGATGACGCTGTCGCGGTTGGGGAAGATGCCCACGGAGTCGGTGCGGCGGCGGATCTCGCGGTTGAGGCGCTCGTTGGGATTGTTCGACCAGATCTGCGACCAGACATCTTTGGGGAACTCGGTGAAGGCGAGAATGTCGGCCCGAGCGGTATCGAGGTGCTCGGCGACCGCGGGGAGCTTCTCGGCGACGTAATCCAGGGTCCGATCGAACTGGGCGTGGACGTCGGAGGCGGTGGGCTGGTCATAGACGGAGTGCAGCATCGCCTTCACCGCCGGCCACATGCTCTTCGGGGTCACGCTCATCAGGTTCGCCGCGTAGTGGGTGCGGCAGCGTTGCCAGGTGGCGCCGGGCAGGTTCGCTGCGATCGCGTCCTTTAAGCCGGCGTGCGCGTCACTGGTGACGAGCTGCACGCCGGTGAGCCCGCGGGCGACGAGGTCGGCGAAGAACGCATTCCACGCCGACCCGGTCTCGCTCGTGGCCGTCTGCAGGCCGAGGACTTCCCGGCGGCCGTCGCCGTTGACCCCGGTGGCGATCAGCACGACCGTGTTCACCACCCGGCCGCCCTCGCGAACCTTCATCGTGAGAGCGTCGGCAGCCACGAACGTGAACGGGCCCGCCTCGACCAAAGACCGGTGCCGGAAGTCGGCAACCTGCTCGTCGAGCTCGGCAGCCATCCGCGAGACCTGCGACTTCGATAGAGCGTTGATGCCGAGAGTCTTCACCAGCTTGTCCATCCGCCGGGTGCTCACCCCGGCGAGGTAGCAGTCGGCAATCACGGTGATCAGAGCCGCCTCGGAGCGTTTCCTGCGCTCCAGCAGCCACTCCGGAAAGTAGGTGCCCGATCGTAGTTTCGGGATCGCGACATCGATCGTGCCGATGCGAGTGTCCAGGTCACGGTGCCGGTAGCCGTTGCGGTGCGTCACCCGATCAGGGCTGGGCTTGCCCCACTCGGCGCCGACCACAGCGTCGGCATCAGCGGACAGCAGGGCGTTGATCATGGTCTGCAGCAAATGCCTCATCAAATCCGGCGACGCCTCCGAGAGGGCTTCACCCAGAACGGTCGCAGGGTCGACAATGTGTGGAGCGGTCATCGTGTTGATGCCTTTCGAGTGGAGGTAAGAGACTTCTCGAAGGATCACACGGTGACCGCGTCCACGTCAGCAACGACGTGCGCGACCACCGTGCGTTACACCACTATGTGGGACTCCACTTTCCGCTGAGGGTGTCGTCGCGCCAGGCAGTGTAGGCGGCGTCAATCATCGCCTCAGTGTCGCCGCCGGTGATGCGGCCATGTTCGGCGTAGGCATCTATGGCTTCTGGGTGACCGTGGCGGAGATCAAGGGTGGCCGTCTTCTCCCATGCGTTGACGAAGCGGTGGACATCGACCAGTTCCGGGGCATCGTCGCGGTCGTGCACGAGGAGGGAGAATGCGCCGCCGACGGTGACGGATTGCAGTTGCGCCCAGTCACCCACGAGCAGCACCTTCGCCCCGACCTCTACCGCGTGCGCCGTGATCCGGTCGAGCGAAAGGGCGCCGGCGAGAGATGCTTCGTCCACGATCACGAGCTGCCCATTACGGAACGACGCGCCGGCGTTCTGGTGGTGGCCTGACCCCAGATTTTCGGTCCGTTCGTTATGAGAGTCGTCTTGTTGCCCCGCTCGTCGGGGAGGAAGACTGGATTCATCATGACCACGAGAAGGCGCCGGCACACGCCGGAACAGATCGTTCGCAAGCTCGGCATCGCTGACCGTGTCCTGGCCGATGGCGGCGACGTTGCAGCTGCCTGCCGGGAGCTCGGCGTGTCGGAGCAGACCTACTACCGGTGGCGCAACCAATACGGCGGCCTGAAAGCAGAAGACGCGAAACGGCTCAAAGAGCTCGAGAAACAGAACGCGACCTTGAAGCGACTGCTGGCTGAGGCGGAGCTGGAGAAGGCGGCGTTGAAGGAGCTGGCAGAGGGAAACTTTTAGGCCCGGGCAGACGCCGCGCCGCGATCCGTCACTTGCTGAGCGTGTT
This sequence comes from Microcella indica, assembly GCF_013414345.1. Taxonomy (NCBI): domain Bacteria; kingdom Bacillati; phylum Actinomycetota; class Actinomycetes; order Micrococcales; family Microbacteriaceae; genus Microcella; species Microcella indica. Next base: position 1,149,735 of record NZ_CP058670.1, on the reverse strand, counting down.
CGACATCAGTGAGCGGATGGCGTGTCGTCTGGTCGGGCTGAGCAGATCGGCCTGGCGCCGACCCTTGGTCTCGGAGACCTGCGCCGACCCAGACGCTGCATTGCGGACGTGGCTGCGAGCGTGGGCGAAGACTCATCCTCGGCGCGGCTACCGCAACGCCCACGCCGACGCCGTCGGTGAGGGCTGGGTGGTGAACGTCAAGAAGATCCAACGGCTCTGGCGTGAGGAAGGCCTGCGGGTGATCGTGCGTCGTCGCCGCAAACGCGTCGGCGCCTCCACCGCTGAACCTATCCCGGCTGACGCGCCTAACACGGTGTGGGCGGTGGATTTCCAGTTCGATGCCACCGAGAACGGTCGCAACCTGAAGATCGCCTCGATCATCGATGAGCACACCCGCGAATGCGTCGGCGGGCTCGTGGAGCGCTCGATCACCGCCGACCGGCTCGTGGACGAACTGGAGCGCATCGTCGCCCACCGTGGCCTGCCGACTGTGTTGCGGTGCGACAACGGGCCCGAGTTCGTCTCCCAAACCCTCGCCGACTGGGCGAACGACTCGGTGGGGATCTCCTACATTCCGCCGGGCCAGCCGTGGCGCAACGGCTACGTGGAATCGTTCAACTCCCGCATTCGCGACGAGTGTTTGAACCTGAACAGTTTCTACAGCCTGCACCATGCCCGGGTCGTGATCGGCGACTGGAAAAGGGACTACAACCATGGCCGTCGCCACTCCGCGCTCGGCTACCGGACCCCGGCGGCCTATGCTCGGGACTGCACGCATCGAAACCCGTGACGACTCCCAAACGGCGTGGACCGAAACACGGGGTCAGGCCAGTGGTCTTGCCACCACTTCGCGGTGTTCTCCGTCCGGATACCGAGATCATCGGCAAGGACCTGCGCGGCCACCGCCGACGGTGCGAGGCCGACGACGCTGCCACGCCTATGCTCACGCTCCCACGCGGTGCGCAAGGCGCGCATCGCCGTAGTCTTCCCGGCACCGGCCGGGCCGACGAGCACATCGACAGCCCGACCGGAGATTGCCACCCCGGTAAGTGCTGTGGCCTGATCATCGCTGAGGAAGCGTCCCTCACGATCCGGGCGCCGGGTGACCTTCTCGATGGTCTCCATCGGAACCGCGGGTGCAGTGGTGCTGCGGGCGCGGTCGAGGAGCCGATCTTCTGCGGCGAGGATGCCCGGTGATGAGTAGACCGTTGATCCCACTGGTCGGAACCTGCTGGTGTCATCGGACCTGCGGAACACGGCAGGACTCGAGGCCAGTTCCGGCGGTGTCAGCCGAATCGACGCGCGTTCCGCGGCATCGACGACCATCCCGACGATCGCCTCACGATCTTGCGTGGTCGCGAATCTGTAAGGCATGGTCTGGCGTGCGGCCTCGGCGGTGAGGTTCCACTTCCGCCAGGTCGACCGCTTCTCACCGACCGCCTCGACCACGCTGCGCCCTAGCGAGTCGATCATGTCCACCGGCATGTCGTCCGCGCGCAGCAGCAGTGGTGTGTCGTTTGCGGTGACGGTGCGGGCCCAGCGGGTGGCGTCTTCATCGAGGAGGTGCGACGCCCGTTTCCGCCACTCACCGGTGAGGTGCGCGAGGGACCGGACCTGTTTCTCGGGGCGCGTCGCCAATGTCGCTTGAGCACGCAGTTTGATGATTGTTGCGAGTGATGGTTGTCTGCCGTGGCGGGCGACGTACTCGGCGATGAGACGGTTCTTCTCCTCGTCTATCTGCCGGGACCGGGACGAGAACTCGGCCACCAGCATCTCCGGCACCTTCGTGATCGCCCAGGCGGGGTTGCGGTCGCGTCCCATGTCTCGGGCTTCCCACTCGACCCCGAACGTGCGGGTGAGGTGGTCAGCGAAGACGGCTTCGTGCAGTTCGGAGAGCGCAACGGTGGCGGCGTGCAGGGGCCGCCCGTCGAGGGAGCGCCATTTGCCGTCGTGGACGGTCTGCACCTTGTTCGAGATCACCACATGCGTGTGCAGGTGCGGATCGCCCGCACGTGAGTCGTAGTGATCGAACGCGGTCGCGATCACCCCGGAGACATCGGCTTGCGCAACCGCTCCATTGCGTCCTGTCGCGCCGACACGGGTTGCAGCAATCTCGCGCTCGATGAACGCAACCATCTCCGCAACCGCCGCATGATGCGCATCCGCAATCAGCGATTGCGTCCCCGCGTCCGACACAGCCCACAGCACCGACGCGGACTTCGGAATCGAGAACGTGAAATCGAACCCCGCAACCGCCTTCCGCGCGCCCCGTGCGCTCTCCTCAACCTCGATTGCAGCGACGGCTTCGGCACGCTCAGTCACGGGGAGGTGAATGTCAAGGCGTGCGGTGCGGCGCTCGATCCGCTCGGTCACGGTCGGGTACTTCCGATACGGGCTCCCGAGCGCCTGGTCAGTGACCGGGTCTCGACCTTGACCGATCAGACGTTGAAGCTGCGCCTCGGAAACCTCATCGCCGACAGCGATCGAACCGTCACCGAGTGCGGTGACGGCTGACCCTATCCACCGCCCGGGCGGTGTTCCTTCCTCGGTGTAGTACTTCGTGAGTGGTGTGGAGAGCACGCGGTCGACGTCACCGGTGGCGACCGTGCGCAGGAGGTACTTGTAGCCGTCACCGGCTGACATCACCCGCATCGAAACCGTCACACCGTCCAGGTGGACATTGCGAGCATGAACTCATTCGTAGCTACGTGCTAGACAACGAAGTCCTCCCAGTCTTCGGTTGTTTCGACCCCACTCGCACCACGCCGGTTGATTGTGAGCCACCCGGGGCTGCTGCACGGTTAGGTGACACCTGATCTGTGGTGCCGGAAGGTGCCGCTGGGAGGATGTCATCATGCCCAAGCCCTATCCCCGTGAGTTCCGCGACGATGTCGTAGCCGTCGCCCGACGCCGTGAAGATGGTGTGACCCTGAAACGGGTCGCGGCCGACTTCGGCATCAGCGAGACCTGTCTGCAGAACTGGCTGCGCCAAGCCGACGTCGAAGAATCCCGCCGTCCAGGAGTCACCGCGACCGAGGCCGGTGAGCTGCGTGAACTGCGTAAGCGGAACCGTCTGCTGGAGCAGGAGAACGAGGTGCTGCGCCGAGCGGCCGCCTATTTGTCGCAGGCGAACCTGCCGGCAAAATGATGTACCCGCTCGTCCGCGAGCTGGCCGCCGACGGGATCCCCGTCGCGGTGACGTGTCGGGTGCTGAAGATCGCACGGCAACCGTTCTATCGGTGGCTACGACAGCCGATCACCTCCACCGAGTGGACTCAAGCTCACCTGGTCAACGCGATCATCGACGCCCACGCCGACGACCCCGAGTTCGGGTATCGCCTCATCGCCGACGAGGTGCGAGATGCCGGCTTCGCGGTCTCGGAACGCACCGTGTGGCGCCGATGCTCCGAAAATCGGGTGTGGTCGGTGTTCGGCAAGAAGCGCAACGGGAAAGCAGGCAGGCCCGGCCCGCCCGTGTTCGACGACCACGTCCTGCGCGACTTCACCGCCGATGCACCCAACCGGCTGTGGCTAGTGGACATCACCGAACATCGCACGAGGCAGAACAAGCTCTACCTCTGCGCGATCAAAGATGTCTTCAGCAACCGCATCGTGGGCTACGCCATGGACTCCCGCATGAAGGCCTCACTGGCCGTACGAGCGTTGGAGAACGCCGTCGCCCGGCGCGGCAAAGTCGCTGGCTGCATCGTCCACTCGGATCGAGGATCGCAATTTCGATCCAGGAAATTCGCCCTCACCCTGCGCCGCCACAACCTCATCGGATCGATGGGTCGCGTCGGAGCTGCCGGCGACAACGCAGCCATGGAGAGCTTCTTCAGCCTGCTGCAGAACAACGTCCTCAACCGCCGCTCCTGGGCAACCCGTGACGACCTGCGCATCGCGATCATCACCTGGATCGAGAGGACCTATCACCGGCGACGCCGACAAGCGCGCCTGGGTCGATTGACACCGATCGAGTTCGAGACAATCATGACCAACACCGTGGCCCTCGCGGCCTAACCGAAACTGTCACCTATCCGTGCAGCAGCCCCACCCGACGCCACGGTCTTCACAGGCCGGGTGCGCAGTCTCTTTGCCCTTGTGGCTTACCCCGGTTTCTTACCGGCGGACGTGTTTCCCGTTTACGAGTCGCACCGCGTGACGCTTCGCCGTCACGTTGGCTCCCACCCATCGGTGAGAGGAAGCACGACTCATGACTTTGGCACCCCCGGCGCCACCCACCAGCATCGACCGACTTGGCGAGACCACCACCCTCGCTGTCTCTTATCTGCGTGTCTCCACCAAGGAGCAGGCAGAGCGCGGCGGCCGCGATGAGGGATTCTCCATCCCCGCGCAACGCGACGCGAACCTCCGCAAAGCCCGCGACCTGAACGCGATCGTGGTTGAGGAGTTCATCGACGCGGGAGAGTCCGCGCGCAAGGCCGACCGGCCCGAGCTGATGCGGATGATCGAGTACGTCAAGACCCACCAGGTCGCGTACTGCATCGTCCACAAGGTCGACCGCCTCGCCCGTAACCGTGCCGACGATGTCGCGATCCACCTCGCCCTCAAAGACGCTGGCGTGATCCTCGTGTCCGCGACAGAGAACATCGATGAGACGCCGTCGGGGATGCTGTTGCACGGCATCATGTCCACGATCGCGGAGTTCTACTCCCGAAACCTCGCCAGCGAGGTCGCCAAAGGCATGACTCAGAAAGCCGCCACCGGCGGTACTGTCGGCCGTGCACCCATCGGGTACCTCAACGTCCACAAGCGTGACGAGCTCGGCCGCGACGTTCCCACCGTGATTCCTGACCCGGAGCGCGCGGCGCTGGTGCGGTGGGCGTTCGAGGCGTACGCGACGGGAAACTACTCGACCTCGATGCTGCACAGCGAACTCATCGACCGCGGCCTCACGAGCGTGCCGACCCCGAAGCGGCCAGCGAAAGCGCCGGGGTTGTCCACGATCCAGCAGATGCTCTCCAACCCGTACTACAAGGGCGACGTGATCTTCCGGGGCGCACGCTACGACGGGCTCCACGAACGGCTCGTGAGCGCGGAGCTCTGGTACCGGGTGCAGAACGTCCTCACCGCGCACCAAGTCTCTGGGGAGAAGACCCAGACCCACGAGCACTATCTGAAAGGGTCCGTGTACTGCGGCGACTGCGGCTCCCGACTCATGGTCACCCACGCGAAGAATGGGAAGGGCATCGTCTACCCGTATTTTATCTGCGCAGGCCGGCACTCCAAACGCACGAACTGTGTCCGTCAGGCCATGCCGATCGAGCACATCGAACACCAGGTCGAGGACTACTACCGGCGCGTGCAGATACCCGAGCACATCGTCACCGCGCTCAGGCAGATGCTCGTGCGCCAGTTCGATGACCTCCACACCGCGAACAAAGCAGCACGACATACCCTCGCCGCAGAGCGCGACGAGCTCCGCGACGAACGCCGCAGCCTGCTCCACGCCCACCACGCCGGAGCGGTCCCGCTTGATCTCCTCAAAGAAGAACAGGACCGCATAGCGAGGCGGTTGGTGTTTCTCGACGCGCAGATCGACGCGGGGCAGATCGAGTACGACCAGGCCAAGGCGCACCTCGAAGACTGCCTTGCTCTGGCGTGTGACATGCATGCGATCTACATGAGCATTGACGACTCACTCCGACGCATCTGCAACCAGGCGTTCTTCGAGCGCATCCACGTCTACGAGATCGAGAACGTCGACACTGTGACGGCAGAGCACGGCGAGCCGTTCGATGCGCTGCTCGACCCGAACCTCCACGCGGCAGCGCTGGCCTATCAGGCCAGCGTGCGCGCGGGAGAGGATGTCAAACCTGCGGACGTCGCAAGTTTGAACATCGACTATTGGGTGGGCCCTGACGGACTCGAACCGCCGACATCCTCGGTGTAAACGAGGCGCTCTACCAACTGAGCTAAGAGCCCGACGACGAGAATGCTACTGCTCCGAGGGCCGCCGCGCCTCACGCCGACCGGTCACGGGAGGTGCAGGTGGGCATGACTAGACTCGATCACGCTCGAAACGGTCTCCCGCCGCAACCCGGTGCTGACGACCGACGACACACTCTGTCTACCACCAGGAAGAGGTCAAGGGTGACGGTCAACGACCAGGATCCGTACTCGGTCAAGCACACAGACTCCGATCCGGAAGAGACCAGCGAATGGAATGAGTCGCTCGACGCGGTCGTTCAGGCTCGCGGTCCGCAGCGAGGGCGCGAGATCATGCTCAGCCTCCTCAAGCGCTCGAAGGAGCTGCACCTCGGCGTGCCGATGGTGCCGACGACGGACTACCTCAACACGATCGCCCCCGAGAACGAGCCGGCCTTCCCGGGCGACGAGGAGATCGAGCGCCGCTACCGCGCGTGGATCCGCTGGAACGCCGCGATCACTGTGCACCGCGCGCAGCGGCCGAACATCGCCGTCGGCGGTCACATATCCACCTACGCGTCGAGCGCGGCACTGTACGAGGTCGGGCACAACCACTTCTTCCGCGGCGCCGAGCACCCCACGGGCGGCGACCAGATCTTCTACCAGGGCCACGCCTCCCCCGGCATGTACGCGCGCGCCTACCTCGAGGGCCGCCTCACGACAGACCAGCTCGACGGTTTCCGTCAGGAGAAGTCGCACCCCAGCGGCGGCCTCTCGAGCTACCCGCACCCGCGTCTCATGCCGACGTTCTGGCAGTTCCCGACCGTGTCGATGGGCCTGGGCCCGATCAACGCCATCTACCAGGCGCAGCTCAACAAGTACGTCACCAATCGCGGCATCGCCGAGGCCGACGACTCGCAGGTCTGGGCCTTCCTTGGCGACGGCGAGATGGACGAGGTCGAGAGCCGCGGCGCACTGCAACTCGCCGCGAACGATGGGCTCGACAACCTCAACTTCATCATCAACTGCAACCTGCAGCGCCTCGACGGCCCGGTGCGCGGCAACGGCAAGATCATCCAGGAACTCGAGAGCTTCTTCCGCGGTGCCGGATGGAACGTCATCAAGGTCATCTGGGGTCGAGAGTGGGATGCCCTGCTCGCGAACGACCACGAGGGCGCGTTGCGCGACCTCATGAACCGCACCCCCGACGGCGACTACCAGACGTACAAGGCCGAGTCGGGTGCGTTCATCCGCGAGCACTTCTTCGGGCGCGACCCGCGCACGGCGGCGATGGTCGAGCACATGAGCGACGACGAGATCTGGAACCTCAAGCGCGGTGGCCACGACTACCGCAAGGTCTACGCCGCGTTCAAGGCTGCGAGCGAGCACACCGGCCAGCCGACGGTCATCCTCGCGAAGACGGTCAAGGGCTACGGGCTCGGCCCGAGCTTCGAGGGCCGCAACGCGACGCACCAGATGAAGAAGCTCACGCTCGACAACCTCAAGCAGTTCCGTGACGAGATGCGCATCCCGATCACCGACGCCGAGCTCGAGAAGGACCCGTACCAGCCGCCCTACTACCACCCGGGCAACGACGACCCGGCGATCCAGTACCTGCACGAGCGCCGGCGCGAGCTCGGCGGCTTCGTGCCCGAGCGCCGCACGAAGTACACGCAGATCTCGCTCCCCGACGAGACGACGTACGACATCGTGAAGAAGGGCTCGGGCAAGCAGGAGATCGCCACGACGATGGCCTTCGCGCGACTGCTCAAGGACCTCCTGCGGTCGAAGGACTTCGGTCACCGCATCGTGCCGATCATTCCGGATGAGGCGCGCACCTTCGGTATGGACGCCTACTTCCCGTCCTCGAAGATCTACAACCCGGCCGGCCAGCACTACACGAGCGTCGACCGCGAGCAGCTGCTCGCCTACAAGGAGAGCCCGCAGGGTCAGATTCTGCACACGGGCATCAATGAGGCGGGCGCGGTCGCCGCGTTCACGGCCGTCGGTACGAGCTACGCGACGCACGGCGAGCCGCTCATCCCGGTCTACGTCTTCTACTCGATGTTCGGCTTCCAGCGCACGGGCGATGCCTTCTGGGCAGCCGGCGACCAGATGGCGCGCGGCTTCGTCATCGGTGCGACCGCGGGTCGCACGACCCTGACCGGAGAGGGTCTCCAGCACGCTGACGGGCACTCGCCGCTGCTGGCGAGCACCAACCCGGCCGTCGTGTCCTACGACCCCGCGTTCGGCTTCGAGCTCGGCCACATCGTCAAGGCGGGCCTGGAGCGCATGTACGGCGGCGAGCACCCCGACCCGAACGTCATGTACTACCTCACGGTGTACAACGAGCCGCAGGTGCAGCCGGCCGAGCCCGAGAACCTCGATGTCGACGGCGTGCTGCGCGGGCTCTACCTGTACCGGCGCGCCGAGAACATCGGCCCCAAGGCGCAGCTGCTCGCCTCCGGCGTCGCGGTGCCATGGGCGCTCGAGGCCCAGCAGCTGCTCGCCGACGACTGGAACGTCTCCGCCGATGTGTGGAGCGTCACGTCGTGGACCGAACTGCGTCGCGACGGCCTCGCGGCGGAGGAGCACAACTTCCTGCAGCCCGGCGAACGCCCGCGGGTGCCCTACGTGACGCAGAAGCTCGAGGCCGCCGAGGGCCCCGTGGTCGCGGTGAGCGACTTCATGCACGCGGTTCCCGACCAGATTCGGCAGTTCGTGCCGGGCGATTTCGCCACGCTCGGCGCCGACGGCTTCGGCTTCAGCGACACGCGGCCCGCCGCGCGGCGCTTCTTCACGATCGACGGGCCGTCGGTCGTCGTCCGCACACTGCAGCAGCTCGCGCGGCGCGGCGCCGTCGACCCCGCGGTCGTGGGGCAGGCGATCGAGCGCTACCGACTGCACGACGTCACGGCCGGCACCACCGGCGCGGCGGGCGGCGACGCCTGACGCACGCGGCAGCACCGGGTCGCGCGCTCCGGCGCGTGCCCGGTACTCGAGGAAAGGGGTGCACGTGGCCTCGATGACGAAGGCTCAGACGCTCACCTGGTTGCGCAACATCTCGGGCGACCTCGCGTCGGAGACGCTCAAGCAACTCGACGACACACTGCCCTGGTACGGCACGATGCCGCCGAGCAGGCGCTCCGCCGTCGGACTCGTCGCGCAAGCAGGCATCACCTCCTTCATCAGCTGGTACGACGACCCGAGCTCGCAGCCCTGGATCGCCGCGGATGTCTTCGATGCCGCGCCGCGCGAACTGCTGCGCTCGGTGAGCCTCCAGCAGACCCTGCAGCTCATCCGCGTCGTGGTCGAGGTCGTCGAGGAGCGCGTCAAGGGCCGCGATGAGAGCGTGCGCGAGGCGATACTGCTCTACAGCCGCGAGATCGCCTTCGCCGCCGCGGACGTCTACGCGCGCGCCGCGGAGGCGCGCGGACTCTGGGATGCCCGGCTCGAGGCCCTCGTCGTCGACTCGATCCTCAGCGGCGAGTACGACAACGAGTTGCCCAGCCGCATCGCCGCCCTTGGCTGGAACGGCCACGGCGAGGTGTGCGTGCTCGTCGGCACGACACCACGCATCGTCGACGTCGACCAGGTTCGTCGCGTGGCGCGCCACGTGGACGCCGACGTGCTCATCGGAGTGCAGGGCAATCGCCTCGTCGTCGTCATCGGTCGCGCTACTCCGCGCGGCGAGGAGAGCACCGGCGCCCCGCCGAGTCACACCTTCGCCCAGATAGCCGAAGCGCTTGAGCCCAGTTTCGGAGAGGGTCACCTCGTGCTCGGCCCCGAGGTCCCCGACGTCGTCGAGGCCGGCAAGAGCGCCAAGGCCGCCCTCGCCGGATTCGCCGTCGCGCGCTCGTGGCGCAACGCTCCGCGCCCCACCCACGCCGACGATCTGCTGCCTGAACGTGCTCTCGCGGGCGACCCGATCGCCCGCCGCACCCTCATCGACCGCATCTACACGCCGCTCAAGAACCATAACGTAGAACTGCTCGCGACCCTCTGGGCGTACCTCGACAACGGGCGCAGTCTGGAGGCGACGGCGCGCGAACTGTTCGTGCATCCCAACACGGTCCGCTACCGCCTCAAGCGCATCAGCGAGGTCATCGGATGGGATGCGACGGGGTCGCGGGAGGCGCTCATCCTGCAGTGCGCCCTCATCGTCGGCTCGATCGCGGAGCCCGGAGGGCCCCGGCGCTGAGTCGCCGTGACCCTCGCCGCGTGCCACTGTAGAGACCGGACAACACCGTGACGACTTTGTTCACGACCTCCACCAGCACCCGACCGCAACCCCCTTTGGGAGGATGGAACTCATGATCGTCGTCGTCGCCCCCGGCCAGGGCTCGCAGTCCCCCGGCTTCCTCGCACCCTGGCTCGAAGACCCCGCTCACCGTGCGACCCTCGACCGCTACTCCGCCGCGACCGGCCTCGATCTCGCTGCGCACGGTACGGAGTCCGACGCCGACACCATCCGCGACACGGCCGTCGCCCAGCCCCTCATCGTCGCCGCGAGCCTGCTGAGCGCCTCTGCTCTGCTCGACGGCCGCCGCCACCGCGTCGGCGCGGTCGCGGGTCACTCGGTCGGCGAGTTCGCCGCCGCCGCCCTCGCGGGCGTGCTCTCGGAGGAGGATGCTCTGCGCCTCGTCCGCGAGCGCGGGCTCGCGATGGCCGACGCGGCCGCTCTCGTGCCCACGGGCATGAGCGCCGTCATCGGAGGCGACGCCGACGCCCTCGCAGCGCGCATCACCGAACTCGGCCTCGAGGCGGCCAACGTCAACGGGGGCGGCCAGACCGTCGTCGCGGGCGAGCTCGCGAACCTCGAGGCTCTCGCCGCCGACCCCGTGCCCGGCACCCGCGTCATCCCGCTCCAGGTCGCCGGCGCCTTCCACACGAGCTACATGGGCGACGCCGTGGAGCGCGTGCGCACGGCAGCCGACGGCATCGCGGTGGGCGACCCCAGCATCCGCCTCTACACGAACCGCAACGGGAGCGTCGTCGAGACCGGCGCGGCCTTCCTCGACCTGCTCATCGGGCAGATCTCCTCACCCGTGCGGTGGGACTCCTGCATGGAGTCGATGGCGGCCGACGGCGTCACCGGCATCATCGAGCTGCTGCCCGGCGGAGCCCTCACGGGTCTCGCGAAGCGCGGGCTGCGTGGCGTGCCGAGCGTCGCGATCAAGACCCCCGACGACCTTCCCGCCGCGATCGAGATGCTGGAGAACGCATGAGCCCCGCGAGTCTGACCCAGTCCACGGGCGTGCCGTACACGCGCATCCACGCTGTCGGCGCGGCACGCGGCGACGTCATCGTGCCCAACGACGACATCGTCGGGCCGATCGAGTCCTCCGACGAGTGGATCCGCCAGCGCACGGGCGTCATCACCCGCACCCGCGCGAGTGCGAACGTGCAGGCGGTCGATCTCGCCGAGGCCGCCTCGCGCGAGGCCATCCAGAAAGCCGGCATCAGCCCGAGCGACGTCGGCGCGGTCATCGTCTCGACCATCAGCAACACCGTGCAGACGCCCTCCCTGGCCTCGCTCCTCACCGAGCGCATCGGGGCGACCCCGGCGCCCGCCTACGATGTCTCCGCCGCGTGCGCCGGCTACGCCTACGGCATCGCCCAAGCGGATGCCCTCATCCGCGCCGGCGCGGCCCGCTACGTGCTCGTGGTCGGCGCCGAGAAGCTCAGCGATTTCGCCAAGCCCACCGACCGCACCATCTCCTTCCTGCTCGGGGACGGCGCCGGGGCCGCGATCGTCGGTCCCGCCGACGAGCCCGGCATCGGGGCGACCGTCTGGGGCTCCGACGGCTCCAAGTGGGACGCCGTCGGCATGGACCGCCCCCTCAAAGAGGCCTTCGACGACCCCGACGGCGAGTACCCCACCCTGCGCCAGGAAGGCCAGACGGTCTTCCGCTGGGCAGTGTGGGAGATGGCCAAGGTCGCGAAGCAGGCCCTCGACGCCGCGGGAGTGACGGCCGACGACCTCGCCGCCTTCATTCCGCACCAGGCCAACATGCGCATCATCGATGAGTTCGCCAAGCAGCTCGCTCTGCCCGAGCACGTCGTCGTCGGGCGAGACATCGCCACGACCGGCAACACCTCGGCGGCGTCGATACCGCTCGCGACGCATCGACTGCTCGCCGAGCATCCCGAACTGAGCGGGGGCCTCGCCCTCCAGATCGGCTTCGGAGCCGGCCTCGTCTTCGGCGCCCAAGTGGTGCGCTTGCCCTAGCCCCGCGCGGCCTCCCCCGACCCCGACCGCACCCCGCCCTAGGATGGGAGGCGGTCATACACACCCCCTAGGAGACAACACCATGGCACTGTCCACCGAAGAAGTTCTCGCCGGCCTCGCCGAGCTCATCAATGACGAGACCGGAATCTCGACCGACTCGGTCGCTCTCGACAAGTCGTTCACCGACGACCTCGACATCGACTCGATCTCGATGATGACGATCGTCGTGAACGCGGAAGAGAAGTTCGACGTCAAGATCCCCGACGAAGAGGTCAAGAACCTCAAGACCGTCGGTGACGCCGTCACCTACATCGTGGGCGCCCAGGGCTGACCTGACCCGCGAGTGCGCGCCGATGCCGGGGCCAGGACGCCCCGGCGCCGCCCCGGCATCGGCGCACACGCCCGAAACACCTGCAGAGAGTTGACGCTATGACCACCATCGTCGTCACCGGAATCGGTGCCACCTCCCCGCTCGGCGGGACCGCCCGCGACAGCTGGGATGCCCTGCTGCGCGGCGAATCCGGCGTGCGCGCCCTCGAGCACGACTGGGTCGCCCAGCACGAGTTGCCCGTCACCTTCGCCGCCGAGGCCGCCGTGCGCCCCTCCGAGGTGCTCGAACGCCAGGAGATCAAGAGACTCGACCCCTCGGCCCAATTCGCGCTCATCGCCGCGCGCGAAGCCTGGGCCGACGCGGGTACCCCCGACATCGACCCCGAGCGCATCCTCGTCGACTACGCGACCGGTATCGGCGGCCTCTGGACGCTCCTCGAGGCCTGGGACGTGCTCAAGGAGAAGGGCCCGCGCCGGGTCCTTCCCATGACGATCCCCATGCTCATGCCCAACGCCGCCGCCGCCGCGATCAGCATGGATCTCGGCGCTCGTGCCGGCGCGCGCACGGTCGTCTCCGCATGCGCCTCGGGCACCGAGGCGATCGCGAACGCCTACGAGCACCTCCAGCTCGGTCTCGCCGATGTCGTAGTCGCCGGCGGTACCGAAGCGGTCGTGCATCCCCTCCCCATCGCCGCGTTCGCGGCCATGCAGGCGCTCTCCCGCCGCAACGACGACCCCGCCGCCGCCTCGCGGCCGTACGACGTCGACCGCGACGGCTTCGTGCTCGGCGAGGGCGCCGCGGCCCTCGTGCTCGAGACGAAGGAGCACGCGCTCGCTCGTGGCGCTCGCATCTACGCCGAGCTCGCTGGCGGCTCCGTGACCTCCGACTCCTTCCACATCACCGCGCCCGACCCCGAGGGTTCGGGGGCAGCGCGCGCCGTCATCGCCGCTCTCGAGCAGGCCGGCGCCACGCCGTCGGAGGTGTCGCACATCAACGCGCACGCGACCTCGACGCCCGTGGGCGACGTCGCCGAGTACGCGGCCCTCGCGCGCGTCTTCGGTGACCGGGTCGGGTCGATCCCCGTGTCGGCGACGAAGGCCTCCACCGGGCACCTGCTCGGCGGCACGGGCGCTCTCGAGGCGGTCTTCACGATCCTCGCGCTGCACGAGCGCACCGCTCCCCCGACCATCAACGTCGACAACCAGGACGAGCGGATTCCGCTCGACGTCGTGACGTCGCCGCGCGCGCTCGGCGACGGGCCGTTGCTCGCCCTGTCGAACTCGTTCGGCTTCGGCGGCCACAACTCGGTCGTCGCGTTCCGCAGCGTCTGAGCGTCTGACTTACTGACGCTCGCGCGTCGCGCCCAGCGCCGGTCGGTGCTGCCGCCTCCATCCGCGTGGGCGATCTCCACAACTCAGGAGATCGCGTCTGGAAGGACGTGCGACACGCCGATCAGGTGCCCCGAGCACGCGTCAAACCGGCGCAACTCCTGAATTGTGGAGATGACGCGCGGGTGGGCGGGCGCGGAGCGCGGCGGGCCGGTCAGCCGGCGCGGTGGCGCAGCCAGACCACGCGGCTGCCCTCGTCACCCGCGTGGCGGAATGCCTCGAGCTCGTCGTCCCACGCCTGACCCAGGGCCAGACGCAGTTCGCGGTGCAGCTCGAGGGCGTTGCTGCCGGCGACCTCCATCGCGTACCGCACGCGATCTTCGGGGATGACGGTGTTGCCCGCGGCATCCGTCTGGGCGAAGAAGATGCCGAGGTCGGGCGTGTGCATCCAGCGGCCTCCGTCGGAGCCGAGCGCAGCATCCTCGGTCACCTCGAAGCGCAAGTGCTCCCAGCCGCGCAACGCGCTCGCGATCTTCGCACCGCTGCCCGCCTCGCCCTCCCAGACGAACTCGGCGCGCTGGGTTCCGGGGAGGACAGGCTGCTCGATCCAGTCGAAGTTGACGGCGCGGTCGATGGCGCGACCTGCAGCCCACTCGATGTGGGGGCAGAGCGCGCGGGGAGCGGAGTGCACGAACAGCACTCCGCGAGCCGATGCAGTAGCCACAGTTCACTCCGTTTCGTTCAGGTGCGACTTCCCCATCGACCTGGCTCGGAGTGAGCGTGCAGCGTATTCGGTTGGAACGGTTGCCCGTCAGGGCCCATTATCCACCCAGCACGCCAGAAATCACAAGAGTGTGATTATCGGGATGCCCGGCCGGCGTCTCGCCTAGGCTGAAGCCATGACGCTGCGACACTCCCTCCTCGCCGTCCTCACCCTCGGGCCCGCCTACGGGTATCAGCTGCACGGCGAGGTCGTCGAGCGCACGCGACGCGACACCCCGCTCAACGTCGGGCAGGTCTACTCGACCCTGGACCGGCTGCGCCGCGACGAGCTCATCGCCTCCGCCGGCATCACCGACGACCATCTCCCGCTCTACGAGCTCACCGACGACGGGATCATCGAGGCGCGCATGCACCTCACCGAGCCGGACATCGCCGACTGGCACGACATGGTCGAGCGCATCCTCCTGGCGCTCTCCCTCCCGGGAAGCCACCACGACACCCTCGTCGCCAACTACCGCCGCCTGTGGGAGCCGTACGCGGGCGCCTCGAGCGAGACCCTCGACCCCACGGGAGGTCAGGCCCAGGCCGCCGCCGAGCACGCAGCACGACTGCTGCGCTCCGCCGCGCTCGCGTGGCTCGACTCCCTGCCCGACATCGAGCCGTGGCCGCTGCGCACGGATCGCCGTCGCCGTGGCCGCCGTGCGGCGGAGACCGTGCATCCGCCGACCTGACCGTCACGCGCGCTACTTCGCTTCGCTGTAGCGCTGCACAGCGGCGACCGTGACCGGAAACGTCACCGGCGTGGCCCCGAACACGATGCGGCCCGCCTCCGCCGCCGCCTCACGCAGCGCCGACTCCACGTCGCTCACGCGGTGCGCAGGAGCGTGCACCACGAGCTCGTCGTGGAGGAAGAACGCGAGGTGCGGCTGCCCCTCCAGGGGGCCGCCCTCCGCTGCCCACAGTCTGCGACGCACACCCGCGAGCCACGCGAGGGCCCACTCGGCCGCCGTGCCCTGCACGACGAAGTTGCGCGTGAAGCGACCCCACGACCGGGCATCGGTGCGCGCCGCGCGCCGCAGGCCCTCCGACGCTCCCTCCGCGGCCGCGTGCGACTGGCGGTCGAGCCACTCCGCGCTCGGCGGCGGAGAGGTGCGGCCGAGATGCGTCGTCACGGAGCCACCGCGCTCCCCCGTGCGGGCCGCCGCCTCGACGAACGCGATCGCGGCCGGGAACGAGCGGGCGAGGCGCGGCAGCACGCGGGCGCTCTCACCGGTCGTTCCGCCGTACATGGCCCCGAGCATCCCCAGCTTCGCGTGCTCGCGAGAATCGACGACGCCCCGCTCCACCATGCCCGCATACAGATCGACACCCGCGCCGGCGCGCGCCATCGCCTCGTCACCGGAGAGAGCGGCGAGGATGCGCGGCTCGAGCTGCGCCGCGTCGGCGACCACGAGCATCCACCCCTCGTCGGCCCGCACGGCCGGACGCACCTGCCGCGGCAGCTGCAGCGCGCCGCCCCCGTCGGAAGCCCAGCGCCCACTGCTCGCACCGGCCGGCAGGAAGACCGGGCGGAAGCGACCGTCGTGCACCCACTCGTCGAGCCACGCCCAGCCGTTCGCCGTCCACAGCCGCGCGAGGCTCTTGTACTGCAGGAGCGGCTCGATCGCCGGGTGCGCCAGCCGCTGCAGCTCGCGCTGCTGCGTCGTCGCCACCTCGAGGCCCGCGCGGCGCAGCGCCCGGATGAGCTCGGTCGGCGAGTCGAGCGCCACGGGGCCGACGCCGAGTCGCCGGGTCACCTCGGCCGCCAGCTCGTCGAGACGCGCCGGGCGCCCACCCACCGGAGGGCGAGGCCCGAGAACGGCGGTGAGCAGAGCATCGTGGTCGCGCTCGCTCCACGGCAGGCCCACGTGGGTCATCTCCGCGGCCGCGAGGGCCCCGGCCGACTCCGCCGCGGCGAGCAGCGTGAGATCACGGGACCGGGGGTGCGCGGCGATCACGGCGAGGTGCTCGCGATAGGTGGCGACGGCGGGCGGCGCGAGCGGAGCATCCTGCCCCCATACGGAGTGCGCGGGGGCGCTGCCGGGGCCGCTGGGGAGATCGCTGTCTAGGTCGCTGTCGAGGTCGAAGAGCGTGTCGCCGTGCCGCTGCCGGGTGGCGGCAGGTGCGCCCCAGTCGGTGCGGGGAGCGCGACCCTCGATGCCCGCGAGCAGGCGGTCGACGAGGCGCAGATCGTGGCAGCGCTCGACGCGCACGCCCGCGGCGAGCAGCGGCGGGTACCACTGCGCCGTGTCGGTCCACACCCAGCGCGGATGCTCTGCCTCTCGCTCGGCGACGAGGGCGGGCAGTTCGGCCTCGGTCGTGAGGGTGCTCGCGCGATCGTCGCGCGCCGCGCCCGAGTCGTCGACGTCGACGAGCGCGACTGTCGCGCCCCGGCGCTCGACTACGATCGGCATGCGCTCAGTCTGCCGTGTCGCACCGACGCGCCCCGCCGCCCGGTCACCTCCACAACTCAGGAGTTCGCGCGCTCGGAGCCGCGCGACACGCCGCGCACGACCCCGAGAGACGGGTTGCTACCGCTTCGACTCCTGAATTGCGGAGGTGTGCGGGTGGGATGCTCGGCTCGCCGCCGCGCTGGGCGCGAGTGCAGCATCCCGCGCCACGGGACGCGGCTCAGTGCAGGAGCGAGCCGTCCTTCGCGAGCACGTTCTTCTCTCCGGCCTCGATGGGGAACGGGAAGCGGTTCTGCTTCGGCGGCAACGGGCAGTTGAAGTTGTAGCTGAACGCGCACGGGGGCAGGATCGCGAGGTTGAAGTCGAGAGTGATCGAGCCGTCGGCGTTCGGGGCGAGAAACAGGAAGCGCCCGACGCTGTAGGTGGACTCGCCGTTCGTCGCATCGGCGAACACGAGCTGCAGAGCGCGCCCCGCCTTGAAGGCGGCGATGTCGTAGTCGACGCCCTCGTGCGTGAAGCGGATCTCGCCGGGCACGACCTGCTCGCGCGTCTTGCCCTCGTCCTTGAGGTGCTCGAAGCCGACCGTCGTGCCGCCTTCGATCTCGCGGAAGGTGCCCGTCACGACCCAGTCGGGGTTGTAGTCGAAGGCATCGATGCCGCCGAAGTTCTCGATCGCCTCGCTGCGGGCGTCCCACACGCGCAAGGCGTAGGTGCCGCCCTCGCCCGCGATGACGAACCCGGTCGTGTGGTCGTCGAAGACGATGCTGCTCGGCTCGGCATCGTCCTTGCCGCGCACGCGCACAGTGCCGTCGACGAGCTCGCCGTCGACGGTGATGCCGTCGTCGGGCGAGGCCGTCACAAGCAGCCCGCCCTCGGGCGTGGTCGCCCAACGACCGGGCACGCCCCAGATGGTCTGCTCGCCGTCCACCCACTGCGTGTTGACGAGCGCGAGGGGCCCCTGCGGCTGCACGGCGGCGAGGGAGCGCCGCTCGCGGAAGGACGCGTAGCGCTCGAGGGCGGTAGGGGCGGGTGCGGTGTCAGCCATGCACTCATCCTCTCCAAGCGACGGGATGCGCGCCAATCGACGCGCGGGCAGGCTCAGCCCCCGAGGAGCGCGAGCACGAGGACTGCGCCCGCCGGAATGCTCGCGAGGCCGGTGGACGCGATCACGCGCAGGCGTGCGGCGCCCTCGGGCGAGCGCGCCACGCCCGCGGGTCGCGCGATGGCCCACTCCGCGACTGCCCAGGCGGCCGTCACCGCGAGCACGACGAGCGTCGTGACGCGCACGCCGTCGCTCGCCGGCGCGCCGAGCACGATGCCGGTGATCTGCACGAGCGCGATGACACCCCAGGGCACGATCACGAGCACCGTGATAAAGGCGTATGGCCACAGGTGGGCCCGCGACTGGGTCAGCCGCGGTGCGCGATCCTGCAACCACCCGAGGAGGCCGCCGCCGGCGGCGAGCGCGTAGGCGAGGACGATCGTGCTCGCAGCGGCGGCACCATTGAGCAGCGCGATGAAGACGACCGTGATGCCGAGCGACTGGGACACGGCGATCCAGTGCGCGGTCGACGCCGTCGAGGCGCCGAGTGCTCCCCGCGCCGAGCGGTGCACAAGGAACGCCTGCAGGGCTGCCGTCACGAGCAGCACCGCGAGCATGCCGCGCACTGCCTCGGGAGTGAGGAGCGCGCCGGTGACGAGCGGAGCCGAGCCCTCCCCCAGCAGGACGGGAGGCTCGACGAGGACGAGCACGTCGAGGCGCGCCTCGGTGAGCCCGAGCGCGACGAGCGTGCCGAGCGCCTGCAGGGCCAGAACGACCGCGGCGATGCGCGAGTCGGCCGTGCTGGGCACAGCGTGGGCGATGGTCATGAGGCCTCCCGGCGCGAGTCTGAGCGGTAGGGCGGACGGGACTTGAACCCGTGACCGATGGATTATGAGTCCACTGCTCTAACCAGCTGAGCTACCGCCCCGAGGCCCGACGGGCGGGCCGCTCACACTCTACCGAGCGCGCGCTCGTGCCCGACGTCAGTCGCGCGACGAATCCGTGCTGCGAGCGTCGTGACCGCGCGCGTCGGCGTCACTCGCGACGGGTGCGGGCACGTGCTCGCCGCGATAGAGCGCCTCGAACGTGTCGAGCGTGCGGTTGATGTCGTGGTCGGCGACGATCGAGAGGCTCTCGCGCTTGAGGGCGAGCAGCTCGTCGTGCGGCATCGTGAACACCTTCGTCAGCAGCTCCGCGAACCGCGGCACGTCGCCGGGCTCGTAGAGGTAGCCGTTCTCCCCGTCGTGGATGAGGTGCGGCAGGGCCATCGCGTTGGCACCGATGATGGGTAGCCCCGAGGCCATGGCCTCCATGGTCGCGATCGACTGCAGTTCGGCCCGTGAGGGCATGGCGAAGACGGATGCCCGGGTCAGCTGCTGCTTCAGGTACGACTCGGGCGCGTGGCCGGCGAAGTGGACGCGGTGCGAGATGCCGAGCTGCGCGGCGAGCCGCTCGAGGGCGGGGCGCTGCTCGCCGTCGCCGATGATCTCGACCTTGACATCGAGCTCGGGGTCGAGCATGGCGGCTGCGCGCAGCAGCTCGTCGATGTGCTTCTCTGACTCGACACGGCCGAGGAAGAGCACGACGTTCTCGCTGCGCGGCTCGAGGTTGGGCGTGTAGTGGTCGATGTGCAGGCCGCAGCTGATGGGGTAGACGCCCTTCAGGTACGTGTAGCGCTCGATGTAGTCGGCGGCCTTGCGCGTGGGCGTCGTGACCGCCTCGGCGAGCCCGAAGGTGCGGGCGGCCGCGTTCCACGCGGCGCGGATCGCGGGCTCGCGGAAGGGCCCGATGAAGGGCGTGAACTGCAGGCCGTTCTCGGGCATGAAGTGGTTGGTGCCGATGAGGCGGATGCCGCGCTTGACCGCTTCACGAGCGAGCCCCCGGCCGACGACGATGTGGGACTGGAAGTGCACGACGTCGGGCTTGACCTCGTCGAGAAGGCGGGCCGCGTTCGGCTCGATGCGCCACGGCAGTGCGTAGCGCAGCCACGGGTGCGGGTACCAGCGCCACGAGCGCAGTCGATGCACGGTCATGGGCTGGCCCTCGTGCACCTCCACGGAGGTCGAGTTGGGCCCCGACTCGGCTGCCGGAGCGACGACGTGCACCTCGTGCCCGCGCTCGACGAGACCGGCCGCGAGGCGCTCGGCGAACTTGGCCGCACCGTTGACATCGGGCGCGAAGGTGTCGCCCCCGATGAGGACGCGGAGCGGGCGGGAGGTCGCTGCGCCCGTAGGCGGTACGTCAGGCACGTCGATGAGGTTCCTTGAGGTGATCGGCGGACGCCGTCACGGGCGCCGCGGTCGCGAGAGGACCGTCGACCTACGCTATCGCAGGACAGGGCCCGGGCAGGCGAGTTCAACGGTGCGTCTGCGGGTGGTGCTTGGCGAGCTGGATGACGCCGAAGATCGCGACCACCCCGACCACCACGGCGGCGATCGCCGCCACGGGCGGGATGAGCGACGCCTCGCCGAGCACGATCACGCCGATGAGCACCGCGACGAGCGGGTCGACGACCGTGAGGCCCGCGATGACGAGATCGGGTGAGCCCACCGAGTAGGCGGTCTGCACGAAGTACCCGCCGAGCACCGCGGAGGCGAGCAGCGCGATGACGGCGACGCCCGTGAGCCAATCGAGGTTGCCGTTGAGGATGCGGTTGAGGACGACCTTCGCGAGGGTCGCGACGAAGCCGTAGAGCACGCCTGCTCCGACGATGTAGAACATGGCCGTCGCGGTTCTGCGCAGGAGCGCGAAAGCGACGCCGAACCCTGCCGTGACGAGCCCCAGCACGCCGAGCACGATGAGCAGCTGCGTCTGCGTGATCTCCTGCTCCACCGCGTACACCGCCGCGATCGTCACGAAGACGCCGACTCCGCCCACGCACAGGACGATGGCCCGGATGGCACGGCGGTCGAGCTGAATTCTCGACACCCGGGCGTTGACGATCGCGGTGATGACGAGCGCGACGACGCCCAGTGGCTGCACCACGATGAGCGGCGCGAAACCGAGAGCCGTGAGCTGGAAGACGACCGCGAGGGCGAGCATGAGCGAACCGAGCACCCAGGAGGGGCGCGCGAGCAGGTGCAGAATCTGCCGGAGGCTCAGACCCGACTTGGTGCCGTCGCCGTGCATCGCCTCGACCTTGCCGACCCCGCGGTGCTGAAACTGCGCGCCGAGCGAGAGGAACACGGCGCCGACGAGCGCGATCGGGATGCCGATGGCCTGAAAAGGGGTGAGGCTGATCTGCTCGGTCAACTCACTCAGCTCGGGCGGCACCCGGTCAATCTACCGCTCCCGCACTCGATATTCTGAGCAGCATGGCCGTGCTTCCCATCTGCATCACCGGCGAGCCGGTACTGCACTCTCCCGCCGCTCCCGTGGGCGCCATCACCGCCGAGGTGCGCACCCTCGTCGCCGACATGATCGAGACCATGAAGGCCGCTCCCGGCGTGGGTCTCGCCGCTCCGCAGGTGGGGGTGGATGCGCGCATCTTCGTCTACGACTGGCTCGACGAGAACGGCGAGCGGCATCACGGCACGGCCATCGATCCGGAGCTGCTCGTGAGCCCTCCCCCTCTCGGGGAGGCGGACGAGGACGAGGACTCCGAGGGCTGCCTCTCGGTGCCCGGCGAGCGGTTCCCCCTCCGGCGATCGGAGCACGCGCTCCTGCGCGCGACCGACCTCGAGGGGCGCCGGTTCGAGCTCGAGGCGGAGGGCTGGCTCGCCCGCATCCTGCAGCACGAGTACGACCACCTGCAGGGCATCCTGTACGTCGACCGCCTCGCGCATCCGCACGGCAAGGCCGCTCTCAAGGCCATCAAGAGGCAGTCGTGGGGCTCGCCGGGGCAGAGCTGGCTGCCCGGCCGCGATCACCTCGAGGACTGAGCGAGACCGCACCGCGCGCCGCCGAGACGCGGGCGTGTCAGGCGGCCCAGCCGAGCATCCGCAGGAGGGCCGCGGCGAGGGCCGCCGCGAGAATGACGAGGATGAACGGCGCACGCACCGCGAGGAGCCCCGCCGCGACCACGAGGGCCGGCAGCCGCGCGTCGAGCACGAGCTGCTGCCCCGCGCTCACCGTCTGGACGACGATGAGCGCCGACAGGAGCGCGACCGTCGTGAGATTCGCCGTGCGCGCGGCCGTCGGGGTCTCGAGCACGCGCGGAGGCACGAGATAGCCGACGAGCTTGAGCGCGAGCACCGCGATCGAGGCGAGCAGGATGATCTGCCAGAGCGTCATCGGTGGGCCTCCCCCGCATCGGGCGCTGGCGGGCCGTGCTCGTCGAGCGCCGCATCGTGCACAGGCAGCGGCTCAGCACCGGGGCGGCGCCCGAACAGGTCGGGCAGGCCCACCACGAGTGCGACGAGCGCGGCGACGAGCACCGGGAGGCCCGGCGGCAGCACAGGGATCGCCACAGCGGCGACGACCGCCGCGGCCACCGCCACGACGACAGGCTGCAGAGCGCTCAGGCGCGGCCACACGAGGCCCAGGAACGCCGCTGCCGCGGCGGCGTCGAGGCCGAACCGGCTCACGTCTCCGAGCAGGTCGCCGAGGAGCGCCCCGGCGAGCGTCATGAGGTTCCAGCCGACGTAGATGACGAGGCCGGTCATCCAGAAGCCCACCCGCTGACCCTCCGGCGTCGGCTGGGCGGTCGCGACCGCCGTGGACTCGTCGATCGTGAGGTGGCCGGCGGCGATCCGCTTCACCCAGCCCGGGCCCACGATCGGCGAGACCCGCACCGCGTACAGAGTGTTGCGCAGCCCCAGGAGCGTGGCTCCCGCGACCGCTGCCGGACCCGCTGCCGTGCCGCCCGAGGCGAGCACGCCGATGACCGCGAACTGCGAGCCGCCCGAGAACATGACGAGACTCAGCACGCAGGTCTGCCAGACATCGAGGCCCGCCGTCACCGCGAGCGCGCCGAACGACACCCCGTACGCCGAGACCGCGAGGCCGACCGCGAGCGACGCGCGCCGGGCATCCCGGCGCGAGGTGACATCGCTCACGCGCGCGCTCGGCGGGCGGTCGCGGCGGCGCGCACCGCCGTGAGCAGCGTGTCGGGCTCGACGTCCTTGTAGAGCAGGGCGTCGGCGCCCGCGTCGGCGGAAGGGCCGACGAAGTCCTCCAGGTCGAGCGCGGTCATGAGCACGATGCCGGGAGGGTCGCCCTGCTCGCGCACCTGCGCATCTGCGCGGATGCGCTCGGCCGCGGTGAGTCCGCCGACGCGAGGCATGCGCACGTCCATGACGACGACGTCGAGAGGCATGCGACGCGCAAGAGCGAGGGCACGCGCCCCGTCGGGAGCCTCCGCGACCACCTCGATGTCCGGGTGCGCCTCGAGGATCATGCGCCAGCCGAGCCGCTGCTGCGACGAGTCGTCGACGAGGAGCGCCGAGACGGGCTCGACCGTGCTCATGCTGACCCCGGGGACGGAGTGTGCGGGGCCGTCATCGTCGAGCGGAGCGAGGGGAACACGACCGCGAGCGAGAAGCCCACACCGGGGACAGGGGATGCGGTCAGGATGCCCCCGTACAGCTCCGCGCGCGATCGCATCTCACGGATGCCCTGCCCCGTGACCTCGTCGGTCAGCGCTCGCAGGTCGTCGTCCAGACTGTAGGCGCGCGCCTTGGCGTCGTTCGGGTCGACGCCCTCGCGCCGGGCCGCCGCTCGCGCACCGTCGTCCTCCACCTTGATCTGAAGACCGTCGGCCGACCACGTGAAGGAGACACGCGCCTGCGTGCCCCCGCCGCCGTACGTCAGAGCGTTCGCGAGGGCCTCCTGCAGGATGCGGTAGATGGTGAGCTCGACGCCCTGCATGAGGTCGACCGGCTTGCCATGCTCCTCGAAGACCACGTCGAGACCCGAATCGCGCATGAGAGAGAACAGCTCGCGCGTCGAGCGCAGCTGGGGGTGCGGCTCGACGCTCGCCTCCCCCTCGCGCACGACGCTCATGACCCGGCGCAGATCGGCCTGCGTCGCCCGCGCAGTCTCCGCCATCGCCTCGGCCACGCGAGCGGCCGCCGCGGGGTCGCGCTCAGCCGTGTAGCGGATGCCGTCGGCCCGCGAGATGACCGTCGAGATGGCGTGCACCGACAGCTCGTGCAGCTCGCGGATCACGCGCAGCCGGCCCGTCTGTTCGGCGAGCGACAGCTCGAGGTCGATGCGCTCGCGCTCCGCCGCCGTGCGGTCGAACGCCGTGCGGCGAGCGCGGGATCGGGCGCGCACCCAGGCGACGAGCAGCACGACCGTGAAGAGCAGAAGCAGAACCGCCGAGGGTCCGAGGACGAGAACGAGGAACATCGCGTTCGCCGAGATCCACTCATCCATGATGCGCTCCTGACGCTCGGGCCCGCGCGAGGCACTGACGCTGAATCCGCCTCGACGACGCGGCTGGTGCCACGCTATCGCGGCGGACTCCGCTCCCGCACCCCGCCCGCGGTCCGGCACGCGGCCGTGAGCGATCACGAGAGGGAGAGGGTGGCTCCCCGAGTTGGACTCGAACCAACAACCTGCCGGTTAACAGCCGGCTGCTCTGCCAATTGAGCTATCGAGGATCGTGTGGAACAGCGAGGACTACGGTATCAGACCACACCGGTGCCGCTGCACGCTCAGTACCCCGCCTCCGGGTCGACGAGCCCCACGAATCGCCCATCGCCGAGGAAGCCGCGCACGTTCTCGGTGATGCGCTGAGCGAGGAGCGGCGCCGTCATCTCCGGGGTGTCTGCCGAGTGCGAGGTGATGAGGCAGCGCGGCTCGCCCCACAACGGGTGGTCGGCCGGCAGCGGCTCCGGCTCGGTGACGTCGAGACCCGCACCGACGAGCCGACCCTGCGCGAGGGCCTCGCCGAGCGCCGCCGTGTCGACGAGCGCGCCGCGCGCGATGTTGACGAGCGCGGCCCCCTCCGGCAGCAGCGCGAGCTCGCGCGCGCCGATCAGGTGACGGCTCGCCGACGTGGCTGCCGCGGCGAGGATGAGCACTTCGGCGCGCGGGAGGACGTCGTGCAGGGCATCCACCGCGACCGTCTCGTTCGCTCCCTCGAGAGGCTGCGCCGTGCGCCGCACGACCGTGACCGTGACGCGGTAGGGCTCGAGCAGGCGCAGGATCTCGCGCGCGATGCCCCCGGCGCCGACGAGGACCACGTGCCGGCCGTAGAGCGAGGTTCCCGTGCGCGCCTCAGCCCACCGGGCGTGCCGCGCCTTGGGCGCGAGCTCGCGCAGCACCGCCTGGGCGAGCGCCACGGCGTGCTCGGCGACGGGCTCGGAGTATGCACCCTTCGCACTCGTGAAGACCGGCCCTCGACCGCCGGGGAGACTCGCGAAGAGATCCGCGAACGCGTCCACTCCCGCCCACGGCAGCTGCACCCATCCGATGGCGGGATGCGCCTCCAGCAGCTCCGCCAGCTCGTCAGCGCGCTTCTCGCTCAACCACACGAGCCCGCGAGTGCGGGCGTCGAGCTCAGCCACCTCGCCGCCCCCCGCCGCCACGGCGTCGACGAAGGCGGCCGGAACGGTGGGCAGCACGGCGATCGGCCCAGGCTCGGGACGCGTGCTCGGGATCGCGCCGCTGCCGGAGAGCGGGTCGCGGTGCTGATGTCTCATGACGACGTTCCTCGTGAGCGATCGCGGGCGAGCTCGGCGAGCCGTCGCACGTAGGGGTGGGTGCCCTCCTCGAGCACGGAGTCGATGGGCCCCATGCCGACGAGCTCGCCTCGGTGCAGGACGGCCAAGCGCGTCGACAGGCGCCGCACCTCGCCGATCTCGCTGCTCACGACGAACGCCGCGAAGCCGCGGTGCCGCTGCACCTCTGCCAGATGCCCGAGGATCGTCGCGCGCACGGTCGCATCGACACCCGCGGTGGCCTCGTCGGCCACCAGCAGCTCGGGGTCGAGCACGAGAGCGCGCGCGATCGCGACGCGCTGCCGCTGCCCGCGGCTGAGCTCGTGCGGGTACTTCGGAATCGTCGCGAGCGTCAGGTGCATGGCGTCGATGGCCTCGGCGACGATGCCGCCGGCGACCTTCCGGTCGAGGTCGTCATCGCGCTCGAAGAGCGGCAGGGAGACGTTCTCGCCGACCGTGAGGTGCGGGTCGAGAACCGCGCCGGCATCCTGCGGCACATAGCCGACGCGCAGGGCCAGCTCGGCGTCGTCCTTGCGGCGCAGGCGCCGCACGTCGATGCCGAGCACCTCGAGCGATCCGCCCGCGATCACGGGCCCGCGCTCGATCGTGCGCGAGGTGAGCCCCGCGATCGCGCGCGCGAGCGAGCTCTTGCCGCTGCCCGACTCCCCGATCATCGCCAGCGTCTCCCCCGCCGCGATCTGCAGGCTCACCCCCGTGACGGCCTCGACCCCGTGACGGATGCCGCCCGGGTATCGCAGGCTCAGGTCATCGGCGATGACCGCCGGGCTCTCCACCGCCTCGGGGCGCGGAGCGCCCTCGACGATCGTCGCGGTGGACTCCTCGAGCACGGCGTCTCCCCTCGCACAGGCCGGTGAAGCTCCAGACTAGCGAGAGCGCGTGAGCATCAGTCGCCGCGCACCCGCCGGCGCTCCGTCTCGATGTCGACCATCTGCTGCTGCAGTGCACGATACCGATCGGGATCCTGCGCGGAGTCCATGCGCTGCAGGGCGCCGAGCAGCTCGGTCTTGCGCCGCAGCAGGTCGCGCTCGATGAGCGACACCGTGACGCCGCGGCAGTAGGTGGCGACGTGCCCGTCGCGGATCGGCAGAGGTGCGATCGCGAGCTGGGTCACGAGCGGGCCGAACGCGGTCGGAGCCTCGTCGGAGACCGTCCGCACCCAGTCGGGGGTGCCGTAGTGCTCAAGAGCCACGAGCAGGGCATCCCGTACCGTGGCGAGAGCGGGCTGACTGAACGTCGTCTGCAGAGCCGTGCGCGCCGTGTCGATCGGCACCTCGCCCGGGTGCTGCAGGAGCGCCATGAGGAGCTCCTGCTCGAGCCGCGTCACCGGGTCGGTCGGCAGCTGGGCGATGCCGATCGTCGGCGCCTCCGACTCGCCGCGTGCCGCGGTCGCGTCGCCCGCCGCGATACCGCCGGGGCCCTCTCCGCCGCTCGAGCGCACGGGTGCCGACTCGCGCGGCGTGCGCGCCGCCTGCTGACGGGCGGCCTGCACGGCGCGACCCACCTCGCGCGGCTCGATGCCGATCCACCCCGCCACGGAGCGCTCATAGCCGATCGAGAGCGCCTGATCGCGGATGTCGGCCACGATCGGGGCGGCCGCACGCAACGCCGAGACTCGGCCCTCGACCGTCTCGAGGTCGAAACGGTCGAGCTGGCGGCGCACCATGAACTCGTACATGGGCTTGCGGGACGACACGAGGTGACGCACCGCGTCATCGCCGCGCTCGAGCCGCAGATCGCACGGGTCGAGACCCTCGGGCGCGACGGCGACGTAGGTCTGCGCCGCGAACCGCTGCTCCTCGATGAACGCCCGGCTCGCGGCCTTCTGCCCCGCCTCGTCGGGATCGAACGTGAAGACGACCTCGCCGAGCTGCGTCGTGTCGGCGTTCGCCGTGTCGCCCATGATGCGGCGGATGACCTTGATGTGGTCGCCACCGAACGCCGTGCCGCACGTCGCGACGGCCGTCGTGACACCCGCGAGGTGGCACGCCATGACGTCGGTGTACCCCTCGACGACGACGACGCGCTTCTCACGCGCGATCTCCCGCTTCGCAAGATCGAGCCCGTACAGAACCTGCGACTTGTGGTAGACGGGCGTCTCGGGAGTGTTGAGGTACTTGGGCCCCTGATCGGTCTCCAGCAGCTTGCGCGCCCCGAAGCCGAGCGTCTGCCCCGTCGTGTCCTTGATCGGCCACACCAGGCGCCCGCGGAACCGGTCGTAGGTGTTGCGCTCTCCCTGCCCCAGCAGTCCGCTCGCGAGCAGCTCCTCCTGCGTGAACCCCCGGCCGCGCAGGTGCGTGCCGAGAGCGTCGAAGCTCGCCGGTGCGAAGCCCACGGAGAAGCGCTCCGCCGCTGCCGGGTCGAACCCGCGGGAGCCCAGGAAGGAGCGCGCCGGCTCGGCCTCGGGGGTGCTGAGCTGCTCGCGGAAGAACTCCTCAGCGGCGGAGTTCGCGGCGAGGATGCGGCTGCGGTTGCCCTGGTCGGCGACCTGACCGCCCTCCTCGTAGTGCAGGGCGTAGCCGAGCCGACCCGCGAGCCGCTCGACCGCCTCGGCGAACGTCACGTGATCCATCTTCTGCAGGAACGTGAAGACGTCGCCGCCCTCGCCGCACCCGAAGCAGTGGTAGAAGCCCACCTGCGGGCGCACGTGGAAGCTCGGGCTGCGCTCGTCGTGGAAGGGGCACAGGCCCTTCATCGAGCCGACACCCGCGCTCTTGAGCGTCACGTAGTCGCCGACGATGTCGGCCAGATTCGTGCGTGACCGAACCTCGTCGATGTCGCTGCGTCGAATCAGGCCTGCCACAGGGGTGATCCTAGTTGTCGCAGCCCAGACGAGTCAGACGAGGCCGCGCCCCTCCACCCAGCGTTCGTGCCAGGTCGTCGCCGACTGGTCGGTGAGAGAGGCGATCTGATCGACGACGACGCGGCGCCGAGCCGTGTCGTCCGCCGCCTCCTCGAAGTCGGCGCGGAAGATGCGGCGCAGCGCCTGGGGTCCCGCGGCCCACACCGCGTCAGCGAGCTCGGTGAGCAGCCGTCGCTGGTGCGCGTACAGCGGCTGCCGCTCGTCGTGCGCCATGACGAGAGTGCCGACGACGCCCTTGAGCACGCCGATCTCGGCCCGCGTCTCCACGGGCACGACGACCGCCGCCGAGTAGCGGGCGAGCGAGGCCTGCGGATGCGCGGCACGGGTGGCGTGCACGGCCTCGTGGGCGAAACGCCCGATGAGGCGGCTCGTGAGGTTCTTGAGCCTCGCGAGGTTCGCGCGCGTGCCCGACCATTCGGTGACCCACGTCTCGATGCCCTGCAGCCTCTCGAAGGCTGCTCGCACCTCGTCCTCGGTGAGCTCATCGCCCATCCAGCGCAGCACGCCGCGCACGAGATCTTCGTGATGGTCGCGGCTCGCGAGAATGCCCGCGTCGACGACGCCGCCCACGATCGCGTCCTCGAAGTCGTGCACCGAGTAGGCGATGTCGTCACTGAGGTCCATGACCTGAGCCTCGATGCTGGGCACGCGGTCGGGCGCTCCCTCGCGCATCCACTCGAAAGCGGGCACGTCGTCGGCGTACACGCCGAACTTGCGGCGGCCGCCCGGGTCGTCGACGCCCAAGGCCAGCGGCCACGGATACTTGCACGCGGCGTCGAGGCTCGCGCGGGTCAGGTTGAGGCCGTAGCTCGCGCCGTCCGCGCCCATGACCTTCGGCTCGAGCTTGCTCAGCAACCGCAGAGTCTGGGCGTTGCCCTCGAAACCGCCGATGTCGGCAGCCCAGGCGTTGAGGGCGCCCTCGCCGTTGTGCCCGAACGGCGGGTGCCCGAGGTCGTGCGAGAGGCAGGCGGTGTCGACGACGTCCGGGTCGAGTCCGAGTGCGACCGCGAGCTCGCGACCAACCTGGGCCACCTCGAGTGAGTGCGTCAGGCGGTTGCGCGCGAAGTCGACCCCCGCCGTCGGGCTCAGCACCTGCGTCTTCGCCGACAGGCGGCGCAGGGCGCTCGAGTGCAGCACGCGAGCGCGATCCCGCGCGAAATGGCCGCGATTCGTCGTGTGCTGCTCGGGGTGACGCCGCGCGGCGTCGTGCTCGGAGTACCGAGAATCGGGGCTGGTCACACCGTCCACGCTACCGAGAGAGTGGGGCACGCGTCAGCCGCCGCTGTGGTGCAACTCGGCGGCGGAGATCGCGGCCCGGTGGGCGTCGGTCAGCTCGCGGTCGGCGAGCCAGTTCTCGGGCAGTGCAGGCCTCTTCGGCGAGCCCGCACGGCCGCGCGGCCCCTCAGCCTCTGCGCCCGGGTAGGGAACGTCACGGTCGAGCTCGCCCAGCAGGTCGTCCATGTGCTGCAGACTCTCGACGGCCGCCAGGCGTGCGCGCAGCTCACCGCCCACGGGGTACCCCTTGAAGTACCAGGCGACGTGCTTGCGGATGTCGCGGCACGCCTTCACCTCGTCGTCGAAGAACTCGACGAGCAGCTCGGCGTGGCG
This sequence comes from Microcella indica, assembly GCF_013414345.1. Taxonomy (NCBI): domain Bacteria; kingdom Bacillati; phylum Actinomycetota; class Actinomycetes; order Micrococcales; family Microbacteriaceae; genus Microcella; species Microcella indica. Next base: position 1,119,644 of record NZ_CP058670.1, on the reverse strand, counting down.
GCGGAACGCGTCGGCGACCTCGCCGAGATTCGGTTGGATGCGGACGTGGCGCTCTGACTCGTTCTCACTGTCCGCGCGAGCGCGGAACGCCGCCGCGAGGTCGCCGAACAACCACGGCCGGCCCAGACACCCGCGCCCGACCACGATGCCGTCGCAGCCCGACTGCTCGACCATGCGCAGGGCATCCTCGGCTGACCAAATGTCGCCGTTGCCCAAGACCGGCACGGAGCTGATCGTCTCCTTGAGCGTCCCGATCGCGTCCCAGTCGGCGTTGCCGCTGTAGAAGTCGGCGGCCGTGCGCGCGTGCAGGGCGACCGCCGCGACACCCGCACCCTCGGCGGCCTTGGCCGCCTCCAGGTAGGTGAGGTGGTCGGCGTCGATGCCCTTGCGCATCTTCACCGTCACCGGGATCGGCCCGGCCGCTCGCACGGTCGCCTCCACGATCGAGCGGAACAGCTCGAGCTTCCACGGCAGGGCAGCACCGCCGCCCTTGCGCGTGACCTTCGGCACGGGGCATCCGAAATTCATGTCGATGTGGTCGGTGAGCCCCTCGCCGACGAGGAACCGCGTCGCCTCGGCCGCCGTCGCCGGGTCGACGCTGTAGAGCTGGATGCTGCGCGGGGTCTCTGACTCGTGATGCGTGATCAGGCGCATGCTCTCGGGCGTGCGCTCGACGAGCGCCCGACTCGTGATCATCTCGCTCACGTACAGGCCGGCCCCGTACTCGCGGCACAGGCGGCGGAACGCCGTGTTCGTGATGCCGGCCATCGGCGCGAGCACGACCGGCACGCTCAGCGGGATCGGGCCGATACTGAGTGCGGGCGCTGCGGGCGCAGGGAGCGTCACGGCAGGCGCAGAGGGAGTGGACGGAAGAGACATGACCGGTCCATTCTCCCAGGTCACCCCGGCCGCGCGATCCGCGCTCGCCGTGCCCGCGGTCAGGAGGCGCTCTGCGCGTGCGCCTGCTCGATGATGCGCACGGTCTCGAGGGCGCTGCGCGGGTCGACGGGCACCGAGGCGCCGTCGAGGATGCTCGCCGCGACCTGCTCGTAGAACCGCGGGTAGGCGCCCGCCTCCGTCGGAACCGGCACAAGCGGCTGCTCGCCGTTGTCGACGCCGAGCAGGCCCCACTGGGCCGAGGGCGTCTCGCCGTATCCCTCGCTGCCCGGCCAGCGGCCAACCTTGAGTGCCGGCTCCTGCCCGTCGAGGCCGTACACGCTGTACCCGCTCTCGTCGCCCAGCACGCGGAACCGCGGGCCGCTCTGCGCCGCCACCCGGCTCATCGTGAGGTGGCTGCGCACGCCGCTCTCGTGCCGCAGCGAGAGGAACGCGTCGTCCTCGCTGCCGAGCCCCTCGCGCACGGCACGCAGCTCGGCGACCTCGAGCGTCGCCGGACCGAACAGCGTGAGCGCCTGATCGACGAGATGGCTGCCGAGGTCGAAGAGGATGCCGCCGCCCTGCGCTGGCGTGATCTGCCCCTGCCACTGGTCGCGCTTCGGAGCCCCGAAGCGCTCGAACGTCGACACGAAGCGGTGCACCGTGCCGAGGGCGCCGCGCTCCAGCAGGCGTGCGACCGTGAGGTAGTCGCCGTCCCAGCGTCGGTTCTGGAAGACCGTGAGAGGGCGTTGCGCGGCGTCGGCCGCGGCGATGATCGCCTCGGCGTCGGCGACACTCGGCGCGAACGGCTTGTCGATGACGACCGCGGCCCCGCCCTCGAGCGCGGTGATCGCCTGCTCGCGATGCACGTGCGGAGGGGAGGCCAGCACCACGAGGTCGAGGTCGCCGGCCGATGCGAGCGCGAGCAGGGCATCCGTCGACATGATCTGCGCACCCGGGTGAGCCGCGGTAGCCTGCGCGGCCCTCTCCTCGCTGCTCGTCGCGATCGCCGCGATCGTGAACGCGGGATTCGTCGCGAGGAAAGGGGCGTGAAAGACTCGACCCGCGAGTCCGAAGCCGATGATGCCGGTTCTGATCGGTGCGCCGTTGCTCATGGACTCAGCCTAGAGCGCGGAAGGAGCGCCATGACCGATGCAGCAGCCGGCCGCGACAGGGTCGCCGCTGACGCCGCCGCGCGCGGACTCGACATCGAGTTCGTCGAGAGGATGCGCGCCCGCTCGCTCGAGGAGGCCGCCGAGCTGCTCGGCATCGCCCCGTCGTCGATCGTCAAGACGCTCGTCGTCGCGCGCAGCGACGGCAACTTCCTCTTCGCGCTCGTGCCCGGCGACCGGCAGCTCGCGTGGCCCAAGCTGCGGGCCCTCGTCGGGGTCAACAAGCTGCGGCTGCCCGACGCCGCGGAGGCGCTCGCGGCCACCGGGTTCGAGCGCGGCACCATCACGCCGCTGGGCTCGACGACCGCGTGGCCCGTCTATGCCGACGTGTCGCTGCAAGGTCGGCGGGTGTCGCTCGGCGCGGGGTCGCACGGCGCGTCGCTCTTCGTCGCGGCGGATGAGCTGCTCACCTCGATGTCGGCGACCGTCGCCGACATCACCGAGCCGCTGCCGGCGCTGTAGCGCCGCGACCCGAGCCCGAGCCCGAGCCCGAGCCCGAGCCCGAGCAGCCTCCCCACCGGTGCCCGCACCTCCACAATTCAGGAGTCACGGCCCGAGGCAGAGCATCCGCGGGGCGATGTCGGCGTGTCGCACGGCTCAGCGTGCGCGATCTCCTGAGTTGTGGAGACGGCCGCCTGCCGGGAGGGGCAGGTTCGCGGCGATGCTCGACGGGACGAGGCAGGAATCGCCCTCGCAGGCGGCGAGCTCGGCGCCCGGAGCCGTGGAGGTCAGGAGGGTGAGGGGCTGCGGCCGAGCATCCTCGTTCATGCTGGCGCCTCGGTGCGCTCCGCCGCCGCCTGCTTCAGGGCGGCGACGAAATGGGCGGTCTCCTGGGCTCCCGATATGCCGTATCGGTCATCGATCACAAAGAACGGCACGCCCTGGATGCCGTACGCCACCGCCTGCGCCATGTCGGCCTTCACGTCGGCCAGATAGGTGTGCTCGGTGAGTGCGGCCTGCGCCTCGTCGTGGTCGAGCCCCACCTCGGCGGCGAGCTCGGCGAGGTCATTAGCGCGGCCGATGTGACGACCTTCGGTGAAGTAGGCGCGCAGCAGGCGCTCCTTGAGCTCGAGCTGCTTGCCGTGCGCCTTCGCGAAGTGCAGCAGCTCGTGCGCGAGCACCGTGTTGGTCTGGTGGATGTCGTCGTAGCGGTACTCGAGCCCGACCGACTCGGCGATGCCCGTGACGCGGTCGATCATCGCGTGCGCCTGCTCGGGGGCGATGCCCTTGCGCTGGCTGAGGTAGTCGACGGGGGTCCCCTCGAAGTCGACGGGCGTGTCGGGTGCGAGCTCGAAGGAGCGGTACACGACCTCGACCTGCGGGGCCTCGGGGTCGGCCGCGAGCTCGGCCAGCGCGGCCTCGAACTTGCGCTTGCCGATGTAGCACCAGGGGCACTGCACGTCCGACCATATCTGCACACTCAGCGGCTCGCTCATGCTGGAGTCAACGCGACCGCCGCGGGCGTATTCCCTTCGGTCACCTCCACAATTCAGGAGTCGGGTACAGGTGGAGCGGCGTGCTGGGCCGCCCACCGGCGTGTCGCGGGGTGCTGGAGGGCCTCGACTCCTGAATTGTGGAGATGCACATGGATGCCGCGCGCCTGCAGCGCGCGCTCCACCGCAGCCTGCACCACGGGCCACTGGCCGAACACCTGCCGGGCGCTCGGACGCAGCGCGTGGTACCCCGCATCGGTCAGTTCGAGGTCGCGCCACCGGTCTTTCTCGAACGTGTGCAGGTGAAACTCCTCGCCATCGACCTCGAGCGCGACGACTCCCTCGACCACCAGGTCGATGCGCTCAAGCCCTCCCCTCCAGTGCACCTGCGAGGTCACCTGCAGTCCCGCGGCGCGCAATCGAGTGCGGGCGAGACTCTCGGGCAATGACTCGCAGCGCTCGTCAGCGAGCTCCACGAGCGCGCTGAGCGGCCCCAGCCGTTCGGCCAGCACGGCACCATCAATGCGGTCGATCCGGCCCGAGGTGAGCGCCCAGTCGATCACCGCTAATGCCTCCTCGAGCGGCTCGACCCTGCACACGAGTTCGAGCGCCTCGAGGAGCGGCACGACACCGGTCGACTCACCCCGATCGTGGGATGCCGCGACCCAGTGCACGACGACGCCGTCGGGCCGGGCATCCGCCCAGGGAACCTCACGCCGCCACTGACTGCGCAATCGCGCCGCGTTGGTCGGCACCGCGACGTGGAGCGGATGCGTGCCGAGCACCCAGCCGCCCAGTGCGGCGATCGCGCTCAGTCCGGTGAGCCGCCCGCCCACGCGCATCGCCCGGAACCGCGGGTCGTCTTCGGCCCAGCTCGAGTGCCAGCCGCGCCGAGGCCGGTTGAGCCCGCCTTGCTTCAGCGCAACGCGCAGATCGTGATCCGTCGCGCCCAGCTCGACCAACCGACGCCGGTCGAGTGCGCCGCCGTGCGCGACGACGAGAGCTCGGGCATCCATGGCGGCAGGATGCCCGCCCCCACAGCCGGTGACCGGCGCTCCGCACGATGTCGGAATGTCACGCCACCCGTGCTCGCTGGGGAGGACTCGTCGCGCACCACGCGCCTCCACAACTCAGGAGTTCGCGTCGCCGCCCGCGCGCGACACGCCGACAATGGCCCCAGGATGCCCTGTCTCACGCCGCGACTCCTGAATTGTGGAGACCGAACTCGCGGGGGCGTGCTCGGCGGCACGCGTCGCTCGGTACGGGAGGCCGCGCGGGCTCGCGCCGCGGGGGCGCGGCTACGCGCCGAGCAGCTCTGCCGCGAGGTACCCCTCGAGCTTGGCCAGCGGGATGCGCTCCTGCTGCATGGTGTCGCGCTCGCGCACCGTCACGGCCTGGTCGTCGAGGGTGTCGAAGTCGACCGTGATGGCGAACGGCGTGCCGATCTCGTCCTGACGGCGGTAGCGACGACCGATCGCGCCCGCGTCGTCGAAGTCGACGTTCCAGTGCTGGCGCAGCGTGTCGGCGAGCTCGCGCGCGACGGGAGACAGCTTCTCGTTGCGCGACAGCGGCAGCACCGCGGCCTTGACGGGGGCCAGCCTGCGGTCGAGGCGCAGCACGGTCCGCACGTCGACGCCGCCCTTCGTGTTGGGCGCCTCGTCCTCGGCGTAGGCGTCCACGAGGAACGCCATGAGCGAGCGCGTAAGGCCAGCCGCGGGCTCGATGACGTATGGCGTCCAGCGCTCGTTCTTGCCCTGGTCGAAGTACGACAGGTCGACTCCAGAGGCCGCAGCGTGCGTCGAGAGGTCGAAGTCGGTGCGGTTGGCGACGCCCTCGAGCTCGCCGAACTCCGAGCCGGAGAAGCCGAAGCGGTACTCGATGTCGACCGTGCGCTTGGAGTAGTGCGAGAGCTTCTCGGCCGGGTGCTCGTACAGCCGCAGGTTCTCGGGGTTGATGCCGAGATCGGTGTACCACGCCATGCGCGCGTCGATCCAGTACTGGTGCCACTCCTCGTCACTGCCCGGCTCGACGAAGAACTCCATCTCCATCTGCTCGAACTCGCGCGTGCGGAAGATGAAGTTTCCGGGAGTGATCTCGTTGCGGAACGACTTGCCGATCTGCCCGATGCCGAACGGCGGCTTGACGCGCGCGGCGTTGAGCACGTTGACGAAGTTCACGAAGATGCCCTGCGCGGTCTCGGGGCGCAGGTAGTGCAGGCCCGACTCCTCCTCGACGGGGCCCAGGTAGGTCTTGAGCAGGCCCGAGAACTCCTTCGGCTCGGTCCACTGCCCGCGCGTGCCGCAGTTGACGCACACGACCTCGGCGAGCCCGCCCTCGGGCGCGCGGCCCTTCTTCTCCTCGAACTCCTCCTCGAGGTGGTCGGCGCGGTACCGCTTGTGGCAGTTCAGGCACTCGACGAGGGGGTCACTGAAGACGTCGACGTGGCCGGACGCCTCCCACACCTTGCGCGGCAGGATGACGCTCGAGTCGAGCCCGACGACGTCGTCGCGGCGCGTGACCATCGAGCGCCACCACTGGCGCTTGATGTTCTCCTTGAGCTCGACGCCGAGGGGCCCGTAGTCCCACGCAGACCGAGAACCCCCGTAGATCTCGCCCGCCTGGAACACGAAACCGCGCCGCTTGGCGAGCGCGATGACCGCATCGAGTCGACTGGTGGATGCCACGTAGGTCTCCCTCTTCTGCCGAGCTGGGTGCGCGGCACGAGGGCCTAGTCTAGTGAGCCGCCTAGTGAGCCGCGCGCGGCCGCCCGACCCGTCAGCCCCGCTCGGGCACGCCGACCTCGCGGATCACCCGCACGAGAGCCGCGACATCCTCGTCAGTGTTCCAGAGGTGGAACGACGCGCGCAGGCGCCCGGCGCGCCCACTGACCCGGATGCCCGCCCCCATCGCCGCCGCCACGAGCGCGCCCGAGGCATCCGGAATCGAGACGATCGCCTGCCGCTGCTCGGGCAGCCCGAGCTCGGCCGTGAGCTGCGCGCCGAGGCCGGCGTCGTGCGCCCATACCTCGGTGATATCGAGGCCGGCGAATAGCTCGATCGCCGGCTCGGCGCCGATCCAGGCCTGCCAGGCGGGCGAGACGTCGAAGCGTCGGGCATCCTGAGCGAGCGTCATCGCGGGCCCGTAGACCGACGTCCAGACGTCCTCGCCCGCGTACCACCCGGCCTGCAGGGGCCGCAGCGTGCGGCCCCACGGCTCGCTGACGGTCATGAACGCGACGCCGCGGGGAGAGCACAACCACTTGTATGCGTGACACACGGTGGCGTCGAACAGTGACGCATCGACCGGATGCACGCCCGCAGCCTGCGTGACGTCGCACAGCGTGCGCGCACCCACGGCGCGGGCCGCCTCGACGACGGCCGCGGCATCCGCGACCTGCCCGCGCGCCGACTGGATGAGCGAGAACACCACGAGCGTCGTCGTCGGCTGCACACTGTCAGCCAGAGCCTCGAGCGGCACCGTGCGCACACTCAGGTCGCCACGCGTCAAGAACGGGAACAGCACGGAGCTGAAATCACCTTCGACGCCGAGCACCTCCGCGCCGGGCGCCAGGTCGGCGGCGAGCAAGCTCACCATGACGCTCGTCTGAGCGCCGATCGCGACGCGGGCAGGGTCGACGCCGACGATGCGGGCGTAGTGGATGCGCGTCGCCTCGACATGGCGGTCGTACCCTTGCGGGTCGCGATCGGCGGCGAACCACCGGTCGAGGTCGTGCGTGATCGCGTCGACGGTCTGCCTTGTGGGCAGCCCCATCGAGGCGACGGCGAGGTACCCGCTCGTGTCGCCGAAGCGCTCGCGGGCGTCGTTCAGACTGATGGTCATGCCGACAGCATTCACCCGCGAGGGGCGCGAGTCGAGCATCCTCGACTGCTCAGATGCTCATGTCGGCGCGATGCGGGTGTCGCCTCGCTGCGCGCTACTGGCCGGCGGGCGCGTCGACCGCGCCACCGAAGCGGCGGTCGCGCGAGGCGTAGTCGGCGATCGCATCCCACAGGTGGCGGCGCCGGAAGTCGGGCCACAGAGTGTCGAGGAACACCATCTCGGCGTAGGCGCTCTGCCACGGCAGGAAGTTGCTCGTGCGCTGCTCGCCGCTCGAGCGCACGAACAGGTCGACGTCGGGCTGGTCGGGCTCGTAGAGGTGGCGGGCGATCGTGCGCTCGGTGATGCGGCTCGGCGTGAGCCGCCCGGCGGCGACCTCCTCGCCGATCGCGCGCACAGCATCCACGATCTCGACGCGGCCGCCGTAGTTGACGCACATCGTCAGCGTGAGGCCCGTGTTCCCGGCCGTGCGGGCCTGCGCCTCCTCGAGCTCGCTGATGACGCTGCGCCACAGTCGAGGGCGACGCCCCGCCCAGCGGATGCGCACGTTCCAGGCGTCGAGCTGGTCGCGACGGCGGCGCAGCACCTCCCGGTTGAAGCCCATGAGGAAGCGCACCTCGTCGGGGCTGCGGTTCCAGTTCTCGGTGCTGAACGCGTAGACGCTCAAGTGCTTCACGCCGATCTGCACGGCGCCCGCGACGACATCGAGCAGGCTCGCCTCGCCCGCGCGGTGGCCCTCGACGCGCGTGAGGCCCTGGCGGTTGGCCCAGCGGCCGTTGCCGTCCATGACGATGGCGACGTGCTGCGGCACGACTTCTCTCCGCAATTCAGGAGGATGCTCGCCCGTCCAGTCGAGAGGGCGCAGCGGTTCGGCGTGTCGGGATGCTCTGCTCACGCAAACTCCTGAGTTGTGGAGGTCACCGGCGCGGGGCGAGGGCGTTCCTCGGCGGCGAGGTGCAGCGCGGGCTCGACGTGCAGGGTGCGGTCGACATGGGGCAGCGAGCGCAGCCCGCGCTCGAGGTGGAACTGCGTGTAGGCGGCGATGAGCCCGCTCGCCTGCGCACGGGTGCGCTCGTCGGCGGCGTCCGCGGTCGGCCAGTCGCCGGTCAGGAGGGCGCCGAGCAGCTCGAGCGTGGCCGGGCTCAGGCGCGGGGCGCCGGGAGGCGCCACGCCATCCGCCACCATGCCGCCCAGTTGCACGACGAACGCGCTGTGCGGGCCTGGCGCGCCCGTCACCGCGCAGTCGGCGAAGGTCGGCGCCCAGCCCGCGATCGACAGCGCGCGCAGCAGGTACGAGTCGAGCGTGAGGCTCGCGTGGTGCTCGCCGCGCGAGAGAGAGCGCAGGGCTCCCACGAGGAGGAGGTACTGCTGGGGGCCGCCGCCGTCGTCGCCCGTGACCTTGTCGGCCGTCTCGACCATCGCGCTCGCGGCCGTGTATCGGGCGTAGTCGGCGCTGATCTCGTCGCCGTACGAGCCGAGGCTCACCGCCTGCTGGATGATGTCGAGGCTGCGGCCGCGGTACAGCTGCAGGTCGGCGACCATGAACGGCTCGAGGCGGCTGCCGAAGCGGCTCGCCGTGCGGCGCACGCCCTTCGCGACCGCGCGGATCTTGCCGTGCTGCCGGCCGAGCATCGTGATGATGCGGTCGGCTTCGCCCAGCTTGTGGGTGCGCAGCACGACGGCTTCATCTCGGTAGGTCGGCACCGCCCCAGTATCGCGCGTGCGCCTGCGCCGTGGGCGCTCCCCCGCCCGCGCCTCAACAATTCAGGAGATCGCGCTGCTCGTCAGCGTTCGCCGCGCAGAATCGCCGCTGATTCCGCGAGAGTGCGCACGGCGGCGTCGAGCGACTCCTGATTTGTGGAGGCGCCCCAGGTGAAGCGGATCGCCGTGCGCGCCGTGTCGGGGTCGTAGCCCATCGCGAGCAGCACGGGCGAGGGGTCGTCGCGCCCGGCGGCGCACGCCGAGCCGCTCGAGGCGAGGATGCCGCGGTCGTCGAGAGCCTGCAGCAGCGGCTCGCCGCCGAGCCCCGGCACGACGAACGACGCGTGTGCGGGCAGCCGCTCGACCGCGTGGCCGGTGAGCTGGGCGCCGGGCACCGCCTCGACGACGGCGGCGATGAGCGCGTCGCGTCGCTGCGCTTCCGCACTCCACCGGTCGGGATGCGCCTCGCGCTCCTCCCCCGCGAGCTGCAGCGCGACGGCGAGCCCCACGGCCCCCGCCACGTTCTCGGTGCCGCTGCGACGGTCGCCCTCCTGACCACCGCCGTGGATGATCGGCTCGAGCCGCGCGCGGCTGTGCAGGATGAGCGCGCCGACGCCCTTGGGCCCGCCGAGCTTGTGGGCCGAGATGCTCACGGCGTCAGCGCTCGACAGGCCAGCCTGCGCGAGCGCTCCCGTCGACAGCTCAGGACTCTCTGCCAGGTCGAGCGACATCCACCCCGCGGTCTGCACGGCGTCGACGTGGAAGAGCGCGCCACGCGCATGAGCCTCCTCGCCCAGCGCCCGCACGGGTTGCACCGTGCCGACCTCGTTGTTGGCGTGCTGCACGCTCACGAGGGCGGTGTCGTCTCGGAGGGCGGTGCGCAGGAGCGCGGCATCCGTTCGTCCTGCATTGTCGACGGGCAGGCGCGTGACCTCGACGTCGTGCCAGCGCTCCAGGTAGTCGGCCGCGGCGAGCACCGCCTCGTGCTCGACGGCGCTCACAATCACATGTCGACCTCGGCCGCTCGCGATCGCGCCCAGGGTCAAGCCGATCACGGCGAGGTTGTCGGCCTCGGTGCCGCCGCCGGTGAGCACGACCTGGGGTGGGCGCACGCCGGTCGCACGAGCGATCAGTGCGCGAGCTCGGTCGAGACCTTCCGCCGCGCTGCGCCCCAGAGAGTGCGTGCTCGACGGGTTGCCGTAGTCGCCGGTGAGGTACGGCCACATCGCCTCGAGCACCTCGCGGCGCACGGCGCCCGTCGCGGCCTGGTCGAGGTCGATGAGGCTCACGGCGTTCGGGCGGTGTCGGTGTCGATCGCGATGTCGAGGCCCAGGTCCAGGGCGGGGGCACTGTGCGTGAGCGCGCCGACCGAGATGACGTCGACGCCCGTCTCGGCGATCGCGCGCACGGTCTCGAGCGTCACCCCGCCGCTCGCCTCGACGATCGCGCGGCCGGCGATGAGCGCAACACCGTCGCGCAGGTCGGCGAGGCTGAAATTGTCGAGCATGATCGTGTCGGGCTCGGCGGCGAGCACGGCGGGCAGCTGGTCGAGCCGGTCGACCTCCACCTCGAGATGCGACGTGTGCGGGATGCGCGCGCGCACGGTGCGGATCGCCTCCGTCAGATCGAGCCCCTGCGCCGCCAGGACGGCGAGATGGTTGTCCTTCAGCATCACTGCGTCCGAGAGCGAGAACCGATGATTGTGGGCGCCGCCGGCGCGCACGGCGGCCTTTTCGAGTATCCGGAGCCCCGGCGTGGTCTTGCGGGTGTCGGCGACGCGGGCGCCCGTGCCGGTGACGGCATCGACATACCGCCGCGTGAGCGTGGCGATGCCGCTGAGACGCTGGGCGAGGTTGAGCGCGACTCGCTCCCCGAGAAGGATGCCCCGGGCCGAGCCGCGCACCGTCGCGACGAGCGCGCCGGGCTCGAGTGCGGCGCCGTCGTCGAGGTGCCGCACGACCTCGATGCTCGCGTCGGCATGCAGGAAGGCGAGCTCGAGTGCGAGACCGCCCGCGAACACGCCGTCGACGCGGCTCACCACCGTCGCCGTGGCCCGTGCCTCGGCCGGGATGGCCGCCTCGCTCGTCGCATCGCCCCAGGGAGCGTCCTCGGCGAGGGCCGCGTCGATGACCGCGAGCACGGCGGCCCGAGGCGGATCGACGGCCGTGCCGGCGGCCCGCTGGCGAGAGTCGTCGTGTCCGCTCATGCGTGAACCTCCGAGGGCGCGGGTGCCGCGACTCGCGCGGCAGATCTCCACAATTCAGGAGATTCTGTCGTGGGGCGCACGACGACACGCCGCACGCGCTGCGCAGGGTCGAGCTGCGGGTAGTCGGTGCGGGCGTGCGCGCCGCGCGATTCGGTGCGAGCGGCAGCGGCCGCGCAGGTCAGGCGCGCGAGCGGCAGAAGACTGTGCGCTTCGTCGTCGGCGGGCCGGGCATCCGCGAGTTCCTGGGCCAGCACGGCCAAAGATGCACCGTCGCGCTCGAGCCCGAGCGACTGCCAGGCGCGGTCGCGGATGTCCGAGGCCGTCCACGCGCGCCCCCCGTTTCGCAGGGCGTCGGGCGCGATCGCGAGCTCGAGTGGCACGGCGCCGGAGGTGATGCCGTTCGACGCCGACTCCTGAATTGTGGAGACGGTAGCGGCGCCCCGCGACTCCTGAATGGTGGAGGTTGCCAGCGCGAGCGCGGGCGGCTCGTGCGGTGCCGAGACGGCGTCGCCCGCGCGCCAGCCGACGACGATGGCCTCGAGCAGCGAGTTGGACGCGAGGCGGTTGGCCCCGTGCACGCCCGTCGACGAGGTTTCGCCCACAGCGAACAGGCCCGGGAGCGTCGTGCGACCATCCATGTCGGTGAGCACGCCGCCCATGGCGTAGTGCGCCGCAGGGGTCACCGGTACGGGCGTGCGCGTCCAGTCGACCCCCGTCGCGCGCACGAGCGCGTCGATCGTCGGGAATCGCTCGCGCAGCACCGAGGCGCCGAGCATCGTGGCGTCGAGCAGCACCGGCCGGCCATCCTGCAGGCGCATCTGCCGGGCGATCGCGCGCGCCACGATGTCGCGCGGCGCGAGCTCTCCGCGGGGGTCAATGTCGAGCATGAAGCGACGCCCGGAAGCGTCGAGCAGCGTCGCGCCCTCGCCGCGCACTGCCTCCGAGACGAGCCCTCCCCCCGCGAGCACAGTGGGGTGGAACTGCACGAACTCGAGATCCGCGAGGGCGGCACCGGCCTCGTAGGCGAGCACGACGCCGTCGCCCGTCGACACCGGCGGGTTCGTCGTGTGCCGGTAGAGGCGCCCGCTACCACCGGTGGCGAGCACGACAGCGTCGGCCGAGATCGTCTCGCTGACGGCGCCGTGCTCGGTTGGGCGCGCACCGCGCACCCCAGCGGCGTGCGACTCGACAACCGCGCCCGTCACGGCCCCGCCCTCGACGATGAGCCTGGTTGCGCGCGCGAACTCCCGCGCCCGGATGCGCCCGGTGCCCACCGCGTCGGCGAGAGCGGCCTCGATGAGGCGACCGGTCGCGTCTCCGCCGGCGTGCAGGATGCGCGCGACCGAGTGCGCCGCCTCCAGGCCGCGCGCCCAATCACGCACGGGCTCGAGCGGCGGCACGGCTCCGTCCGCCGCGTCGAAGGCCACGCCGAGCGAGACGAGGTCGAGGATGCGCCCTGGCCCCTCCTGCGTGAGCACCCGCACGGCCTCGGGGTCGCACAGCCCCGCGCCGGCGTCGAGCGTGTCGCGCGCGTGCAGCGCAGGGCTATCGTCGCCGAACACGGCGGCGGCGATGCCGCCCTGCGCCCACGACGTCGAACCCGCGGTCAGCACGTCTTTCGTGACGATCGTCACATCGTGGTGCCGCGCGGCCCGGATCGCCGTGATGAGACCGGCCATGCCGCTGCCGATGACGAGGATGTGCGCCATGGCGGGGTCAGCTCCGCGGCTTGGCGGCGAGCATCCGCTCGAGCGCGACGCGCGCGTCGTCCTGAATTGTGGACGCGACCGCGATCTCGTTCACGACGCGTCCGGCCACGAGCTCCTCGAGCACCCACGCGAGGTACCCGGGGTGAATGCGGTACATGGTCGAGCACGGGCAGATGACGGGGTCGAGGCAGAAAATCGTGTGCTGCGGGTACTCGGCCGCGAGCCGGTTGACCATGTTGATCTCGGTGCCGATCGCGAACGTCGTGGGCTCGGTCGCGTCGGCGACGGCGCGCCGAATGTAGTCGGTCGAGCCGGCTTCGTCGGCCGCGTCCACGACGGGCATGGGGCATTCGGGATGCACGATCACGCGCACCCCCGGGTGCGACTCGCGCGCCGCCGCCACCTGGTCGACCGTGAAGCGCTTGTGCACGCTGCAGAAGCCGTGCCACAGGATCACGCGGGCGTCGAGCAGCTCATCGCGCGTCGAACCGCCGAACGGCTTGCGCGGGTTCCACATCGGCATCTGCTCCAGCGGCACGCCCATGGCCTTCGCCGTGTTGCGCCCGAGGTGCTGGTCGGGAAAGAACAGCACGCGCTGCCCGCGCTCGAACGCCCACTCGAGCACGGTGGCCGCGTTCGACGACGTGCAGACGATGCCGCCGTGCTTGCCGCAGAACGCCTTGAGCGCGGCCGACGAGTTCATGTAGGTCACGGGGATGACGGGCACGCGACCGTCGGCGTCGGGCTCGTCGCCGTACACCGAGAGCAGCTCCTCCCACGCCGCCTCGACCGAGTCCTCGTCGGCCATGTCGGCCATCGAGCAGCCGGCGGCGAGATTCGGCAGGATCACCGTCTGGTCGGGCCGGGCGAGGATGTCGGCCGTCTCGGCCATGAAGTGCACACCGCAGAACACGATGTACTCGGCGTCGGGCTTCGTGAGGGCGGCGTTGGCGAGCTGGAAGGAGTCGCCGAGGAAGTCGGCGTGCTGCACGACCTCATCGCGCTGGTAGAAGTGCCCGAGGATGACGAGGCGGTCGCCGAGAGCATCCTTCGCCTCGTGGATGCGCCGGTGCAGGTCCCCCGGCGACGCGTCCTGGTAGGCGGCCGGCAGCGCCCCCTGCCGTGGCGACCCCGTCGGGATCACGTCGAACATCGACGAGCCGGGGCCGTAGCCTGGGGTCGCGTCGAACTCCCACGGCCCCTTCGCGAGCTCGGGAGTGCACGTCTCGCCCGGCGCCTGGCCGTTCGTGATCGCGCGGATGGTCGTGTCGAGAGTGGTGGTCACTGCGGGCTCCTGAGGGTGAGCGGCCCGACATCGACGAGCTCGATGTCGGAGTTGTAGCGGTACAGCCTCGGGGGCCGGTGGCGGCCTCCCGTGACGACCTGGTCGGTGGGGACGATCGCGCCCGACGACTCCATCTGGCGTCGGAAGTTCGCGGAGTCGAGCGGCCTCTGCAGCACGGCCTCGTGCACGCTGCGCAGCTCGGCGAGCGTGAACATGGGGCCGAGGAAGGCGTGCGCGATGCGCGAGTACTCCATCTTCGTGCGCAGGCGCCACAGGGCGTAGTCGACGATGAGGTTGTGGTCGAAGGCGAGCTCGGGCAGGTCGTCGGCGGCGAACCACCGCACGTTCTCCCCCAGGCTGACCTTCTCGGCCTCGTCGGGCCGCACGAGCGCCCAGTACACGATCGAGACCATGCGCCGGTCGGGCGAACGGTCGACGTCACCGAAGGCGTACAGCTGCTCGAGGTAGGTGGGCTCGAGCTGCGTGGTCTCGGCGAGAGTGCGCCGCGCCGCGGCTTCGAGGCTCTCGTCGACGACGACGGATCCGCCGGGCAGCGCCCACCGACCCAGGTGCGGTTCGCGGATGCGCCGCACGAGCGGCAGCCACACTCCGGGCGCGGGGCTCTCGTCGCCGCCCTGATCGTCGGGGCGGAGCGCGAAGATGACGGTCGACACCGCGAGGGCGATGTCGGATGCGGTGGCGGACATCCTGATTCCCCTCTCGTTCGCGGCCCGTGATCCTACTTAGAGTCACTGTGACTAGAACAGAGTCTACCAGTTCAGGTCAGAGACACACGAACACGCGTGAGCCCTTCCCGGCACGTGGTCAGCATGCTCGCGGGCGGTGCGCAGTCAGCGCAGAGCGACAGAATGGTCACGTGGACGACCTCTTCGTGATCCCGCTGTGGGCCGACCTGCTCGCCGTCGGCATCGGGGCACTGCAGGGGGCGCTGTTCGCGGCGCAGTTCCGCGACCGCAGGCTCGACTGGCTCGGGGTCGCCATCATCGGCCTCGTCGTCGGCTTCGGTGGCGGTCTGCTGCGCGACCTGCTGCTCAACGTTCCGCTCGCGACCCTGCAGACCAACTGGTACGTCGTCGTCGCGACCGGCGCGGCGCTCCTCGGCATGCTGCTCGAGCGCGTGCTCGCACGGGTCAACCCGCTCATCACCGCGCTCGACGCGCTCACGATCGGCCTCTTCGGCGCCATCGGCACGACCAAGGCGCTCGCTCTCGGGCTGCCCGAGGTCGCCGCCATCTTCGTCGGAGTTCTCGCGGCGGTCGGCGGCTCGATTCTGCGCGACCTGCTACTGAACCTGCCCATCGCGCTCATGCACGTCGGCTCGCTCTACGCGGTCGCTGCCGCGGCCGGTTCGGGCACCATCGCCGTTCTCCTGGCGTTCGACGTCGACGTCTTCGTGGCGGGCGCGGCCGGCGTCGCGATCACCTTCGGGGTGCGCATGGCGTCGGTGCTGTTCGGCTGGAGCCTGCCCGAGCAGCGCGCGATCACGCGCCTGCCCAGGCTGCCCTCCATCCCCCGGCGCGGAAGGCGCGACGACGACCCTGCGCCGGACGACGGCAGCCGCACGGTCACGACATCCACCGGCGTGATCCACCTGCACCCGACGACCTCGTCGATCCCGGTCGTCAGCTCCGCGGCCCGCGTGCGGCGTCGCTCCCCCATCCCCGGGGCGAGCCGGCCGCACGGGTAGCCGCTCGACTGCGACAGAATTCGAGTGTGGCCCTGCTCATCACCGGCGGCATCGGAACCCTCGGCCGCCCCACCGTCGAAGCTCTGCGCGCAGCCGGCGTCGAGCCGCGCATCCTGAGCCGCCGTCTCGGCGACGCGCACGTCGTCGCCGACCTGCAGTCGGGAGTCGGCCTGCGGGAGGCACTCGACGGCGTCGACACGGTGCTTCACCTCGCCACGAACCGACGGTCGGATGCTCGTGCGACCCAGCACCTCGTCGACGCCGCTCGTTCCGCGGGGGTGCAGCACCTCGTGTACCTGTCGATCGTAGGCGTCGACACCGTGCCGTTCGGCTACTACCGCGCGAAGCTCGCGTACGAGGAACTCGTCGCCGGCTCCGGCGTGCCGTTCACGATTCTGCGGGCGACGCAGTTCCACGACTTCGTGGCGGGGTTCTTCCGCGCCCAGCGACTCCTGCCGCGCGTGAACGCGCTCGACACGCCGTTCCAGCCCATCAGCACCGCGGCGGTCGCCGACCGGCTCGTATCGCTCGCGGCCGCGGAGCCAGTGAACGAGCGTGTCGACGACCTCGGCGGCCCCGAAGTGCTGCCGATGGCCGAGCTCGCCCAGCAGTGGCTCGTCGCGCACGGCGCGTCGGCAGAGGCGGCCCCACGCCGGGTCGTCGAATGGCGCGCGCCCGGCACGCTCGTCGCCGCCTACCGCGCCGGGCTGCACACCACCGGGGTGCCCGGGCCGGGCATCCGCTTCGCCGACTGGGCCGCGACCACCCGCCGACGGACGTTCCAGCACCCCGTTCGTCTCCACAATTCAGGAGACGGCGCCGCACGCTCGCGCGTGGCCGCGCTCTCACGGCGTGTCGACGGCCGCGCCGTGTCACCGACTCCTGAATTGTGGAGATCGGGGCGGCGGGATGCGGCGGCAGCCCGTCACCGGGCCGCCGCCGAGCGGCGCCCGCACTAGGCGCCGACGAGCTCGCCCTCACGGTCGGAGGCGTCGAGCCTGATGGCACGGTTGACCGCCGAGACGACGGCCTTGAGCGACGCCGTCGAGATGTCGGCGTCGATGCCCACGCCCCACAGCGTGCGGCCGTCGACCTCGAGCTCGACGTAGCTCGCGGCCAGAGCATCCCCGCCGGCGCTCAGCGCGTGCTCGACGTAGTCGAACAGGCGGATGCTGATGCCCTGGTGCTCCATCATTCTGAGGAACGCCGCGACGGGACCGTTGCCGGTCGCCTCGGTCGCGGCGATCTCCTCTCCGTCGCGCAGGGTCGCGTTGAGCGTGACCTCGCCCGTCATGTCGGAGGCAGTGCGCGTCGAGAGCAGCTCGAAGCGCCCCCACTTGGCGTCGGCGTCGGGGGCGGGCAGGTACTCGTCCTGGAAGATCTCCCAGATCTGGTCGCTCGTGACCTCGCCGCCGTCGGCATCCGTCTTGGCCTGCACGACGTGGCTGAACTCGATCTGCAGCTTGCGCGGCAGGTCGAGCTTGTGGTCGGTCTTGAGCAGGTAGGCGACGCCGCCCTTGCCGGACTGCGAGTTGACGCGGATGACCGCCTCGTACGAGCGCCCCAGATCCTTGGGGTCGACGGGCAGGTAGGGCACGCCCCACGGAATGTCGTCACTCGTCACTCCCGCGGCGGCGGCCCGAGCATCCATCGCCTCGAAGCCCTTCTTGATGGCGTCCTGGTGCGAGCCGCTGAAGGCCGTGTAGACGAGGTCGCCCGCCCAGGGCGAGCGCTCGTGCACCTTGAGCTGGTTGCAGTACTCGGCGGTGCGCTTGATCTCGTCGAGGTCGCTGAAGTCGAGCTGCGGGTCGATGCCCTGCGTGAAGAGGTTGATGCCGAGCGCGACGAGGTCGACGTTGCCCGTGCGCTCGCCGTTGCCGAACAGGCAGCCCTCGATGCGGTCGGCCCCCGCGAGGTAGCCGAGCTCGGCGGCGGCCACGGCGGTGCCCCGGTCGTTGTGCGGGTGCAGGCTCAGGATCACGTTCTCGCGGTGGGCGAGGTGCCTGTTCATCCACTCGATGGAGTCGGCGTAGACGTTCGGCGTCGCCATCTCGACCGTCGCGGGCAGATTGATGATGACCTTGCGCTCAGAGGTCGGCTCGAGCACGTCGAGCACGGCGTTGCACACCTCGACGGCGTACTCGAGCTCGGTGCCCGTGTAGCTCTCGGGGCTGTACTCGTAGAACACCTCGGTGCCCGGCACCATCGACTCGAACGAGCGGCACAGGCGCGCGCCCTCGAGCGCGATCTGCTTGATGCCCTCGCGGTCGCTGCGGAACACGACCTCGCGCTGCAGCACGCTCGTCGAGTTGTAGAAGTGCACGATCGCGCGCTTCGCGCCCTTGATGGACTCGTAGGTGCGCTGGATGAGGTGCTCACGGCACTGCGTGAGCACCTGGATGGTCACGTCATCGGGGATGAGGTCATCCTCGATGAGCGTGCGCACGAAGTCGAAGTCGGTCTGGCTCGCGCTCGGGAACCCAACCTCAATCTCCTTGAACCCCATGCGCACGAGCAGGTCAAACATGACCCGCTTGCGCTCGGGGCTCATCGGGTCGATGAGGGCCTGGTTGCCGTCGCGCAGGTCGACGGCGCACCAGCGCGGTGCGTGCGTGATGCGCTTCGTCGGCCACGTGCGGTCGGGTAGCTCGACCCGGATCTGCTCGTGGTACGGCGTGTACTTCTGGGTCGGCATGCCGGAGGGCTGCTGGCGGTTCTCCATGATGTGCTCCTGCTGGTCTCGTCTGTACCGCTCTGCGCGGGTCGGGGTTTCAGCCGACGACAAACTCCGCGACGAGGGAGGCTGGTGGACTAAGCCTCGTCGCGGCAGCGAAGAAGGAGCTGGCCGAACACGCCTCCAGGGTACACCCGCGCCCCGCGAGCCCGCCAACGCCGCGTCGCGCCGCCCTTTCGTGCCAGATCTGGCGCACATGGGCGCTCACCGACGCGCGATCACCCCTTTTGGGGCAAATCTGGGCCTCTGACGCGCCACATGGCGGCGACGGGATGCTCGACCTCAGCCTTTCGGATGAAACTGCTCCCCCGCAGGGGTGACCGGCGCGCGTTTCGGGCGACCGCGAGCCGCGCGGGCCCTAGCGTGGCGGACATGATCGACTCAGTGCTCGACCGCCTCTCTCGCCACGCCACTCGACTGCGACTCATCTCAGAGATCTCGGTGGGAGTGCTGTTCTCGTTCACGGCCGCGTACTACGCGACGAGCGTCACCGGCAACTACCTCGTCGGCGTACTCCTCCTTCCACTCGGCGCCGGAGTCGCCCTGCATCGCATCCGCCCGTTGTGGGGCCTCCTCATCTCAGCGGCCCCCATCGTGGTCGTCTCCCTCGCCGGGTGGTCAGGAGGCACGCCCAACGGAGCCCTATGGTTCCCGATCTACATCGCCGTCTTCGGTGCCGTCGCCTACGGTTCCGATCAGGTCCGCTGGCTGGGGCGCTCTTTCGCCCTCGCGCTGACCGTCGCGTTCATCGCAGGCGGTATCGGGTACGTCGGCTATGGTCTCGGCCCGCTGAGTCTCCTCGTCCTGCTCATGCCAGCGCTCGCCTGGTTCGGGGGCGAGCTGCTGCGCAGCGCACGAGCACGCCGGACCCTGACGACCGAGGTGGAGCAGACCGCCACCCAGCGCGACGCCGCCCTCACCCGCGCCGACCTCGAAGCCGAGCGAACACGCGTGGCGCGCGATGTGCACGATGTCGTGGCGCACTCCCTCACCGTCGTGATCGCGCAGGCCGACGGCGCCCGATATGCGACGGCGCAGCGTGACGAGCAGGCCGCCGATGCCTTCGAGACGATCGCGCAGACGGCACGGGATGCCCTCGCCGACGTGCGCGTGCTGCTCACGGGCCTGCGCCACACGCAGGAAGACGGCCCGCAACCGGGAGTCGACGACCTCGGCGCCCTGCTCGACTCGATGCGCGAGGCAGGCTTGACCCTCGCCGAGCGAGAGTTCGGCGACCGCGGCCACCTGACCGAGGCTCGTGCGCTCGCGCTCTACCGCATCCTGCAGGAGGCGCTCACGAACGCGCTGCGGCACGGCGCGCGCGACGAGCCGACCGTCGTCGAGCTCGAGTGGGGCGCCGACGCCGTCGACCTCGTCGTGACGAACGCCGCACCGGCCAGCGCAGCCGCCGAGCACACCGAGTCTGCCGAGCCGCCGCACCGCGGCCACGGCATCGACGGGATGCGCGAGCGCGCGACCCTCGCCGGCGGCGTGCTGAGCGTGCACGAGGGCGAGACGTTTCGCGTGCGGCTGCGCCTGCCCCTCGAGCCGAGCCCTGAGCCTGCGGAGCCGGGAGAGGTCACTCGGTCGGCCCACGTCAGCGAGTCGGCGGAGGTGAGCGCGTGACGACCCCGCCTCCTCCCGCGCCCATCGTCGTGCAGCTCACCTTCGTCTCGATCCCCCGCACTACCGACCTCGCGACGGCCCTGCCGTGGAGCCTGCGCTCGTGAGCACCCCCATCCGCGTCTTGCTCGTCGACGACCAGCCGCTGTTCCGGCGCGGGGTGCGCATGCTCATCGACTCGCAGCCCGACTTGACCGTGGTGGGCGAGGCCGGTGACGGCGCGGAGGCAGTGGTCGTCGCCACCGAGCAGCGCCCCGACGTCGTGCTTATCGACATCCGGATGCCCCGGGCCGACGGCATCGCCGGCACGGCGGGCATTCTGCGCAGTGCCGAGGAGTCGGGCCGCACCCCGCCGCGCGTCATCGTGCTCACGACCTTCGACCTCGACGATGCGGCGCTGCGGGCGATCCGCGCGGGCGCGAGCGGGTTCCTGCTCAAGGATGCCGAGCCCGAGTTCCTGCTCGCCGCCATCCGCGCCGTGCACGGCGGTCACGCGGTCGTCGCCCCCGGGGCGATCGGCGATTTGCTCGCCCACGTGGATGCTCGACCGCGGCCCGACGCCACCGCAGTCGCCGCGGCCCACGAGCGCGAGCTCGGCGCCCTCAGCAAGCGGGAGCGCGAGATCTTCGCGGCCGTCGCACAGGGGCTGAGCAATGCCGAGATCGCCGCGCGCGAGTTCGTCTCCGAGGCGACCGTGAAGTCGCACGTGGGGCGCATCCTCGCCAAGCTCGGGCTGCGCGACCGCGTGCAGGTCGTGCTCTACGCGCACGACCACGGCCTGCTGCCACGCCGCTGAGCCCGAGCGCAGCATCCCGCATTCTGGGCCAGATCTGGCGCGAATGGGCGCTTGACCAACGAGGTTCGCCACTTTCGAGGCGAATCTGCCGCACTCGGGAGCGGGGCGCACCCGCGCGACCCTAGAAGCCGAGCTTGCCGAGCTGCTTGGGGTCGCGCTGCCACTCCTTGGCGACCTTGACGTGCAGCTTGAGGTACACGCGGCGGCCGAGCAGCGCCTCGATCGAGTGGCGGGCGCGCGTGCCGACCTCGGTGAGGCGCGCACCGCGGTGCCCGATGATGATGCCCTTCTGGCTGTCGCGCTCGACCCAGACGTTGGCGAAGATGTCGAGCACGGCCGAGCCCGAGCGCTCGGTCATCTCGTCGACGGTCACGGCGAGCGAGTGGGGCAGCTCGTCGCTCACGCCCTCGAGCGCGGCCTCGCGGATGAGCTCGGCGACCCGGTCGATCGCGGTCTCCTCGGTCACGGCATCCGCCTCGTACAGGGGCGGCGAGACGGGCATGAGGGCGATGAGCTCGTCGGCGAGCAGGTCGACCTGGTCGCCCGTAACGGCCGAGAGCGGGATCACCGCGTCCCACTCGCGCAGCTGCGACACGGCGAGCAGCTGCTCGGCGACCCGCGCGCGCGACGCGTCGTCGGTCTTCGTCACGATCGCGATCTTGCGCGTGCGCGCGAAGCTGTCGAGCTGCTCGTTGATGAACCGGTCGCCTGGCCCGATCGGTTCCCCCGCCGGCACGCAGAACCCGATGACGTCGACGTCGCCGAGAGTGTCCTGCACGACGGCGTTGAGCCGCTCGCCGAGGAGCGTGCGCGGGCGGTGCATGCCGGGCGTGTCGACGACGATCAACTGGCCGGATGCCCGGTGCACGATCCCCCGGATCGCCCGCCGCGTGGTCTGCGGCTTCGAGCTCGTGATGGCGACCTTCTCGCCGACGAGCGCGTTCGTGAGGGTCGACTTGCCGACGTTGGGGCGGCCGACGAAGGTCACGAAGCCGGCGCGGTGCTCGCCGGCGCCCTCCTGCCCTGGAGCGGTCACGAGGGGCTGCCGTGCTGCTCGAGCCGAGCATCCTGGTTCGGGGTCGACCCGGTGTCGGCCGAGTTCGCGAAGGCGAGCTTCGCGTCGATGAGGGCCTGGTCGGCCGAGACGAGCACCGTGACCACGCGCTTGCGTCGACCCTCGGTGCGCTCGGCCGTGAGGTGCAGGCCGTCGACCTCGGTCGTCGACCCCACGACGGGAAGGCGGCCGACATGCTTCGCGAGGAGGCCGCCGACCGTGTCGACCTCGTCGTCGTCGAGCTCGATGCCGAACAGGTCGCCGAGTTCGTCGACGGGCATGCGCGCGCTCACGCGGAACTCGTTGTCGCTCAGCTGCTCAGACATGGCGACGTCGCGGTCGTACTCGTCGCTGATCTCGCCGACGAGCTCCTCGATGAGATCCTCCATCGTGACGAGGCCGGCGATGCCGCCGTACTCGTCGACGACGAGCGCCATGTGGTTGGAGGCGAGCTGCATCTCGCGCAGGGCGTCGTCGGCCTTCTTGGATTCGGGGATGAACAGGGCCGGCTTGGCGAGCTCCTCGACGCTCGTCGTCGCGCACGCTGCGGGCTGCTCGTAGGCGAGCCGCGCGGCGTCGCGCAGGTAGATGATGCCGAGCACGTCATCGCTGCTCTCCCCGATGACGGGGATGCGCGACACGCCTTTCGCGAGGAAGAGCGCCATGGCGTCGGTCACGGTCGACCCCTGCTCGATCGTCACCATGTCGGTGCGCGGCAGCATCGTCTCGCGCACGATCGTCTCGTTGAAGTCGAAGATGGAGCGGATGAGGTCGCGGTCGTCGGCGTCGAGCACGTCGAGGTCGGTGGCCTCGTCGACCATGCTCAGCAGCTGCTCCTCGCTCGAGAAGGTGGCACTCTTCGGGCGGCCAGGCGTCACACGGTTGCCGACCGCGACGAGGGCGTCCGCGATGGGCCCCGTGATGAGCCGGACGCCTCGGATGAGCCAATCGGTGTAGCGGAGCATCCCGCGAGGGTTCGCGCGGCCGACGCTGCGCGGGCTCGAGCCGACGAGGATGAACGAGACGATGATCATGATCGCGGCACTCAGCGCGAGGGCTGTCCACCACTCCTCGAAGAGGGAGGCGAGCGCGAGGGTCACGAGCACCGCGGCGAATGTCTCGGCGACGATGCGGAGGAAGTTGAGCGCGTTGACGTGCGCGCCGATATCGCCCGCCACGGCGTAGAGCCGCTTCGGGCGCGGACGCGCCGGCGCAAGGTCGAGCAGGTCGTTGCGGCTCACGACGCTCAGGGCTGCGTCGATCGCGGCGAGCAGACCGCCGAAGGCGACGAGCCCGAAGGCGACGATGAAGAAGACGACCGCGAGGGTCACGGCCGGCGCTTCCGCTCGTCGAGGGCGAAGCTCACGAGGATGTCGCGCTGCAGCCCGAACATCTCGCGCTCCTCCTCGGGTTCCGCGTGGTCGAATCCGAGCAGGTGCAGCAGCCCGTGCGTGGTCAGCAGCAGAAGCTCGTCGAGCGTCGAGTGGCCCGCGGCCTCGGCCTGCCCGACCGCGACCTGCGGGCACAGCACGATGTCGCCGAGCAGGCCGGGCGGCGTGGGCTCCTCATCGCTGCCGGGGCGCAGCTCGTCCATGGGGAAGCTCAGCACGTCGGTCGGGCCAGGCTCGTCCATCCACTCGATGTGCAGGCGCTCCATGGCGCCCTCGTCGACGAGCTGAATCGCGAGCTCGGCGTCGCGGTGCACTCTCAACGCGTCGAAGGCGTGCAGCACGAGGCGCTGCAGGGCAGACTCGTCGACGTCGAAGCCCGACTCGTTGTTGATCTCGATCGACACGTCAGCGCCCTCCGGTCTCGGGTCGCGGCCGGCGGGGGAACCGGTCGCGGGGCTGCGCGCCGCCGCCTCGGGCGCCGCCGAGCCCGGCGCGACGCTCTGCGCGGTTGCCGCCGGGAGCATCCGCGCCACCGTCGGCACCACGGCCGTGCTCGCGCTCGTACTGCTGCGCCTGCTTCTGCGCGTCGTACTTCGTGTAGGCGTCGACGATGCGGCCGACGAGCGAGTGGCGCACGACATCGTCGGAGGTCAGGCGGGCGAAGTGGATGTCGTCGATCTCACCGAGCACGCGCGTCACGAGCTGCAGCCCGCTGGCACCGACAGGCAGGTCGACCTGCGTGATGTCGCCGGTCACGACCATCTTCGAGCCGAAGCCGAGCCGCGTGAGGAACATCTTCATCTGCTCGGGGCTCGTGTTCTGCGCCTCATCGAGGACGATGAACGAGTTGTTGAGCGTGCGCCCGCGCATGTACGCGAGAGGTGCCACCTCGACGACGCCCGTCGTGAGCAGCTTGGGCACGAGCTCCGGGTCCATCATCTCGTTGAGCGCGTCGTAGAGCGGCCGCAGGTATGGGTCGATCTTGTCGGTGAGCGTGCCGGGCAGGAACCCGAGCCTCTCACCAGCCTCGACGGCCGGGCGGGTCAGGATGATGCGCTCGACCTCCTTGCGCTGCAGCGCCTGCACGGCCTTCGCCATGGCGAGGTACGTCTTGCCGGTACCGGCGGGGCCGATGCCGAAGACGATCGTGTTGAGATCGATCGCGTCGACGTAGGCCTTCTGGCCGAGAGTCTTGGGGCGGATGCTCTTGCCGCGGCTCGTGAGGATCGCCTGGCTCAGCACCTCTGCGGGGCTGCCAGCGCCGGCATCGAGGATGCGCTTCGACGAGGTCACCTCGGCCGGCCCGAGCTCCTGGCCCTGCCGCACCATCGTGATGAGCTCGTCGACGAGACGATAGGCGGCGTCGACCTGGTCGGCGTCGCCGTCGAGCGTCACCTGGTTGCCGCGCACGTGCACGTCGACGAGCGGGTACTGGGCTTCTAGCGTGGTGAGCAGGCGGTCCTGCGGGCCGAGCAGCCGCACCATCGCGACACCGTCGACCTCGAGAGATCGCCGCGCGGTCGCGGGGGCAGGAGTCGCAGGGGCGCTGGGCGCGTCAGCGGCGGAGGAGTTGTTCGCCGCGAGATCGTCAGTCGGCAAGGGTTCCTTCGGCTAGGCCGCCCGCCAGGACGTGGGCGTGAACGTGGAAGACGGTCTGGCCCGCGTTCGGGCCGGTGTTGAACACGAGGCGAAACTCTCCGTCGGCGTGCTCCTGCGCGAGTTCCTGTGCGACGGCGACGACCTCGGCGAGCAGGCCGGGGTCTCCCGCGGCGAGCTCGGCGACGGTGCGGTACTGCGCGGTCTTGGGCACGACGAGGAGATGCACGGGCGCCTTCGGAGCGATGTCGCGGAAGGCGATGACCGTGTCGGTCTCGTGCACGATGTCGGCGGGAATCTCGCGCGCGATGATGCGCTCGAATATCGTCGGCTCGCTCGTCGTCATGGTGTCCAGTCTAGAGCGCGGAGCCGACAGGTGCCGGAGAGGCGGCCGAGGGGCAGAAGCCGCGCCGCCGCCGTCACCAGCGGCCGAGCGCGGCGTTGAGCAGCGCGATCGCCGCAGGCCCCGCGGTCGACGTGCGCAGCACGGTGTCCCCGAGCCGCACACGGTGGGCCCCCGCCGCCTCCAGCTCGGCGAGCTCGGCGTCGGTGATGCCTCCCTCCGGCCCGACGACGAGCACGAGGTCGCGCTCCCCCAGGTCGGCCGCGGTCAGGGCGGTGAGCGGGCGCTCGCCCGCGGTGTCGAGCACGAACATGACGGCACCGGATGCTCGCGCCGCAAGCTCCCGAGTCGAGGCGAGCTGCTCGACCTCGGGCAGCCACGGCCGCAACGACTGCTTGCTCGCCTCGCGCACGATCGACTGCCAGCGCGCGACGCCCTTCGCGACCTTGGGCCCCTCCCACCGCGACACGCTGCGCGCGGCCTGCCAGGGGATGACACCGCCGACGCCCAGCTCTGTCGCGGCCTGCACGGCGAGCTCGTCCCGGTCGCCTTTGGCGAGCGCCTGCGCGAGCAGGATGCGCGGCGCAGGCCGCTCGTGGCGCTCGACGCGCTCGACCCGCAGTGCGACGGCGGCCGGGTCCGCCTCGGTCACCGTGCCGTGCAGCACGAGTCCGGCGCCGTCGCCGAGCCGCAGGCTCTCGCCGGAGCGCACGCGTGCGACGGTGACGGCGTGCCGGGCATCCGCGCCCTGCAGCGCGACGACCGCCCCGGTCTCCTCGCCCGCCGCACTCAGCTGCGCTGCGAGGCTCTCGTCGAGGTAGAAGTGCGCCATGCGCTCGGCTACAGGTTGAGGAACCGGTCGCGCAGCTTGGAGAAGAGCCCCTGCTGGAACGTCGCGAACTGCGGCGGCACGGGCCGACGGCTCGCGGCGAACTGCTTGATGAGCTCGGTCTCCTTGCTGTTGAGACGGGCCGGGGTGACGACCTGCACGCCGATCTTGAGATCACCGCGGCCGGAGCCGCGCAGTCGCGTGATGCCCCGATCCTTGATCGTGATGATCTCGGCGCTCTGCGTGCCGGCCTTGAGCTCGACGCTCACATCGCCGTCGAGACCCGGGAGCGTCACCGTCGTGCCGAGGATCGCGTCGGCCATCTGCACCTCGACGGTCGCGAGCAGGTCGTCGCCGTTGCGGCTGAACGTCTCGTGCGTCTTGACCTTCATCTCGAGGTACAGGTCGCCGTTGGGGCCACCGGCCGGGCCGACCTCGCCCTGGCCGGGCAGCTGGATGCGCAGGCCCGTATCGACTCCCGCGGGAATGTCGACGGCGACCGTGCGGCGCGCGCGCACGCGGCCCTGGCCGGCGCACGTGGGGCACGGGCTCGGAATCACGGTGCCGTAGCCGCGGCAGGTGCCGCACGGCGACGAGGTGAGCACGTTGCCGAGGAGGCTGCGCACGGTGCGCTGAATCTGGCCGGAGCCGCGGCAGATGTCGCACGTGGCAGGCTCGGTGCCGGGCGAGCAGCAGGAGCCGTTGCAGGTCTCGCAGAGCACGGCCGTGTCGACCTCGATCTCGCGGTGGGTGCCGAAGATGATCTCGTCGAGCTCGACCTCGACGCGCAGGAGGGCATCCTGGCCGCGCTCGCGGCGCGACCGGGGGCCGCGCTGCGACTGGCCGCCGCCGAAGAACGTCTCGAAGATGTCGCCGAAGCCTCCGAATCCGGATGCTCCGCCCATGCCGCCGCTGCCGCCCATGTCGTACTGCTGGCGCTGCTGCGGGTCGCTCAGCACGTCGTAGGCGTGCGTGACCTGCTTGAACCGCTCAGCCGCCTCCCCGCTCGGGTTGACGTCGGGGTGCAGCTCGCGCGCCAAGCGTCGGTACGCCTTCTTCACCTCATCGGCGCTCGCACCGCGATCGATTCCGAGCACTTCGTAGTGGTCTGCCACTTATTCCTCACCGAGCAGTCGCGACACGTAGCGCGCCACGGCGCGGACCGCTGCCATGTTGTTCGAGTAGTCCATACGGGTGGGGCCGAGCACCCCGAGTTTCGCGCTCGAGTCGCGGCCCATGCTGTACGCGCTCGTGACGACGGCGGCCTCGTGCAGCGCCGCATCGTTCTCGCGGCCGATGCGGGCCGACACCCCCTGGCTGTCGAGCTGCATCTCGCTGAACAGCTTCAGGAGCGTCACCTGCTCCTCGATCGCCTCGAGGACGGGGTAGACGCTGCCGGCGAAGTCCTGCTCGGTGCGCACGAGGTTCGCGGCGCCCGCCATGACGAGCCGGTCGGAGCGGTGCTCGTCGACGTGCCCGAGCAGGGCATCCGCGACGACGCGCACGGCTTCCCGCCGGTCGGGGGCGAACTGGCCGTCGAGCGTGCCGGCGACGGTGCCGACCTCGGCGAGTGCGCGGCCGGAGAGCGCGGCGTTGAGCTTCGCCCTCAGCTCCCCCACGAAGACCTCGTCGGCCTCGACCGGCAGCTCGATCATGCGCTGGTCGACACGACCGCCGTCGGTGATGAACACCGTCATGAGGCGCGTAGGGCTCATGGGCACGAGCTCGATGTGCCGCACCCGGGCGTTGCCCAGCGTCGGGTACTGCACGAGCGCGACCTGGTTGGTGAGCGAGGAGAGGAGGCGCACGGTGCGCGCGAAGACGTCGTCGAGGTCGACCGACTGATCGAGGAAGGCGGCGATCGCCTGGCGCTGACCCGCGCTCAGCGGCCGCAGGTCGGCGAGCTGGTCGACGAAGACCCGATAGCCCTTGTCGGTCGGCACCCGACCCGACGAGGTGTGGGGCGCCGAGATGAGCTCCTCCTCTTCGAGGATGGCCATGTCGTTGCGGATCGTCGCGGCGGAGACGCCGAACTGGTGACGGTCGACGATGGCCTTCGACCCGACGGGTTCGCGCGAGGCGACGTAGTCCTGCACGATGGCCCGCAAGACGTGCAGAGCGCGGTCGGAAACCATCGTCACCCCTCTCCTCGTCGTACTCGATGTCGTGGCCGTCGTCGTGGCCGTGCCGCTGGCACTCGATTCCACTGACTGCCAATTCTACCCCGCCACACCCTGAGCGCATCGTTGCCTCAGGCGAAGGTGCGCACTACGGTGTTGATGTGCTCGCACCGCGCGGAGCAGTTATGTACACCGCAACGATGCGAGTCACACGTCAGGCTCCACCCCGGGTCCCTCTTGTTCGGACGATTGAAAGGCAGCACCCACATGACTGAGTCCACTCCGCCCCCCGCAGCTCCTCAGCCCGCCCAGCCCCTCAGCGAGACCGAGGACCGCCAGTGGGCCTCCTTCGCCCACCTCGGCGGAATCCTGGGCTTCCTGCCCGCTCTCATCATCTGGCTCGTCTTCAAGGACCGTGGTTCGTTCACGAACCAGGAGGCCAAGGAGGCTCTGAACTTCCAGATCACGGTGGCGATCGCGCAGGTCGTCATCTTCATCCTGAACGCCATCCTCGGCGCCGTGACGCTCGGCCTCTGGGCGCTCATCGGCTGGATCTTCCCGCTCGCCGTGTGGGTGTTCGCCGTGATCTTCTCGATCATGGGCTTCACGAAGGCCAAGGACGGCACCGCGTACCGCTACGCCGTGTCGATCCGCCTCATCAAGTAGGTCATCGCTTTCGGCCCACGGGGCCCGCGCGCTACCGCGCCGGGCCCCGTTCGGTGTTTAATGGCCCCATGAGCCAGCAGCCGCCCGTCAACCCGTACGCCACAGCACCCGCTCCCCTGCGGCCCGAGGAAGAGAAGCTGTGGGCGACCCTCATCCACGTCGGTGGCATCTTCTTCGGCTTCGTGCCCGCCCTCATCGGCTACCTCGTGCTCAAGGAACGCGGGCCGTTCATCCGCGGGCACTCCACGACGGCGCTCAACTTCCAGCTCACCATGCTCATCGGCTACGTCGTCGGCTTCGTCACGGTGTTCGTCTTCATCGGGTTCCTCGTGCTGCTCGCCGTGGGCATCCTCGTGCTCGTGTTCGGCATCATCGCCGCGATCGCGGCCAACCGGGGCGAGGAGTACTACTACCCCGTCGCGATCAAGTTCCTCACCTAGCTCACCCGCTCGCTCAGTCCGGCAGCAGTCGTCGCACGACAGCGTCGGCCAGTAGCCGCCCGCGCAGGGTCAGCACGACGCGACCCGCGAAGGCGGCGGCCGGCTCGATGAGTTCGTCGGCGAGCAGGCCCGCGACTGCGTGCCGCCCCGAAGGCGTCAGCAGCTCGCGGTCCAGCCCCTCGCGCAGTCGCGTCTCGAGCAGAACGCGCTCGACGCGCCGCGTCTCGGCGTCGAGCGTCTCGCGACCGGTGGCGGGGCTCACTCCTGCCCCGACCCGCTGCGCGTAGGCGTGAGGGTGCTTGACGTTCCACCAGCGCACCCCGCCGACGTGGCTGTGCGCCCCGGGGCCCACACCCCACCAGTCCTGCCCCGTCCAGTACGCGCGGTTGTGCCGCGAGCGCTGCTCGGGTGACGCCGCCCAGTTGCTGACCTCGTACCAGTGGTATCCGGCCGCCGTGAGCCGAGCATCCGCCGCCTCGTAGGCCGCCGCGTGCAGGTCGTCGTCCACGGGAGCCACCTCGCCTCGAGCGATCTGGCGGGCGAGCTTCGTGCCTTCCTCGACGATGAGGGCGTATGCGCTGACATGATCGGGCCGCTCGGCGAGCGCGGCCGCGAGGCTCGCCTCCCAGTCGGCGGGCGACTCGCCCGGCGTGCCGTAGATGAGGTCGAGGCTCACCGCGAGCCCGGCTGCGCGCGCCTCGGCGACGCGGCGCGCCACGTTCTCGGGGTCGTGGGTGCGCTCGAGCGTGCGCAGCACGTGCGGCACCGCCGACTGCATGCCGAACGAGACGCGCGTCACGCCGGCCTCCGCGAGCGCGGCGAGGCCCGCGGCGTCGATCGAGTCGGGGTTCGACTCGGTCGTCACCTCGGCGTCGGGCGCGAGACCGAAGCGGTCGCGCACAGCGCCGATCATGCGGGCAAGATCGGCGGGCGGCAGGATCGTGGGCGTCCCCCCGCCGAGGAAGACCGTGCTCGCGGGCCGCGGCGACAGGCCGGCGGCATCGAGCACGCGCGCGGCGAGGTCCAGCTCGGCGATCGCCTGGTCGGCGAAGTCGCTGCGCTTCACCCCGCGCACCTCGTCGGCCGTATACGTGTTGAAGTCGCAGTAGCCGCACCGCACGCGGCAGTAGGGCACGTGCAGGTACACGCCGAGGTCGCGCTGCTCGGCGCCCTCCGCGACAGTCGGCGGCAGCATCCCGTCCTCGGGGGCCGGGTCGGCGATCGGCAGGGCACTGGGCACGGGTCCATCCTCCCAGCCCCGCGCTCGCTCGACCTGCGCGGCGCCGCCTGCCGTGCGGCATCTCCACAATTCAGGAGGCGACACTGCAGAACGAGGGCCGGGATGCTCTGCCGGGCGTGTCGCGCGGTGCGAGCATCCCGATCTCCTGAATTGTGGAGGCGCCGCGCCCGTCGGTCGGGGCGTCGACGCCGAACTACGCGAGTGGAGTGCATGCCATGACGACGACACCTGACGACGGCGCGCTGCCCGAGAGCACCGACGTGCTCATCGTCGGCGGCGGGCAAGCCGGCCTCGGTATGGGCTACCGGCTGCGCGAGGCGGGCGTGCCCTTCGTGATCGTCGACGATCGTGAGCGCGTCGGCGATGTCTGGCGGGCGCGCTGGCGCAGCCTCGTGCTCTTCACCCCGCGGCGGTTCTCGGCGCTGCCGGGGCTGCCCCTGCCCGACTCGGCGGGCTACTACCCCACCAAGGACGAGATCGCCGACTACCTCGAGGCGTACGCAGAGAAGAACGCGCTGCCCGTCGTGGCGCAGACTCGCGTGACGGCGATCGCGCGCGACGGCGACGGCGGCGGATTCGTCGCCGACACGACGCGCGGCACCGTGCACGCGCGCGCTGTCGTCATCGCGACGGGTCCGTTCCAGTACCCGCGCGTGCCCCGAGTCGCCGCGGGCCTGCACCCCGAGGTCGTGCAGGTGCACTCGACCGCGTACGAGGGCCCGGAGGATCTATTACCCGGGCGCATCGCGGTCGTGGGCGGCGGCAACTCGGCCGCGCAGCTCGCCGACGAGCTGTCGGCGACGCACGAGGTGACGATGATCGCGCCGCAGAAGCCGTGGTTCATTCCCGAACGGATCCTCGGGGTGACCGTCTACTGGCCTCTGAAGCTCTTCGGCGTCCTCAGCTCGCCCGCCGACAGCCGCATCAGCGAGTACATCCACTCGCGGGGGGACGGCATCCTCGGCACGCAGGCGAAGCGCGCCATCCGCGCAGGGCGCCTGCGGCTGCTCACGAGCCGCGTGGTCGGCGCCGCCGGTCGAGAGCTCGAGCTGCAGGACGGCACGCGGGTCGAGGTGGATGGCGTGCTGTGGGGCACCGGATTCCGCGCCCACTACCCCTTCGTGCAGGTCGACGGAGCCCTGACCGACCACGGCGCACCCCGCCACGACCGCGGCGTCTCCCCCGTCGACGGCCTGTACTGGATCGGCCTGCCCTGGCAGCGCCGACTCGACTCCTCGATCATCCACGGCATCGCCGCCGACTCGCGCGAGCTCGCCGAGGCCGTGCAGAGCCACGTGCGCCGCTCTGGCAGGCTGGAGGGGTGACCACCACCATCCTCTGGGACGTCGACGGAACCCTCCTGCTGAACGCATACTCCGGCGGCGGTGAGCTGTACCACTCGGCGGTCGAGCGCGCCGTGGAGCGCGAGCTCGGCCCGGCCCTGCCCCGCACGCACGGCAAGCCTGACGGGCTCATCCTCAGCGAGATCCTCACCCACTTCGGCTACGGGGACGACTGGCACGAGCGCGCCCGCACCGTGCTCGACGAGCTCTCGGTGGAGCGCGCCGAGCGCGGCGACCGTCGCGAGACCGCACCGGGAGTCGAGGATGCTCTGCGCGCGTGCGCCGCCCGCGGGTGGCGCAACGCCCTCCTCACGGGCAACTCGCTCACGCGCTCGCGGGTCAAGCTCGAGGGCGCCGGGCTCACCGCCGCGGCGCTCGGCGATGCGGCGTTCGACTGGGAGCGCTCGTACTTCGGCGCGACGGCGCGCGACCGCAGCGAGATCACCGCGGCAGCCCGCGCGGCCCTCCCCGACGACACCCTCGTCATCATCGGCGACACCCCGCGCGACGACGAGGCGGCTCGGGCCGCGGGCATCCCGTTCATCGCCGTCGCGACGGGGGCGTTCACGGTCGACGAGCTGCGGCGCACCGAGGCGATTCTCGTCGTGCCCGATCTCGTGGCCGGGCTCGACGAGGTGCTCGCCACCATCGCCGCGCTGCCCACGCCCCGCAACGCCGCCTGACGGTCGCGCCTGACACGCCGCCCGACCGCCGCCGCGCCTACACGACGGGCGTGTAGATCTGCACGAACCAGATCTGCTGCATGCGGTAGAGCATGACCGCCACCGTGATCGCGGCGACCCCGAGGATGACGGTCGCCCATCGGGAGCGGTCGATGAGCGCCCAGATGATGGCGAGCACCGGCAGCAGGAGCGCCGTGACGAGATAGATCCAGTACTCGACCGGGTCTCCCGTGGGCGCGTTGCCCGCGAACGGCGCGACGATGGAGACGACGATCTGGGCGAGCAGCAGCACCGCGACGAGCGCCGAGCCGAGCACGGAGACGTCGTTGGGGCGCGTGCCGATGCCGCCGAGCACGAGGCACACGAGCCCGACGAGCAGCGCGACGACGATCTGTGCGATGGTGAACCACTCGATCATTCGGCTGCCTCCTGAGGGAATCCCACCAGCGTACGGCCGACGCCCGCCCGCACGGCGACGAGGGCGATGAGCCGCCCCCGCGCGTCGACCGCGGCCATGGGCTCGGCGTCGGCCGCGTCGGGCAGGGCGAGCGTCTTGCCGTGGCCGAGATCGCGCGCCTGGTCGCCGCTCACGGTCAGGACCGGGAAGAGCTGTGCGGCCACCTCGGCGGGCGACACGAGAACCTCCGGTGTGATGTCGTCGACCGCGACGGCGCGTGACGTGGCGAACGGGCCCACGCGCGTGCGGCGGAGCGCCGTGAGGTGCCCGCCGACACCCAGATCGGCGCCGAGGTCGCGCGCGAGCGCGCGAATGTAGGTGCCCGACGAGCAGTCGATGCGAGCATCCACCTCGATGCCGTCGGCCTGCCGACGCACGGCCAGCACCTCGAAGGCGCTCACCGTCACGCGTCGCGCTGCGAGCTCGACCTCCTCGCCGGCGCGCACGCGATCGTAGGCGCGCCGACCGTCGACCTTGATGGCGCTCACCGCGCTCGGCACCTGCTCGATCTGGCCGGTCAGGCTCCGGATGCCCTGCTCGAGCCTCTCCAGCGTGACCGCCTCGAGCGCCGCCGGGTCGGCAGCACCGATCGGCTCACCCTCGGCGTCGTCGGTCGTCGTCGCCACCCCGAGCCTCATGGTCGTCTCGTACGTCTTGTCGAGGCCCACGAGGTAGGTGAGCAGGCGCGTAGCCGGGCCGACGCCGAGCGTCAGCAGACCGGTCGCCATCGGGTCGAGGGTGCCGGCGTGCCCGACCTTGCGCGTGTCGAGGGCACGGCGCGCGCGGGCGACGACGTCGTGGCTCGTGAGGCCCTGCGGCTTGTCGACGAAGAGCATCCCGGCAGTCACGGCATCCACGCTACCGCTCGGCGCGCAGTGCGTAGGATGCCGAGCATGCGCATCGCCGTTCTCGGAGCCGGGGCCGTCGGCGGCACCCTCGCGGCGCTCCTCCACCGCGCGGGGCACGACGTGGTCGTGACAGCGCGCGGCGAGCACGGCGCCTCTCTCGCGCGCGACGGGCTGCTGCTCACCGGCGGCTGGGGCGACCACCTGGCCCGTATTCGGGTCGTGGAGGCTCTCGCGGCCCCGCTCGACCTCCTGGTCGTCACGACGAAGGTGCACGACACGACGGCGGCTCTCGCGGCCGCGGCGCGCCTGGACGGCACGCCCGCGCTCGTCGTGCAGAACGGCCTCGGGGGCGAGGCCGCGGTGCGGGATGCTCTGCCGCACTCCCCCGTCGCGATCGGCCTGGCGCTCTTCGCCGCGAGCCTCCTCGAGCCAGGGCGCGTCGACGTGACGGGCCCGAACCCGCTCGTGCTGGGTGGTGACCCTGCCGCGGTCGCCGTCGCGCTGCCCGCGCTGCGCTCGGCTCTCCCCGCAGAGGTCAGCGTGGTCGACGACATCGTGGGCGCGCAGTGGACGAAGCTGCTCGTCAACCAGGTCAACGCCCTGCCGGCGGTCACCCGGCTGAGCGTGCAGGAGGTCGTCGCGCACGACGGACTGCGCGCGGTTCTCACGCGCGGCATGCGGGAGACGGCGACCGTCGCGCGGGCGAAGGGTCTGCACCTGGCACGCATCGGAGCCGTCGGGCCGGACGAGGTCGCGCTGCTGTTGAGCGACGACCCTGCCGCGGGCGAGGCGGTGCCGCGGGCTCTCGCCGCCAGGATGGGGGACGTGCCGAATCCGGCATCGACGTTGCAGAGCATCCGTCGGGGGCGCGCCACCGAGATCGACGCCCTCAACGGTGTCGTCGTGGCTGCCGGGGCCGAGGGCGGCGTCGCGACGCCCGTGAACGCGCTCATGGTCGAGCTCGTGCACGAGGTCGAGCGCACGGGCGAGTTCCTCGACCCCGCCGCCGTTCTCGCCCGGCTCTCCGCGTCACCGGCTCAGGACTAGCGGGCGATCAACCGACGACGGCCGCCACGAAGCCGAGTCCGAGCAGCCCGAAGCCGAGGCCCCACAGCGTGATCGACACGATCTGCCACAGGATGACGCGCTGGCGCGACGCCCCGAAGCCGACCATGAGGCCCGACGTGATCTGGCTCGGCAGCAGGGTCTGGCCGAGCAGGCTCACCCCGGGCACGCCCCACGCATCGAAGCGCCGCTTGAAACGCTCCCGCCGCGGTGAGAGCGGCTGCTCGTGGGCTCCCGCCGCTCCCCGCACTCGGCCGGCGAGCAGCACGACGAGCACCATCGAGATCACATTGCCGAGGATCGCTGCGGGGATCGCCACGAGGGGCGACGCACCGGCGAGGATGCCGATCGGCGCCGCGAAGTACGACTCGATGAACGGCACGGCCGCCGCGGGCATGATCACGAGCCACTGCCAGATCGGGGCGACGGTGGCGGTGTTGTCCTGCAGGTCGGCGAGCATGCGCATCCTTCTCGGTGGGTCGATTCGAGTATCGCTCCCACGCTATCGACGGGGGCGCCGACCGACGTCCCCCGCCCGACGGAGCGGCTTCTCCGCCTCCCGGCGGAGCGGGCGCCTGCCTTGAGCAGCTCGCGCCTCCACAACTCAGGAGATCGTGCGGCAGAAGCTTTCCGACACGCCGTACCTGACCCCGAACGGCCCCTCAGCCGGCGCCGACTCCTGAATTGTGGAGACGAACCGGGTGAGGGGCGGGTGGCGCAGGCGGGTGGCGCGGCTAGCTAGCGCATCGCCTTCGTGTGCCAGACCGTCTTGATCTCGACGAAGGCGCCGATACGGTCGAGCGACGGCGCCGGGATGCCCGGCTCGGGCTGCAGCACGCGCGTGAGCGTCTCCGCCGCGGCGATCTGCAGGTCGACCCACTCGAGGTCGCCCGCACCGGCCAGGTCGAGCGCGTTGACGTCGGCGTGCGCCGCGAGCCACGGCGCGATCTCGGCAGGCGACCCGGTGAGGATGTTGACGACTCCCCCGGGAACGTCGGAGGTCGCGAGCACCTCCCCGAGCGAGATCGCCGAGAGCGGCGCGCGCTCGTGGGCGACGACGACGACCGTGTTGCCCGTGAGGATCGCGGGAGCGACGACCGCGGCGAGGCCGAGGAGCGAGGCTCCCGTAGCCTGCTGCGGCGCGATGATCGCGACGACACCGGTCGGTTCGGGCACCGAGATGTTGAAGTACGGGCCGGCGACGGGGTTGGCGTTGCCCGCGACCTGCGCGTACTTGTCGGCCCAGCCCGCGTACCAGACCCAGACATCGATCGCCGCGTCGACCTGCGCGCCCGCGGCGGCCGCCGAGACGCCCTCCGACTGCACGATCTCGTCGACGAACTGGGCGTGACGCCCCTCGAGCAGCTCGGCGATGCGGTAGAGCACCTGTCCGCGGTTGTACCCGGTCGCTCCGGCCCAGCCGCCCACCGCGCTGCGCGCGGCGACGACCGCATCGCGGGCGTCCTTGCGCGAGGCCTGCGCGGCGTTGGCGAGGAACGCGCCCTTCGGCGTCGTCACCTCGTAGGTGCGGCCGCTCTCACTGCGCGGAAACTTGCCGCCCACGTAGAGCTTGTACGTCTTGGGCACGGTGAGCCGACTCACTTCGCCACCGCCTTCTTGGTCGTCTTGCGGTCTTTCGTGACGGGCCGGGATGCTGAGCTCGAGCCCGATGCCTCCCACCCCGTCGAGACCAGGTACGCGGCGAGGCCGTGCCGGCCTCCCTCGCGGCCGTAGCCCGACTCCTTGTAGCCGCCGAAGGGCGAGCTCGGGTCGAAGCGGTTGAAGGTGTTGGCCCAGATGACGCCAGCGCGCAGCTGGTCGGCGAGGGCGAGCATGCGGCTGCCCTTCTCCGTCCAGATGCCGGCCGAGAGGCCGTATGGGGTGTTGTTGGCCTTCGCGATCGCCTCCGCCGGCGTGCGGAAGGTGATGACCGAGAGCACGGGGCCGAAGATCTCTTCGCGCGCGATGCGGTGCGCGGGCGAGACCTGGGTGAAGATCGTCGGCGCGAACCAGAAGCCCGTGTCGGGGATCACGCAGTCGGCGGTCCAGCGCTCGGCGCCCTCCTCCTCGCCGACGTCGCTGAGCGTGCGGATGCGCTCGAGCTGCGCGGCCGAGTTGATCGCGCCGATGTCGGTGTTCTTGTCGAGCGGGTCGCCCATGCGCAGCGTCGACAGGCGCTGCTTGAGCCGGTCGATGACCTCGTCGTGCACGTTCTCCTGCACGAGCAGGCGCGAACCGGCGCAGCACACGTGGCCCTGGTTGAAGAAGATGCCGTTGACGATGCCCTCGATCGCCTGGTCCATGGGCGCGTCGTCGAAGACGATGTTGGCGGCCTTGCCGCCGAGCTCGAGCGTGAGCTTCTTGTCGGTTCCGGCGACCGAGCGCGCGATCATCCGCCCGACGCCCGTCGACCCCGTGAAGGCGACCTTGTTGACGTCGTCGTGCGTGACGAGAGCCTGACCGGTGGAGCCGGGGCCCGTGACGATGTTGACGACACCGGCGGGCAGCTCGGCCTGCTGGAGGATCTCGGCGAACAGCATGGCCGTGAGCGACGTCGTCTCGGCCGGCTTGATGACGACGGTGTTGCCCGCGGCGAGGGCTGGCGCGATCTTCCACGCGAGCATGAGCAGCGGGAAGTTCCACGGGATCACCTGCGCGGCGACGCCGAGAGCGCGCGGGTTCGGCCCGAGTCCGGCGTACTCGAGCTTGTCGGCCCAGCCCGCGTAGTAGAAGAACCAGGCGGCGACGAGCGGCACGTCGACGTCGCGCGTCTCGCGGATCGGCTTGCCGTTGTCGAGCGCCTCGGCGACGGCGAGCTCGCGGCTGCGCTCCTGGACGAGACGCGCGATGCGGAAGAGGTACTTGCCGCGGTCGCTGCCGCTCATGCGCGACCAGACCTTCTCGTAGGAGCGGCGGGCAGCCGCGACAGCGCGATCCACGTCCTTCTCGTCGGCCTGCGCGATACGCGCGATGACCTTCTCGGTCGCTGGCGAGATCGTGTCGAAGACCTCGCCGTGGCCGTCGACGAACTCGCCGTCGATGAAGAGCCCGTACTCGGCCTTGAGGTTGAGGATCGCCGCCGACTCGGGGGCGGGTGCGTATTCGAGGAAACCCATGATCTAGTTCACCGTCACGTAGTCGGGGCCACTGTAGTGACCGGTTCGGAGCTTCTGACGCTGCAGGAGCACGTCGTTGAGCAGGCTCGAGGCGCCGAAGCGCCACAGCTGCGGGGTGAGCCAGTCCTCGCCGACGGTCTCGGCGACGGTCACGAGGTAGCGCACGGCGTCCTTGGACGCGCGGATGCCGCCGGCGGGCTTCATACCGATCTTCTCGCCCGTGAGGCGGTGCCAGTCGCGGATGACCTCGAGCATGAGGAGTGTCACCGGCAGGGTCGCAGCGGGGCTCACCTTGCCGGTCGACGTCTTGATGAAGTCGGCGCCGGCGAGGATCGCGAGCCACGAGGCGCGCTTGACGTTGTCGTAGGTCTGCAGCTCGCCCGTCTCGAGGATCACCTTGAGGTGGGCGTAGGTGCCGTCGGTGCGCCGGCAGGCCTCCTTGACGGCGACGATCTGGTCGAAGACGACTCCGAAGCTCCCGGAGAGGAAGGCCCCGCGGTCGATGACCATGTCGATCTCGTCGGCACCCGCCGCGACTGCCTCACGCGTGTCGGCGAGCTTGATGGCGAGGCTCGCGCGCCCCGAGGGGAATGCCGTCGCGACCGCCGCGACCTGGATGCCCGACTCGCCTCCTGCCGCGTGCAGGCTTCCGAGCGCCTCGATCGCGTAGGGCACCATGTCGCCGTAGACGCACACGGCGGCGACGCGCGGCGTCTCGGGGTCGGTCGCGTCGGGCGTCACGGCCTTCGCGACGAGCGAGCGGATCGTGCCAGGAGTGTCGGCGCCCTCGAGCGTGGTGAGGTCGCACGTTCGGATGATCGTGTCGAGTGCCCACGCCTTCGAGCTCGTCTTGATGGAGCGCGTCGAGAGGCTCGCGGCGCGCTGCTCGAGGCCGACGGCGTCGACACCGCTGAGGCCGTCGAGATGCAGCCGCAGGGCCTTCTCGGTGAGGTCGCCGCCGAGCAGCTGCACCGCGCGATCGGCGGGAGCGAGGGCGACCGGGTGGTCGAGCGTCATGAGGGGTCCTCTCCAGAGGTGGTCGAGTCGGGGGCCGCATCCAGGAGGGAGCGGGCGGTGTGCTCGTCGGTCACGAGCACGGAGCAGAGCCCGTGCTGCACGATGGCGTGGGCGATGGGATGCTTGGCCTCACCGCCGATGACGAGGATGCTCATGGCCGCGTCGCGCAACTCGTCGAGCCCGAGGCCGAGGGTACGAGCATCCAGTTCGGGGTCGGCGATCGTGCCCTCCGCCGTGATGTACCGGCCGATGACGTCGCCGACGGCGCCCTTCTCGACGAGGCTGCGCATGTCGTCGGGGGTGAGGTACCCGCTGTCGACGTGCACCGAGCTCGTGTCGGCGACTCCCGCGCTGTACAGGTACGCGGCAGCGCCGCGGGCCCGCTGCACGACGCCGCTCACGGTGCGGTCGCCCTCGATCGCGCGCTTCGTCTCGAGTCGTTCGAGGATGGCCGGGGTCGGCAGCAGGGTCGCCTCCCCGCCGGCCTTCTGGGCAATCATGACGGCGGTGCTCGCCGCCGTGCCGGGGCGCTTGGAGAGGCTGACGCCGCCGTGCCGGGGCGCTTGGAGAGGCTGACGCCGCCGTTGATCTGCACGACGTTGACGCCCGTCGACCAGCCTTCGGGCAGGCACTCGGCGACCTGGTGCAGCGTGCGGCCCCAGCTCACGCCGAGGAGACGAGGGATGGGGCGGACGCTCACGAGGAAGTCGGCGGCCGCCTCGGCCACGCGGGCCTGCAGCTCGCGGTCATCGGGCGGCCCGGGCACGACGATCGCGTCGCGCAGGCCGAATCGTGCGGTGAGCTCGCGCTCGAGCGAGAGCCGCCGGGCGCGCGGGTGGACGATCTCGATGCGGATGATGCCGCGATCGCGCGCCTGCTGGAGGAGACGGCCGACCTTCCAGCGCGTGACACGCAGGATCGCGCCGATCTCGTCCTGCGTCTTGTTCTCCTCGTAGTACAGCTCGGCGGCGCGCACGGCGAGCAGCTCGTTGGCGGCGACGGTGTCGGTGGCTGCCATGGAGCCTCCCCCCTGTGTCGCGGTGCCGGCGTGCACGAGGCACGAAGAACCCCTTCAGCGTAGGACGGGCAGCGGGGATGGACAACAATTGTTGCGGTCTGTGCTCAGATGAGCAGACCCTGGCACGCGCCGTGATCTCGATACGCTGAGAAGTCCCTTCCCCCTCCTCGTGAAAGCAGCACCATGACCGACCTCGCCCTCGCCATCGATCTCGGCGGCACGAAAGTCGAGTCCGCGCTCGTCGCGGCCGACGGCACTATCGTCGACGGGTCGCGTCATCGCCGACCGACCGGCTCCGCGTCCACTGCCGAGCAGCTCGCCACCGCCGTGACCGAGTCCGTCACGGCGACGCTCGCGGCTCGCTCGTCGAGCGACACGCTCGTCGGCGCGGGCATCGGCTCGGCGGGGCCGATCGCGGGTACGAGCGGTGACGTCTCGCCGCTCAACCTCCCGGCCTGGCGTGACTATCCCCTCGGCGGACTCGTCGAGCAGCTCGTGCCGGGCATCCCGGTGACGCTGCGCATGGACGGCATCTGCATCACCCTCGCCGAGGTCTGGAAGGGTGCAGCGCAGGGCGAGACGAACGTCATGGGCATGATCGTTTCGACCGGCGTGGGCGGCGGGCTCATGCTCGGAGGGCGCGTCATCGCGGGGCCCACGGGCAACGCCGGCCATATCGGGCACGTCGCCGTGAGCGGGTTCGACGACGTGTGCGCGTGCGGCGCGCGCGGCTGCCTCGAGGGCATCGCCTCGGGCCCGCGCTCGGTGCGGTGGGCGACCGAGCAGGGCTGGGTCGGGTCGACGGGCGAGGAGCTCGCGGCCTCGGCGCGCACGGATGACCCGATCGCGCTCGCCGCGGTCGAGCGGTCGGCCACGGCCGTGGGCCGGGCCATCGCCTCCGCCAGCGCGCTCGTCGACCTCGACATCGTCGCGATCGGCGGGGGCTTCAGTCACGTGAGCGAGCAGTACATTCCGCTCGTCGGGCGCACCGTTGCCGAGCACAGCGACTTCGGTTTCGTCACGAAAACGCGCGTCGTGGCCTCATCGCTCAGCGGCGAAGGGCCGCTCGTCGGTGCCGCAGCCCTCGTGCACCTCAGCGAGCTCGTGCCCTGACCTCGTCCTCCACGATGCCGCGCGCCGCGAGCATCGGCATCGCGACGACGGTGAGCGCGGCGAGCACGACGAGGATCGTGAGGCTCGGTGCCCACGAACCGGTGATCTCGTGCAGCGCGCCGAGCGCGAGCGGGGCGACCGCGGCGACTGCGTAGCCGATGGTCTGCACGAACCCGCTGACACTCGCGGCCGACTGCGACGAGCGCGTGCGGAGCGACATGAGGGTCAGGCACATCGGGAAGGTGATCTGGCCGAGGCCGATGAGCACGACCCACAGCAGCACGAGAGGCTGCGGGGCGAGCAGGAGGCCGCCGTAGCCGACGAGGAAGAGCCCCATCGAGGCCGCGAGGATCACCGTGGGCGTGCGCAGCCGGGCCGTCAGCACGGGCGCGAGGAACGCGAGCGGCAGTCCCGTGATCGCGAACACTGCGAGGAGCGAGCCCGCCTCCGTCGCCGTGACCCCCGCGACGTCCTGCAGGATCACCGGCAGCAGCGCGAAGGTCACGTAGGCAGAGATGCTCGAGATGGTGAAGGGGATCGTGATGCCCCACACGGTGCGCGAGCGGGCGAGGGTCGCGAAGCGGTGCGGGTCGGGCTCGAGGATCGCGGCATCGGGGTCGGCGGCACGATCACGCGCTCGGCGCCGCGCGCCGCGCACCGCGAGAAGCACCCACGGCACGAGCGCCGCGGTGACGAGAATCGCCCACGAGCCGAGCGAGAAGCGCCAGTCGGTCTCCTCGGCGAGCGGGACAGCGAGGGTCGGCGGCACCGCCGAGCCGACGGCCATGATCATGGCGTAGGCAGCCGTCATGGGCCCGAGTGCGTGGGGGGCGAAGCGCTTGACGGCGCTCGGCATGAGCACGTTGCCGAAGCCCGCCCCGAGCAGCACGATGAAGCTGCCGAGCACGAGCACGAGGTAGCCGCCGGCGAGCGCGCGGGCGACGTGCCCGAGGATCATGATGACGACCGCGAGGAGCAGCGTCGTCTCGAGCCCGACGCGGCGCGCGACGAGGGGCGCGATGAGGCCGGAGAGCGCGAAGCCGATGGGCGGCATCATGCCGAGCACCCCGAGCGCGGCGGCGGAGAGCGGGATGTCGACGGAGATCTGGTCGGCGAGAGGCGACAGCGCCCCGACCGGCAGTCGCAGCGTCGCCGCGATGAGGAGGATGCCCGCGATGCCGAGGAGGGATGCCCCGCGACGGGAGATTGCGGGGTCGGAGGGCACCGCACAATCCTAGATGCCGGTCACCTCGATGTCGGTCACGGGGCCCCGTACAGTGGTGCCGTGACCGACTGGAGCCGCTTCCTGCCCCTGAGCAACCGACCGCGCGGCGACGACGGAGAGGTCACGCGCAACTGGGCGCGACCCGCGAGCGGGCTCCTGCTGTCGCTCGCGAACCTCCTCGAGACGCGCCCCGAGTCGCTCACCCGCGAGACGCTGCGACCCGGCGTGAGCGTCGACGACGCCGTGCGCGAGCTGCTCACGCTGCGACGGTGGAGCGGGTGGCAGCGGTTCGCGTCGCGCCTCGGCGCTCACGAGGTTCCCAGCCCCGAGGTCGCCGCTCTCGACGCCGACCGTCTCGCCCCCGCGCTGCGCGAGGAAGCTATGACCCTCTCGGGCGCGACGGCGCGATGCTCGGTGCGCGAGTTCGGCGAGATTCTCGTCGCCGCCCTCGACCTCGGCACCGCGCTCGAGGTGGATCTCGGCGTCGACCCCTTCGCGAGCGGCGCGGTCGCCCTCGACCTCGCCGTGCGCGCGCCTACGCCTCGCCGCAGCGTCCTCTCGGCGCGCACCCTCGTCGCGGTCGACAGCGAGTGGCAGGTGGGCACGGGGCCGGCTCTGCCGGCCACGGCATCCTCGATCGTGCTCTTCCTCGCCGGTCGCGGAGGTATTCCGCCGCGCGTCGACGAGCCTTAGGCTCATGAGCATCGAGCCCGCCGGGCTCCCGAGAAGGCAGGAACACGCCATGGCTCAGAACAACGGATTCGACCTCGGTGACATCGGCGAGGTCGTCGGAGACCTCGTGAGCGGCAAGGGCTTCGACCCGGATGCCCTGCAGGGCCTCTGGGAGCAGATTCAGCCGACCCTCGCGGGCCTCGACACCGACCAGATTCTCGACACGATCGGCACCTGGGCGAAAGACCTCGACGTGCCGCTCGTGAAGGACGTTCCCGACGAGGTCATCGACAACATCAAGAACGGCGCGAAGGTTCCGCTGAAGTCGCTCATCGCCGACAAGTAGGCGGCGTCACGCAGGCGCGCGGCGCCGGGCGCTACGCGGGTTCGGTGGCGAGGCCGAGCACCTCGCGAATGCGCAGCTCGTCGAGCCCCATCTGCACGGCGAGGGCGTCACCCGACTCGAACTTGCGCATGGGCCGGATGTACTCGACGAACTCGAGCTCGACGATCGAGCCGTACAGGTCGAGCGTCGCGTCGATCGCGTGCGCCTCCACCGTCTTCTCGAGCACGTCGCCGAAGGTCGGGTTGTTGCCGACCGAGACGGCGGCCCCGTAGCGCTCTCCGTCGACGCGCAGCCAGCACGCGTACACGCCGTCGGCCGGAATATAGCCCTCGGCTCCGGGGGCGAGGTTCGCGGTCGGGTAGCCGAGGTCGCGGCCGCGCTGATGGCCGGGCACGACGAGGGACCGGATGCGCGGGGCGCGCCCCAGAGCCTCCGTCGCCTCCGCGACATGGCCGGCCTCGAGCGCGGCGCGGATGCCCGTGGACGACACGCGGCGGCCGTCCGCCTCGCACACGTCGTCGACGAGGCTCACCGTGAAGCCGTCGCGCTCCCCCGCCTGCCGCAGAGTGTCGACCGTGCCCGCGCCGCGCGCGCCGTAGCGGAAGTCGGCGCCGACGAGCACCTCGGTGGCGCCGAGCCCGTCGACGAGGACGCGCTGCACGAACTGCTCGGGACTGAGGGCCGCGAACTCGGGGGTGAAGTCGAGGACGACGACGAGATCCATACCGGCGGCGAGCAGCGCCTCGGTCTTCTGGTCGACGCT
The DNA here is from genome assembly GCF_013414345.1 of Microcella indica. Lineage (NCBI taxonomy): Bacteria > Bacillati > Actinomycetota > Actinomycetes > Micrococcales > Microbacteriaceae > Microcella > Microcella indica. Next base: position 1,075,219 of record NZ_CP058670.1, on the reverse strand, counting down.
CAGCAGAGGCGTCGGCGCCGACTCGGGCCGAAGAACGGCGAGCGGGTGCCGATCGAAGGTGACGACGACCGTGCGGCGGCCGGCAGAGGCATCCCGCAGGCTGTCGAGAATGGCGCGGTGCCCGCGGTGCACGCCGTCGAACTTGCCGATCGTGACGATCGACGGCACGGGCGGCTGGGGCAGCGCGTCGAGCCCGCGCGCGACGAGTCCCTGGGCGGGGCGGCTCACGAGGCCACCTCGGCGCGCCGCACGGCGGCGATGCGCCGCAGCCAGAGCAGGCCCAGCACGGGCAGGAGGAGCGGGATGAACGCGTAGCCCCGGCCGAAGACCGACCACACGGTGTCGTCGGGGAAGACCTCGGGGGCGAGGAGGCTCACGACGCCGACGATGAGCACACCGGCGAGCTCCACGGTGATCGCGACGACGGCGACGAGGAACCAGCGGCGGCCCCGGGCGATGAGGGCGACCGTGGCGAGCACGTAGACGACCGCGGCGAGCCCGGAGAGGCTGTACGCGAGGGGCGCCTCGCCGAACTTGGTGGCGATCTGGTAGCTCGAGCGGCCGAGCGCGGCGAGGGCGAGGATGGCGTAGACGGCGACGAGCACGCGACCGGCGCCGCTGCTCGTGGGCCGCGGCTCAGCCTGCACGGCACGGGTTTCACTGCTCATCTCGTTCAGAGTATGTCAGCGATCCTGAGTGGCGAGCGGCACCGTGAGGGCACGCAGGAACCGTCGGGCGATGAGGGTGCGGGCCAGCAGGAGCCCGGGCAGCAGGGGCCAGCCCCACCAGGCGGCCGGGCGGGCGAAGCTGCGCACCGTGAGCCACACCGAGCCGTTCTCCTCGCGTTCGAGCGTGAACGACTCCTCACCCGAGAAGGCGTGGCCCGGCAGCGTGCCGACGGCGTACATGACGCGGGCCTCCTGCTGCTCGAGCAGCACGACGCGACCCGGCAGCGGCAGCCACAGCCGTTCCCCCACGGCGAGGCCGACGATGATGATGTCGCCGGGGCGCAGGTGCCTCGTGCCGTCCGCCGTGTAGACCTCTTCGACGGCTCCCACCTCGGCAGGCTCGACAGGCTCGCCGCTGTCGTCGAACTCCACGGGCTGGTAGACCCGCTCGGCCTCCCCCGCGTCGACCGCACGCATGCGCACGCCCATGCCGGCGCCGCGATACACCCCGCCGGTGAGCAGAGCGTCGACCGCCCACTCCCAGCGCTCGTCGCCGTGGCCGACTCGGCCGCGCATCTCGAGCGGGCGGTAGCCGGTCGGCGGGTAGCGCAGGAGGTCGGGGGCCTGGCTCGCGCCGACGGCCGCGTAGGTGACCGCCTGCTCGGCCCGGGCCGCATCCCGCGAGCTCATGGCTACTTCTTGTCCTTCTTGCTCTCCACGTCGCCGGATAGCGCCGCGATGAAGGCCTCCTGGGGAACCTCGACGCGACCCACCATCTTCATGCGCTTCTTGCCCTCCTTCTGCTTCTCGAGCAGCTTGCGCTTGCGGGTGATGTCACCGCCGTAGCACTTGGCGAGCACGTCCTTGCGCATCGCGCTGATCGACTCGCGCGCGATGATGCGGGCGCCGATCGCGGCCTGGATGGGCACCTCGAACTGCTGGCGAGGGATGAGCTTCTTGAGACGCTCGGTCATGAGCACGCCGTAGGCGTACGCCTTCTCGCGGTGCACGATCGCGCTGAACGCGTCGACCGCCTCGCCCTGCAGGAGGATGTCGACCTTCACGAGGTCGGCCTCCTGATCGCCGCTCGGCTCGTAGTCGAGGCTCGCGTAGCCAGCGGTCTTGCTCTTCAAGTGGTCGAAGAAGTCGAACACGATCTCGCCGAGCGGCATCGTGTACTTGATCTCGACGCGGTCCTCGCCGAGGAACTCCATGCCGATGAGCGAGCCGCGGCGGCTCTGGCACAGCTCCATGATCGTGCCCACGTAGTCCTTCGGCGCGAGGATGCCCGCCGCGACCATCGGCTCGGTCACGCTCGCGATCTTCGCCCCCGTCGGGAACTCGCTCGGGTTCGTGACCGTGTACTCCTTGCCGTCCTCCGTGACCACCTCGTAGGTCACGCTCGGCGCCGTCGAGATGAGGTCGATGCCGAACTCGCGCTCGAGGCGCTCGGTAATGATCTCCAAGTGCAGGAGGCCGAGGAACCCGCAGCGGAACCCGAAGCCGAGCGCCACCGACGTCTCCGGCTCGTAGTTGAGGCTCGCGTCGGAGAGCTTGAGCTTGTCGAGCGCCTCCCGCAAGACGGGGTAGTCGCTGCCGTCGATCGGGTACAGGCCCGAGAACACCATCGGCTTGGGGTCGGTGTAGCCCGGCAGCGCCTGCGTCGCCGGCTTCTGCGCGTTCGTGATCGTGTCGCCGACCTTCGACAGCCGCACGTCCTTCACGCCCGTGATGAGGTAGCCGACCTCGCCCACGCCGAGGCCCTTGCTCGGCATCGGCTCGGGAGAGCTCACGCCGATCTCCAGCAGCTCGTGCGTCGCGCGCGTCGACATCATCTGGATGCGCTCCCGAGGGCTCAGATGCCCGTCGACCATGCGCACATAGGTGATGACGCCGCGGTACGCGTCGTACACCGAGTCGAAGATCATCGCGCGCGCGGGAGCCTCGGCGTCGCCCGTCGGCGGCGGGATGAGCTCGACGACGCGGTCGAGCAGCTCGTCGACGCCCTGGCCGGTCTTGCCGCTCACGCGCAGCACGTCGTCTGGTGAGCCGCCGATGAGGCTCGCGAGCTCGCGCGCATACTTGTCGGGGTCGGCCGCGGGCAGATCGATCTTGTTGAGCACGGGGATGATCGTGAGGTCGTTCTCGAGCGCGAGGTAGAGGTTCGCGAGCGTCTGCGCCTCGATGCCCTGCGCGGCATCCACGAGCAGGATCGCGCCCTCGCAGGCCGCCAGACTGCGGCTCACCTCGTACGTGAAGTCGACGTGACCGGGAGTGTCGATCATGTTCAGCGCGTAGGTGATGGGCTTCTCGCCCTCGGCGGGCGACAGGGCCCAGGGCATCCGCACCGCCTGCGATTTGATCGTGATGCCGCGCTCGCGCTCGATGTCCATGCGGTCCAGGTACTGCTCGCGCGCCTGGCGGTCGCTCACGATGCCCGTGATGCCGAGCATGCGGTCGGCGAGCGTCGACTTGCCGTGGTCGATGTGCGCGATGATGCAGAAATTGCGAATCAGCGTCGGATCGGTCGCGGCAGGGGCGAGGGACGTGGAGGCTCGAGGAGACATTGTCTGCCATTCTCCCATGCAGGACGGCCCCTCACAGACCGTGCGATTGTCGCCCGGCGTCGTGCCCTGGTAATGTTGCCTGTTGGCTTGCGTGTCAGAAAGCCCTCTCTCTTTCGACACGGAACGCGGCTGGGACAGTTCGTCACGGAGCACACGGCGCGCACCACGCGCTCGAGCTCTGCGCAACCCCCACCCCGGCCGCTCACTCACACCGATCCTCTTACGCAGAAAGTCGATACATGGCGAACATCAAGTCGCAGATCAAGCGCATCAAGACCAACCTCAAGGCTCAGGAGCGCAACCGCGCCATCAAGAGCGAGCTCAAGACGGCGATCCGTCGCACGCACACCGCGATCGCCTCCGGCGACAAGGCCGCCGCTTCCGAGGCACTCGTCGTCGCGACGAAGAAGCTCGACAAGGCCGCGAGCAAGGGCGTCATCCACGAGAACCAGGCCGCGAACCGCAAGTCGGCGATCGCCAAGCAGGTCGCCGCGCTCTAGCGCTCTCGCTGCCTCACGCGCGTTCCGCGCCGCACCACAGCACTCGAGGCCCCGCCGCACCCACCAGGGTCGGCGGGGCCTCGTGCTGTCTGCGACCGGCTCGAGCGGAGCATCCCGTACCGCCGCCCGGCGCTCGCCCGCCCGGCGCTCGCCCGCCCGGCGCTCTATCTCCACAATTCAGGAGTCAGTGTGCTGCATCAGGGCGTGAGAGCGCTCCACCGGCGTGTCGGCGGGCCCGCATGGACTCGATCTCCTGAATTGTGGAGAACCGGCGCTCGCTCACGGGCATGTCGACGCTCGTTTCTATCCGGGAACGCCATCTCCACAATTCAGGAGCGCGCCCTCGTCCAGCGCCCTGGAAGCGGGCGCTTCGGGGTGTCGAGGAGCCCTGCGGCATCGCAACTCCTGAATTGCGGAGACGGCGCGGCGTGGGCTGACGCCCGGCGCGGGGCGGGTGGGCGGTGGGCGCCGGGCGCCAGGCGGCGGGGCGGGATGCTCGGCTCGGGGCGAGCGCGCGCGCTAGTGGCCCTCGCCGCGGGTCGCGACGACGCGCACGAGGGTCTCGAGGGCGAAGACGGGGTCGCGGCCCGCGCCCTTGACCTGCGCGTCGCACTCGGCGGCGGCGAGGATCGCGCGGCCGAGCCCCGCCTCCTCCCAGCCCTGCAGGTCTCGGCGGGCGCGGTCGACCTGCCAGGGTGCGAGCCCCAACTGCGAGGCGACCTGACCCCCCGACCCGCGTGCGCCGCCGACCTTCGCCATCGTGCGCAGCTTCATGGCGAACGCGGCGACCATCGGCACGGGGTCCGCTCCCGTGTCGAGCGCGTGCCGCAGCAGCCCCAACGCCTCGCCGTGGCGCCCAGCGATCGCGGCGTCGGCGACGGCGAAGGCGTTGGTCTCCACACGGCCGCCGTAGTACTTCGTGACGGTCTGCTCGGTGATCTCGCCCTCGGTGTCGGCCATGAGCTGCTGGCACGCCCCCGCGAGCTCGCTCAGGTCGTCGCCGAACGCCGAGACGAGCGCGCGCAGGGCGAGCGGCGCGATCGGGCGGCCCGCGTGGCGAAACTCGGCGGCCGCGAAGTCGGCGCGGTCGTTGTCGCGCTTGAGCTCCGCGCAGATGACCTCGATGCCGCCGCCGGAACCGCCGCGGATAGCGTCGAGCAGCTTCTTGCCGCGCACTCCCCCGCCGTGGCGCAGCAGCACGACGGTGTCGTCGGCAGGCTGCTCGAGGAACGACAGCGCGTCCTCCAGGAACGCGTCGGTGCATTTCTCGACGTTGGCCACGCGGATCAGCCGCGGTTCGCCGAACAGGGAGGGGCTCGCCAGCGTGAGCAGCTCGCCGGGCGCGTAGGTGTCGGCGCCCAGGTCGTGCACCTCGAGGCTCGGGTCCTGCGTGCGCAGGGCATCCCGTAGCATCGTCGACGCGCGGTCGGCGAGGAAGGACTCGGGGCCGGTCACGAGGACGACGGGCGCCGACCTGATCTCATGCCACGCGATCTGCGGGATGCTCGCCTTGGCCCGAGCGGAGCCTGACGACCTCTTCGTGGCGGCCATCACGCTCCTTCGGCGCTCGAGTGCGGGCAATGCGGGTAGAGGCAGGCGGGGTGCCGCCTGCGACCCCCTTAGCCTACTGAGCGCCGCCGACGCCGGCCGCCTGACCGGCCACCCCGGCCATGGCATGTCGGCCGACAGCGCCGCGCTCCGTCCACAGCAACCACGACCCGGGTTGCTCCCCCGGCGCGAGCAGCACGAGACCGTGGAGATCGGAGCGCGCCGTGAGCGCCCCCGCCCCGGCGACCGCGTCGAGCGCCTCGGGCGTCGGGTGGCCGTAGCCGTTGTCGGCGCCGACCCCGATGAGTGCGAGCGCGGGCGAGGCGCGGGCGTACAGCTCGGGCTCCTGGTCGGCCGCGCCGTGGTGCGCGACCGTGATCGCATCGACGGGATGCACGGCACCGAGCAGCGCGCGCTGGCCAGCCGCCCCCACATCGCCGAGAGTCAGCAGGCTCGGGCAGCCCGCGCACTGCGGCCCGGGGCGCCACTCGAGGACGATGCTCGCGTCGTTGCCCGGCTCGACCCCGCGGTGGTCGGGTGGCGCGAGCACCCGCCAGGTGTAGCCGCCGAGCGCCCCGACCTCCCCGGCTGCGACCTCGTGCACTGTCGCACCCGCGGCGAGAAGCCCCTCGACCACGGCCTCGTCGTCCGGCCGCCCCACTGGCCCGACGAGAACACGGTCGGCGCGACCGTGCACGACCTCGACAGCGCCGACGTGGTCGTCATCGAAGTGGGTGAGCACGAGCAGGTCGAGGCGCTGGATGCCAAGGGTGTCCAGGCAGCGCTGCAGGAGCGCAGCATCCCGCCCCGTATCGATGAGCGCGACCTGCCCGCCGTGCCGCACGAGGAGGGCGTCGCCCTGCCCCACGTCGCACTGCGCGACGCGCCAGTCGGCGGGGCGCTGCAGGATCGCGAGTGCGTGCGCGCCCGCGGTCGACCCTGCGACGACGACGAGCAGCACGGCGCCCGAGAGCGCAAGATGTCGACGCAGCCGCACCGAGCCGAGCCGCGCGGGCACGCCGAGGGCAAGCAGCCCCACCGCCGTCAGCACCGCGAGAAGCAGGGCACCCAGACCGCCCTCCGGCCACGGCAGCACGGCCCCGGGCGGCGAGGAGGCGACCGTCGCGATGCCCGCGATCCACGCGGAGGGCAGCCAGGCGACCGCCGCGACGACCGTCGCGAGCGGCGGCACGAGGGGCGCGAGCAGGCACGCGATCATCCCGAGAATCGTCGCGACCGGAGCCGCGGGGGCCGCGAGCACGTTGGCGAGCACGCCCGTGAGCGGCACCTCGGGGGCCAGCAGGATGAGCACCGGCTGGCACACGAGCTGCGCGGCGAGCGGCACGGCGACCCACAGTGCGAGCCCGGCGGGCATCACTGCGCGCAGTCGCTCGGCGAGCGGCCCGGCCAGGACGAGGAGCGCCGCCGTCGCGAGCACCGAGAGCACGAAGCCGTACGAGCGCGCGATCCACGGGTCGAGCACGAGGATGCCGAAGACCGCGACCGCGAGCACCGGCAGACCCTGCGCGGGCCGCCCGCTCGCGAGGGCGAGCAGCACGACGGCGGCCATGACGGCGGCGCGCACGACGCTCGGCTCGGGCGTCACGAGCAGCACGAAGCCGCCGAGCGCCGCGAGCGCGACGCCGATGCGCACGGGCCGCGGCCACCGCAGCAGCGCGCCGACCCCGAGCACGAGGCCGACCACGATCGCGCAGTTCGCCCCCGACACCGCCGTGAGGTGGCTGAGGGCGCTGCGCTTCATCGCGGCGTCGAGCTCGTCCGACACCGCCGAGGTGTCCCCGATCGCGAGACCCGGCAGCAGCGCGGCTCCGTCGCCCGCGAAGGACTTCATGAGGTCGAGGAAGCGCTCGCGCAGCGCATCCGTCGCACCGAGGAGCGGCGGCGCACCCCGCACCGGCTGCAGCTCGCCGAGCACGCGCGCGAGCGCCACCCGGTCGTCACCCGGCTCCACCGGGATGAGCCGCACCGCCCCCTCGAGCCGCAGGCCGAGCGGCCAGCGCCCCTGCGCCTCGACCCCGAGCAGGCGCACCGGCACGCTCACCGCGTAGGTGGCGCCATCACGATCGGTCACGCGATCCAGGCGGCCATCGACGGATGCTCCGCGCCAGCCCGCCCCACCCCCGACCTCACCGGCCACGGCACCGGCGATCGTCTGCTCCAGCACAACGACGACCTCGAGCCGCTCCCCCGAGACAAGGGCATCGCGCACGGGCGCCGGCTCGCGCGACCCCGCGGCGACGCCCACCGCGGCACCGAGCGCGGCGATGACGAGCAGCGCGGGCACGACGAGGGATGCGGCGCGGAGCCCGGCGGGCGCGCCGGCACGACTGCGCCCACGCCGCACGAGCACGACCACCCCAAGCGCACCGAGCACCCCGGCCGTGGCGACCCCGAACCCCACCGCTCCCGCCCAGGGCAGCCCGATGACCACCATCACGACGACCCACCCGAGCAGCACCGGCACGGCGAGGCGCGCGTCGGTCACACGGTCACCTGGTCGCGGAATCCGTCGAGGGTCTTCTCCCCGATGCCCGAGACGGCGAGCAGCTCATCGACGGCGCGAAAGCCTCCGTTGGCCTCTCGCCACGCGATGATGCGGCTCGCGAGCGCGGGACCGATGCCGGGCAGGGTCTCGAGCGCGGCCGCGTCGGCGGTGTTGATGTTCACGAGCCCCGGCCCTGTGCCCGCGCCGGCACCGCTCGCCGCGCCAGCGCCCGGCGGCGGCACCTCGCCGACCCGCGGCACGTACAGCTGCTCCCCGTCGGCGACGACGCGCGCGAGGTTCACCCCGCCCAGGTCGGCGTCGTCGCTGGGCCCGCGCGCGGCCGCGATCGCGTCGACGACGCGGGAGCCTGCGGGCAGTTCGACGATGCCGGGCTCGACGACTGCGCCGTGCACGTGCAGCACGAGCCGCGCGGCCTGGGTCGACGGATCGAGGATGCCCGGCTCGCCGGGCGGCGCGAGCGCAGCATCCCGGCCGATCTCGTCAGCCGACCCGCCGTCAGCGGAACCCGCGTCGCCGACCGCGACGACCTCGCCGCCGGGCGTCACGATCGCGGCGACGACCGCGGACCCAACCCCGAGCAGCGCGAGCACGAGGACGCCCGTGACGGCCGCCCGCACACGCACGCCGCGTCGCGGCGGCCCGCCGGGCTGCGCAGGGGCGAGGTCGCTCACGCACGGAGGCTAGGCGCACCCCCGACACTCACGAGCGCCCCGCGGCAAACCGGGGAGAGCCCTACTTCTTGGTCGCGATGTTGACGACGCGCGGGGCGCGCGCGATGACCTGCGCGATCTCGCGGTCGCCGATGGCCCGCTGCACGGCCGCGGACGCCCGCGCGAGCGCCTCGAGCTCGTCGTTGCCGATCTTGGGGCTCACCTCGAGCCGGTCGCGCACCTTGCCGTCCACCTGCACGACCGCCGTCACCTGGTCTTCGACGAGCAGCAGCGGGTCGGCCTTGCGCCAGCCCGCGAAGGCCACGAGGGTCTCCTTGGTGCCGTCGAAGTGGCCGAGGCGCTGCCACATGTCCTCCGCCGTGTGGGGCGCGTAGAGCGAGAGACCGACCGCGACGACCTCGACGGCCTCGCGCACGGCGGGGTCGCCCGCGCCGGGGCCCGAGTCGATCGCCTTGCGGATGGCGTTGACGAGCTCCATCGTGCGCGCGACGCCCACGTTGAACTTGAACGCCTCGATGAGCCCCGGCACCTCCGAGAGGTACTTGTGGGTCACGCGGCGCAGTGCTTGGTCGCCCGTCTCCGGGTCGGCGCCGACGGGCGCGGTGACCTCGCCCGACAGCCGCCAGGCGCGGGCGAGGAACTTCTGCGAGCCCGTGACCGACACGTCGGCCCAGTCGATGTCGTCCTCCGGCGGGCCGGCGAACGCCATGGTGAGGCGCACGGCGTCGACGCCGAACTGGTCGAGCTCCTCGGTGAAGTACACGAGGTTGCCCTTCGACTTCGACATCTTCGCGCCGTCGAGAATGACCATGCCCTGGTTGAGGAGCGCGCTGAACGGCTCGGTGAAGCTCACATAGCCGAGGTCGAAGAGCACCTTCGTGATGAAGCGCGCGTACAGCAGGTGCAGGATCGCGTGCTCGACGCCGCCGACGTACTGGTCGACGGGTGCCCACTTCTCGGCCTGCGCCGGGTCGAAGGCCTTCGTCGAGTCGTGCGGGTCGAGGAAGCGGAGGAAGTACCAGGAGGAGTCGACGAAGGTGTCCATCGTGTCGGTGTCGCGGCGCGCGGGCCGGCCGTCGGGAGTGGTCGTCGCGACCCACTCCTCGAGGCCGCCGAGGGGCGAGGTGCCCTTCGGCTTGAGGTCCATGCCCTTCTCCCACGGCAGTTCGAGGGGCAGAGCATCCTGCGCCAGGGGCACCTCCTCGCCGTCCTCCGTGTACATGATCGGAATGGGTGTGCCCCAGTACCGCTGGCGGCTGATGAGCCAATCGCGCAGGCGATAGGTCTTGGATGCTCGGCCCGTGCCGCGCTCCTCGAGAAGCTCGATCGCCCGCTTGATGGCGTTCGACTTGCTGAGGCCGTCGAGGGGGCCCGAGTTGATGAGGCGCCCGTCGCCCGTGAGGGCCTCTCCCGTCACGGCGGGGTCGATCGTCGGCGGCTCCTCGTTGAGCATCTCCTCGGTGATGACGGGAATCGTGCCCGTCATGGGCGCGGTCGTGTCGACGACCATGCGAATGGGCAGGTCGTACGTGCGGGCGAAGTCGAGGTCGCGCTGGTCGTGCGCGGGCACGGCCATGATGGCGCCGTGGCCGTAGTCGGCGAGCACGTAGTCGGCGGCCCACACGGGGATGCGCTCGCCGCTCACAGGGTTGATCGCCCAGCGGTCGAGGAAGACGCCGGTCTTGTCGCGCGTTGCGTCCTGCCGGTCGATCTCGCTCTTCTTCTGCGCCTGCTCGAGGTAGTCCTGGAACGCCATGCGCACGTCGGGCGTCGACCCGGCCGCGAGCTCGGCGGCGAGGTCGCTGTCGGGGGCGACGACCATGAAGGTCGCACCGAAGAGCGTGTCGGGGCGCGTCGTGAACACCGTCACGGGCGAGTGGTGGCCCTCGATGACGAAGTCGACGTCGGCGCCGACGGAGCGGCCGATCCAGTTGCGCTGCATCGACAGCACCTTGGCGGGCCACGAGCCCTCGAGCTGGTTGAGGTCGTCGAGCAGGCGGTCGGCGTAGTCGGTGATCTTGAAGTACCACTGGGTGAGCTTCTTCTTCACGACGACGGCGCCGGAGCGGTCGGAGGTGCCGTCGGGCAGCACCTGCTCGTTGGCGAGCACGGTCTGGTCGACCGGGTCCCAGTTGACCCAGCTGTCCTTGCGGTAGGCGAGTCCCTTCTTGTACATCTCGAGGAACAGCCACTGGTTCCAGCGGTAGTACTCGGGGTCGGAGGTGTGCAGCACGCGGTCCCAGTCGAAGCTCGCGGCGTAGCGCTTCATCGACGCCTTCTGCTGCTCGATGTTCTCGTACGTCCACTCGCGCGGGTCGGCGCCGCGCTTGATGGCGGCGTTCTCGGCGGGCAGGCCGAACGAGTCCCAGCCGATCGGGTGCAGCACCGTGAAGCCGCGCTGGCGCCAGTAGCGGGCCACGATGTCGCCGAGCGCGTAGACCTCGGCGTGCCCCATGTGCAGGTCGCCCGAGGGGTAGGGGAACATGTCGAGGATGTACTTGCGCGGCTTGGACTCGGGCGCGTCGGCGGTCGAGAAGGGCGCTAGCTCCTCCCACACGGGCGCCCAGTGCGCCTCGATACGGCGGAAGTCGTAGTCGTTCTCGTCGTGCTCGTCGTGGTGGCTCACGCTGCTCACAGTTCTCTCACTCGCGGTAGTGCAGGGGGGTGGGGGCTCGCACAACGGCAGGCGGGAATGACCGCTGCGGGCGCGAACTCTCAGGGTACCGGCTGAGCCTGCGCGCCGAGCGCTCGCAGCAGGGCCGCTGCCTTGAGGTGCATCTCGGCCGTCTCGGCCTCCGGTTCGCTCAGCGCGGTCACGCCGCCGCCCGCTCCGATCGTCGCTGTCTGCCCCTCGAGCAGGATGCTGCGGATCACCATCGCGAGGTCTGCCGAGCCGTCCGCCCCGAGGTAGCCGAAGGCGCCGGAGTACACGCCGCGCGGCCCCGCCTCCCACTCGGCGAGCAGCTCGATCGCGCGCCGCTTGGGCGCGCCCGTCATCGATCCGGCGGGCAGGCACGCCGCGACCGCGTCGAGCGCGTCGAGGCCCTCCCGCAGCCGCCCCTGCACGGTGGAGACGAGCTGGTGCACGTGCGCGTAGCTCTCCACCTCGAGCAGCCCCGTGACGGCGACCGTGCCGACGTCGCTCACGCGGGAGAGGTCGTTGCGCATGAGGTCGACGATCATGAGGTTCTCGGCCTGCTCCTTGTCGCTCGCCTTCAGCTCCGCGGCGAGCGCCGCATCCCGCACGGGGTCGGCGTGGCGCGGCCGCGTGCCCTTGATGGGGCGCGTGCTCACCGTGCCGTCGCTCACGCGCAGGAACGTCTCGGGGCTCGCGCTCAGCAGTGCCGTGCCGCCGATGCGCAGCAGCGCGCCGTGGTGGGCGGGGCTGCCGCGCCGCAGCCGGCGGTACACCTCCACGGGGTCGTGGTCCGCGTCGTGGGCGCCCGTCACGCTCGCCTGCGTCGTGAGGCACAGCTGGTACGCCTCCCCTTCGCGGATCGCCTCCTGGCAGCGGGCCACGAGCGCCGCGTAGTGGGCGTCGTCATCGCGCCACACGGCGGTGGCCGGCTGCGGGTCGGCGACGGGGGGCGGGGATGCTGCGCTCGCGCCGCGCACGAGCTCGAGCATCCGGTGCCGCCAGTCGGCGAGCTCGCCGCTCCACTGCCCCGTACCTGCATCGTCGAGCGCCACGAGACTGACGGTGCCCGCCTCGTGGTCGATGAGCACGCCGCGGTCGACGCGCAGCCAGGCCGCACGGTGGTGACCCGGCACGGGCGGAACGGGCATGCCCATGGTCTCGCCCCGCAGCTCGTAGCCGAACCAGCCGACGAGCCCGAGCGGCACCGCGTCGTCGCCGAGGCTGTCGCCGCCACTGCCGCCGCCACTGTCGGGCTGCCGACCGAGCGCGGGCATCGCGGCGAGCGCCGCCCGCAGCACGGGCAGCACGGGCTCCTCCTCCAGCAGGGGCACGCGCTCGCCGACGGCGAGGAGGCTGCGGCCGGTGCGCGCCCCCACACCGCTGTCGAGCCACACGAGTCCGTCGGCGTCGGGGTGTGCCGCGTCGAGGCGCAGCAGCAGGGCCTCGGCGTCGAGGGCGGGCAGGTCATCCACGCCATCGACGGCGCCGACGCGCCCGAGGGGCTCGACGAGCAGACCGTGACCCATACGCTGAATCCTATGAGTGAGGCACTGCAGGTCTGGCGCGGGTCCTCCGCGACCGACGGCCCGTGGCAGCCGGTCGACTGGTGCGACCCGCACGCGGGCGCCGTGCTCGCGGCCGACTCGTGGCGCGTCGTCGACGGCGCAACGCGCGGCCTGCACCATCACCACGACCGCTTCCTCGGCAGTGTCGCCGCACTGCTCGGTGAGGCGACCGAGCCGCAGGCGTTCTGGAGCGCCGCGCTCGCCCTCATCCCGAGCGAGGGCGACTGGTTTCCCCGCGTGGAGCTGCGGGCTCGCGGCGAGGGCGCGCAGCTCTCCCTGCGCGTGCGCCCCACCCCGCCGACCAGCACGGAGGCCGTCGTCGCCACGGCACCGCACGACCCTCGCATCCAGCCGCGCATCAAGGGCCCCGACCTGGAGTCTCTGCAGCGCCTGCGCACGCTCGTGCAGCCGCACGGCGCGCAGGAGGCGATCATCCTCACTCCCACGGCGGAGGTCGTCGAGGGCGCGTACAGCTCGCTCGTGTGGTGGCGGGATGGGGTGCTGCATCGCGTGGATGACGCTCTGCCGCGCATCCCGAGCGTCACCGAGCGGATCGTGACCGACGCGGCGACGGCGGAGGGCGTCGAGGTGCGCGCGGTGCAGGCGCACCCGCGCGACCTCGATGGGGCCGAGCTGTGGGTGCTGAGCGCCCTGCACGGCCTGCGGGTCGCGACCGAGTGGGTGCAGGGGCCGCGGCTCGTCGTCGAGCCGGGGCGCGCCGAGCGAGGGCGCGCGTGGCTCGACGCTGCGCGTCGACCGCTGCTCCCCTGAGCGCCGCGCGTCGACCGCTGCTCCCCTGAGCGCTGCGCGTCGCCCGCTGTTCACCTGAGCGGAGTACACCAGGGCATGTGGATGCCCTCACCGAGTGGGTCGTCGCCGCGGCCGCATCGCCCTGGGCGCTGCCCGTCACGGCTCTCCTCACCGTCGCCGACGCGTTTCTCGTGGTCGTGCCGAGCGAGACGGTCGTCGTGGCTCTCGGTTCTCTCGCCGTGTCGGAGGGCACCCCGAACCCGTTCCTGCTCGTGCTCGTCGCCGCCCTCGCGGCCGTCGTCGGCGACAGTCTCACCTTCCTTCTCGGCAGCCGCCTCGGGACCCCGCTCCTCGCCCGCGTGCGGCACGCCCGTGTGCGGGCCGTGTTCGCGTGGGCGGGCGAGAACCTGCAGCGGCGCGCGGCGCTCGTCATCCTCATCGCCCGCTACATTCCGTTCGGTCGCGTCGCCGTCAACCTCGTGGCGGGCGCCACAGGCTTCCCGTACCGCCGCTACCTGCCCCTGAGCCTGCTCGCCTGCTCGGCCTGGGCGGTCTACAACGTGGGGGTGGGTGCGGCCTTCGGCGCGTGGCTCGGCGACTACCCCGTGGTCGCCGTCGTCGTGTCGATCGTGGTCGCCATCGCGGTCGGTCTCGTGATCGACGCGGTGCGCATGCGACGAGCGGCTGCGCGGGGCCCCCGAGTGGGGGACACCACGACGGGGGACACCACGACGGGGGGATGACGAATCATCGCTCCTGAGCCCCTCGCCCCGTACACTGACGGGGGCCGGTGTTCCACAACCGGCGAACAAGGGGGAACGATAATCGTGGCAGAAGACGACTACGGTCGCGTGCCGGCGGGCTGGTATCCCGACCCGCTCGGACTGCCGCAGCTGCGCTGGTGGGACAACACCGCGTGGACCGAGCACGTCTCCGACGCCCGCCAGCCGATGGTGCCGACGGAGGCACCGACCGCTCCCGCGGCTCCGACGATGTTCGCCGACGACGACCTCCCCCGGCGTCGAGACCTCCGTACCGCGTCGACCCCCGAGGATGCTCCGCTCGACGACCCCGCACGGGAGGGCTCCGAGCCCGAGCAGCCGGCCGTGCAGCAGCCCACGGCGAACGTCCTGCGCCAGCTCGCTCCGCCGACGACGGGCGCCGTGCCGCAGCTCATCGAGCCCGGCGACCAGGCCGAGCAGCCCGCGGCGCAGCAGTCGGCCGCGCCCCGCAGCGCCTCCTCGGCTCCCGCGGGCGGGCGACCCGCGAACTCAGCGGCGGAGGCCTTCGCCGCAGCCGCCTTCGCCGACCTTCAGGCCGAGTCCGAGCTCAAGCCGCCGCAGGACCCGGCGCCCTCGCCGTGGGTCCCGCTGCAGCGCGACAGCGGCAGCGCGCCCGGTTCCGCTCCAGGATCGACGCCCGGCCCCGTCTCGGCGAGCGGCAGCGCACCGTGGGATCTCGGCGCAGGTTCCGCGCCGCAGCAGGGCAGCGCGCCGCACTACGGCTCCACCCCCCAGCAGGGTTCGGCGCCGCAGTACGGCTCGGCACCCCAGTACGGGAGCGCGCCCCAGTACGGCTCCGCTCCGCAGTACGGCTCAGCACCCCAGTACGGCTCAGCGCCGCAGTACGGCTCAGCGCCGCAGTACGGCTCCGCACCGCAGTACGGCTCCGCACCCGGGTTCGCCTCGGCCCCCGGGGCACCGCAGTACGCCCCCTACTCGCAGGAGTCGCCCCTCGCGGCGTCCGAGACGCGCCGCTCCGGCACCCACCAGTCGCTCGGCGCCCCGAGCGGCAACGTGCAGACCGTCGAGTCCTGGGCGATCGCGCTGCTGCCCATGATGCAGCTGCTGCTGAGTCTGCTCGTCGTCGCCGCATTCACGACCGGCCCGAGCCTCATCTTCATGGCCGCCATCTGGATCGTGCCCTACCCGATCGTGGCCGCACTCGCCTACTTCGACGCCCGAACCCTGCGCCGCCGCGGCATCGACGCCCCCGCCAGTTGGCTGTGGGCCCTCGGTACCGCGCCCGTGTACCTGGCCGCGCGTGCCGTGCGACTGAGCCGCATCTCGGGTGCCGGGTTCGGCCCCGTCGCGGTGTGGCTGCTCGTCTCGGGTCTGGTGGGGGCATCCATTCTCGCTGTTCCCGGCCTCATCATCGCCGCGATGCCCGGCGTCTTCGCCGACCAGGCTGCGTCCACGATCGAAGCGAATGCGCGCTCCATCGGCACGATGCTCGACGTGGACTGTCCAGCATCACCGCCCCTGTTCATCGGCCAGCAGCTGCGGTGCCCCGCCACCAACTCCTCCGGCGAGAACCTCGTCGTCACCGTGAGCCTGCAGCGCGCCAACGGCTGGATCACCTGGCAGGTCGACGATTGGGGCATCTTCTCGTTTGTTCGATAGCGCAGTCGTTCGCTAAGCGAACGGCGCGCCTGCACCGACCTCGCGGGCCCGGCATACTCACAACCGAACACGTACCACCGCACCACCTACCCAGCAGCACCGCACAACTGAAGATCGCACACCGAACGTCGC
The DNA here is from genome assembly GCF_013414345.1 of Microcella indica. NCBI lineage: Bacteria > Bacillati > Actinomycetota > Actinomycetes > Micrococcales > Microbacteriaceae > Microcella > Microcella indica. The sequence continues at coordinate 1,059,251 of NZ_CP058670.1, read as the reverse complement.
GTGGAACCCGAACAGCTTCGCGACAGCCCCGCAGCACCGAACGCTGCGGGTGAAGCATCGCAACCCGGCCGGGGGGCCGGGAGCACACAGGGGGACCACATCATGACGACGACCGCGATTCAGGTGCCAGCAGGCTGGTATCCGGACCCGATCGCCACAGCCCACGGCGGCGAGGCGTCGCACCGGCGCTGGTGGGATGGCGCGCAGTGGACCGAGCACGTCGAGGCACTCGCGCCCGTGCAGGCGCCGGTCTCGCGTGAGCCCCTGCAGGAGATCAACGACCAGGTCGCGGCGCCGAGCGTGTACACACCCGCAGGGTCGGCGCCCGTGACGCTCACGCCGCGCGACTCCGCGCGCGCTGCGCACCGCATGTCGCTGCACTCCCCCAGCACCGACTCCGCGTACTCCAGCTCTTCGGCGAGCGTGCCCTCGGTGGCGTACCCGAGCCCGGCCCCCACGGGTCGCCGCTCCGCACGGACGCCCGTGAGCGCCGTCGACCTCGAGACGGCACGGCCCCGTCGGCGTCGCGAGAGCGACAGCGCCGTCATCTCCGAGCCCCTCGAGCCGCGCCAGCGCGTCTACACCGCCTCCGTCTGGCTCATGGCGACGATGCCCATCCCCCAGGCCCTCCTGATCTTCGCCGTCTTCACGAGCCTGCCGCCCGAGAGCTCCGCCTGGACCCGCGGGCTCACCGTCATCCTTCCGTTCATCCTCTACGCGGCGCTCGCGGGGCAGGACACGCGTCTCATGGCCCTCGCCGGCCACCTGCGCACGGCGCCCTGGCTGACCGCACTGGTCGTGCCGCCGGTGTACCTGGCCGTGCGCAGTGTGCGCATCGGTCGCACGACCGGCGCCATCGCGTGGCCGCTGTACGTGTGGCTGGTCGCCCAGGCGGCCGTCATCGGCACGTGGTGGGCTCTGGACCCCGCCGGCGTGCTCGCGACCATCGAGCCTCTGCTCTGACCCTTCGCCCACCTCCCTCGACGTAGGGTCGAAGGGTGAGCGAACGCGACCGGCCCCGAGGCGCGAGCCTCGAGGTTCTGCGCGCCGAGGCACACGACGAGCTGCAGACGGTCATCCTCGCTCGCTGCCGTGACGGCGAGGACCCGTGGGACTTCATGACGGAGCTCCCCACCGTCGATGAACTGGTGGTGTGGATGCTCCGGGCCGAGTCGATCCGCGCCGACCACGACCGGTTGCCCTCGCCGGCCCGCAACTATCGCGTGCTGCGTCAGATCGCGCTCGACCATCCGGCACTCACGACGACGGTGTGGCGCATGCTCGGCGCCCTGGAGCGCGACGCGGGCTGACCTGTTCGGCGGCGGAGCAGCCTGTCGGCCTGTACCCCATCGAGTCCCCCTTACTGGGGACTGTATGGTCGTAGGCTCGCGCGCACCCGCGCCCTAGACTTGCCGTCAACGAGCCTTGCGTTCACCCCCGGCCACCCCCGCCGCGCAGCGCATCGTGACACCCGCACCCCCGCCGAGCTCCCGCCCTTCCCGAGGATCCCCATGACCGAAGGTTCGACCCTCCCCGTCGCCGGGTGGTACGACGACCCTGAGATCGCGCTGCGGCTGCGCTGGTGGGACGGCGCCCGGTGGACCCAGCACACTCGACCCAAGCCGATCGCGCACGGCGAGCCCGCCTCCCCCGGCGCCGCGGTCGCGCAGGGCGGCACGGCCACCGAGGCTGCGTCCGCGACGACGACCACCGACCTCAGCGGAGCAGCCGTCGCGGCCCCCGTCGGCGAAGAGCCGTACTCGTACTCCGTGCCCTACTCCGCCACGCCGACCTCGGCTCCCTCGACCACGACCGAGGGCGGCGAGGCGCGATCCACCCCGCTCGGCACCTTCGGCACGCGCTCGGTGACCCGCAGCGACCTGTGGAACACGACGGCGCAGTCCATGGACTACACGCCCGAGCGCACGACGACCGTGTCAGCGTGGATGCTCGCTGCCACTCCCCTCGTGGCCTTCCTCGCCCAGCTCGCCGTGACGGTGCTCACCGGCATCGAGTCGACGCCCTGGTTCTGGGTGCTCGCCGCGAGCCTTCTGCCCATCATGTGGATCATCGTCTGGGTGCGGCGCGACCGCGAGAAGCTGCATGAGTGGGGACACCTCGAGCGCGCCTCCGGATGGTGGGCGCTTCTCGGCAACGTCGGCTATCTCGCGGCACGAGGCATCGTCGTGCAGCGCCAAGCGGGCCGCGGCTGGTGGCCGCTCATCGTCACCCTGCTGCTCACCGCGGGGCTCGTGAGCCTCGGCATCTTCACCCCCGCCCTGTTCCTCGTCTTCATGACGCCCATCCAGTAGCGCGGGGCACCCCGGCTACAGGCGCTTCAGGCCCTCCACGCGCACGACCGCTTCGCCGCGCTCCGCGCTCTGCGCGAGGTCGACGGTCGCGTGGATGCCCCAGTCGTGGTCGCCAGCCGGGTCGTCGATGACCTGGCGCACGCTCCAGAAGCCGGGCCCAGCATCCGGATCATTCTCCGAAATCTGAACCAGGGATGCTGCGCGCGCGCCGCCCGCCGTGCCCATGGTCTCGTGCTCGGCGTAGTAGGCGTCGAGCGCCTCGGGCCAGCCCGCCTCCGGGTCGAGCTCGACGAGGTCGTCGTCGCGCTGCAGCGCCGCGAGCTGCACGCGGCGGAACAGCTCGTTGCGCACGAGCACGGTGAACGCGCGGCGGTTCGTCGTGACGTCGGGCGGGGGCGGCGGTGCGATCGGGGTGCTCGGGTCGTCGACGGGGTTGGTGAGGGCATCCCACTCGTCTTGCAGGCTCGAGTCGACCTGCCGCACGAGCTCGCGCAACCACTCGATGATGTCGAGAACATCGGGCGTCTTCGCGTCGTCGGGGATGGTCTGGCGGAACGCGCGGTCGGCGTCGCTCAGGTAGCGCAGCAGGAGGCCCTCGCTGCGGGCCAGCTGGTAGTGGCTCACGTACTCGGTGAAGCTCATGGCCTTCTCGAACATGTCGCGCACGACCGCCTTGGGGCGCAGCTCGACGTCGCGGATCCACGGCTGGGTGGCCGCGTAGGTCTCGAACATGGCCTCGAGCAGGTCGGCGAGCGGGCGCGGATGCGTGATGTCGTCGAGCGCCTCCATGCGCTCGTCGTACTCCATGCCCTGCGCCTTCATGCGGCCGATCGCCTCGCCGCGCGCCTTGTGCTCCTGCTGGCGCAGCACCGGGCGCGGGTCGTCGAGCGTGGCCTCGATGACGCTCACGACGTCGAGCGCGTAGTGCGGGGCGGCCTCGAGCTCGGCGCCGGGGACCGTGTTCTCGTCAACGACGCCGGGCGCGGGCGGCGCGACCGTCGCGGTGTCGTCCTCCGGGTCGAGCGACTCGATCACGGCAAGCGCGAACGGGCTGAGCGGCTGATTGAGTGCGAAGTTCGGCTGCAGATCGACGGTGAGCGTGATGCGCCCGACGGGCTCGATGACGACGACGCCCGCGCGCACGAGGGTCTTGGCGATGCCGAGCGCGCGGCGCACGAGCTCGCGCTGCCGGTGCGGCGGCTCGTGGTTCTGCGTGAGCAGTGCGCGGGCGCCTGCGAAGACGTCTCCCCCGCGCGCGATGAGGTTGATGAGCATGGCCGCCGACACCTGCATGCGGCTCTCGAGCGGCTCGGGCGCTCCGCCGATGAGCCGCTCGAAGCTCGTCTCGCTCCACGTCACGAAGCCGGCGGGTGCCGACTTGCGCACGATCTTCTTCTTCTTTTTCGGGTCGCTGCCCGCCTTGGTGGTCGCGGCGTGGTTCTCGACCTCGTGGTCGGGAGCCTGCACGACGACGAGCCCGGCGGTGTCGTACCCGGCGCGACCGGCGCGCCCCGTGATCTGGTGGAATTCGCGCGCGCTCAGCTGCCGCATCTTCTCGCCGTCGAACTTGCTGAGCGCCGTGAGCAGCACCGTGCGGATGGGCACGTTGATGCCCACCCCGAGCGTGTCGGTGCCGCAGATGACGCGCAGCAGTCCGCGCTGCGCGAGCACCTCCACGAGTCGGCGGTACTTGGGCAGCATGCCGGCGTGGTGCACGCCGATGCCCGAGCGCACGAGACGGCTGAGCGTCGTGCCGAATCCGGTGGTGAAGCGGAAGTCGCCGATCGCCTCAGCGATCTCGTCGCGCTGCTCCCGCGTGATGATGCGGATGCTCGACAGCGCTTGCGCGCGCTCCATCGCGGCCGCCTGGCTGAAGTGCACGACGTAGATCGGCGCTTGCCCGTCGTCGAGCAGCGTCTGCACGGTCTCGTGCACGGGAGTCTTCACGTAGTCGAACGTGAGCGGAATCGGCCGCTCGGCGTGCGTCACCTCGCTCACCGGGTGGCCCGTGCGGCGCTCGAGGTCCTCGGCGATGGGCGTGACGTCGCCGAGCGTCGCGCTCATGAGCAGGAACCGCGCGTGGGTCAATTCCAGCAGCGGCACTTGCCACGCCCAGCCCCGCTCGGGGTCCGCGTAGTAGTGGAACTCGTCCATGACGACGAGCCCCGCCTCCACATCAGTCCCGTGGCGCAGAGCCTGATTCGCGAGAATCTCGGCCGTGCAGCAGACGATGGGCGCATCCCCGTTGACGCTGCTGTCGCCCGTGACCATGCCGACGTTCTCCGCGCCGAAGATCTCCACGAGGGCGAAGAACTTCTCGCTCACGAGCGCCTTGATGGGGGCGGTGTAGTAGCTGCGCTGGCCCTGCGCGAGGGCGATCGCGTGGGCGGCGACCGCGACGAGGCTCTTGCCGCTGCCGGTCGGGGTGGCGAGGATCACATGCGCGCCGGCGACGAGCTCGAAGATCGCCTCCTCCTGCGCGGGGTAGAGCGTGAGGCCTTCGTCGGTCGCCCAGTTCTCGATCGCGTCGAAGGCAGCACCGGCCTCGTAGGGGGCGGGCATGCGGTCTAGCAGCGAGGAGGTCATCGCCTCCAGTCTCCCCCACCCGCCCGGGTCACAGTCTCCACAGCTCAGGACTCACCGACACCGGCTTCGTCTCCACAATTCAGGAGTGCCTGCTCGGAGACGGCGGTTCGGGATGCTCGCACGGCGTGTCGACGGGGTGCGAGCATCCCGAACTCCTGAATTGTGGAGACGGAGTTGTAGTGGGGCGAGCGCGAGAGCGCGTTGTCGCCGCTAGGCGAGGGTGGCGCGGAATTCGCGGGCGGCCGTCATCAACTGCACCACACGTGCAGGGTCGACCGTGTTCTCAAAGCGGCCCTCTCGCTTGAAGTAGGTGCCGACCACCGCACCATCAGCAATCGACAGTTGCTCGCCGACGTTCTCGGCCCGAACACCCGTGTTCACGAATACCGGAACGGTGCCTGCGGCGTTCTTCACGATCGAAAGGGCTTGTGTGTCAGTCGGCGCTCCCGCGGTCGCACCCGAGACGCACAGCGCATCGGGCAGAGTAGCGAACACGGTGGTCTTGGCGATCGAGGCGAGGTCGCGGTCGGCCAGGTACTGTGCCGACTCAGGAACGATGTTGAACAGCAACTTGACGTGCGAGGCACCGATCCGAGCGCGGTGACGCGCCACCTCGCCGACGTTGGTGTTCCACAGCCCGAAGTCGCTCGCGTAGACCCCAGTAAAGATCTCGCGTACCCACTGGGCGCCGGTCGCCATTGCCAGGTCGATCGATGCTCGAGCATCCCAGAGCACGTTGACGCCGAACGGCGCAGTGATTTCCGAGCGCAGCTCCCCGATGACGCGCGCCATGGTGATGGCAGTGATTGGCTCGGTCTGCGTCAGGTACGGAAGGCTGAACTCGTTGGAGAACATGACGCCGTCGACACCGCCTGCCTGCAGGTCGTGTAGTTCCTGACGAGCACGCGCGATCACTGCGTCGAGGCCCGCTGACGAATCGTACCCGGGGTCGCCCGGCAGCGCAGACAAGTGCAGCATCGCGATCACAGGCTTCTTCACCGCGAAGATGTCGTCCAACCAGGTGGTCATGATGCTCCTTTTCTGCTGCCCGACAATCAGAGTCGGCGTGATCGAGTGCGCAAGGCGGATGAGATGTCATCCCGCGACATGTCAAATGTTCCCACATTCCTCGCACTACTGGGAACCTTTTACAGAAATGTAACCAAAAAGGTGTTACAAGATCACAGTTTGCGTCTACTGTGGTCACATGTCAGTTCAAGGGCGACGAGCGCTGATCGAACAGCGCGTACTCGACGAGGGCGAGATCGACTTCACCAGTCTCGCCACTGAGCTCGGCGTGTCGGAAATGACGATTCGTCGTGACATCGAGGCACTGGAGCTCAAAGGCGTGTTGCGACGCGTCATGGGCGGTGCGATCTCGGTCGGGTCTGCTGCCGCGGAACCCTCCTTTGAAGCGAGAGCCGCCCTGGCTGCGACCGAGAAGGCACACATCGCCTCCGCCGTGGTCGATCTCCTCCATGAAGGAGAAACGGTGATCATCGACAGTGGCTCGTCGGCGCTCGCCGTAGCTCGAGAGATCCGATCGCGGCACCTGCCCCTCACGGTCATCACCCCCAGCCTGTTGGTCGCGACGGAATTGAGTTCGGAAGTCGATTCCGAGGTCTACGTCACCGGCGGCCAGTTGCGCCCGGGCGAGCTCAGCCTCATCGGAGCGGGAGCTCAAGAGAGCTTCGATCGATTCAACGCGAGCACATTCGTGATGGGCGTGGCCGGCGTAGACGAGGGCGCTGGCGTCACCGACTACCACTACGACGAGGCGCACGTGAAGCGCGCCGCGGCACGATCGGCCCAGCGCATCATTGTGGTCGCCGACTCGAGCAAGCTCGGGCGGGTGCAGCTGATCTCAATCGCCGACCTCGCCGACCTCGACACCCTCGTGACAGATGGGCCTCCTGAGCACCCCGCGTTGCGCAGCGCCCAATCAGCAGGAGTCACCGTGATCTGTGTCCAACCGCCCGCCTCGTCGATGAAGGGGCAGCTCACATGAAGGCCAGCATCACGCTCGGGATCGACATCGGCACGACCGGCACGAAGGTGGTCGCTTTCGACGCGGCCGACGGCCGCCTCACAGCCGTGAGTCGAAGCGTCACCGCGAACGCCGACGGCCCTGGAATCGCAGAGGCTGATCCTCGGGAGTGGATCGAGAACACGATTTCAGCGATCGCTGACTTGCTCGCCCACCATCAGCTCGATGCCCGCCGCGTTGCGGCGATCTCGACCACCGGCATGGTGCCGGCCGTGCTCCTGCTAGGTGATGATGGCATGCCGCTTCGGCGCGCCATCCTGCAGAGCGACGCTCGAGCTGTCGACGAGATTGCGCAGGTGGCCGACTACCTCGAACCATTCTCCCCCGTGGAGACGACCGGCAGTGCCGTGAGCCAGCAGTCCGTCGCCCCCACGCTCCTCTGGCTTCAGAAGCATGAACCGGAGATCTGGTCCCGCACACGAGTCGTCGTCGGTGGATACGACTGGATTCTCATGCACCTCGGCGGTCGACCGCACGTCGAGCAGAACTGGGCACTCGAATCTGGTCTATTCACGATCGCGGGAGAGCAATTTGCGCAGGCCTTCTCGGCAGCGCAGATCGAGCAGGACAGGGTTCCCGATATCGCCGCACCCGGAACCGTCGTGGGCTCGCTGTCGCGTGAGATGGCGGAGCGCACCGGCCTTCCCGCCGGAATTCCTCTCGTCGTCGGTGGTGCCGATCATGTGCTCTCGGCCTACTCAGCCGGCGTGCGGACTTCCGGCGACTGGCTCATCAAGCTCGGTGGAGCAGGCGACATCCTGGTTGCGAGCGAGAAGGCTCTGGTCGACGAACGCCTCTACCTTGATGCGCATCCTGTTCCTGGACTCTGGCTTCCCAACGGCTGTATGGCGACATCGGGAAGTCTCATCCGGTGGTTCCAAGCATTGACCGGCGGAGCCGAGCTCCTCCGACTAGATGATGAAGCTGATATGGAGCCAGCTGGCGCGCTCTTCTGCCTCCCCTATTTCCTCGGCGAGAAGAGCCCCCTCCACGACCCCGACCTCCGCGGGGCTTTCGTCGGACTCCATCTCGGCACCTCGCGCGGAGCCATGTATCGCGCGGTACTGGAATCGATCGCCTTCGGATTCCGACACCATGCTGACGTTTTCGGTGACCTGGGCTTGCCCCTCTCCCGGGCTATGGTCACGAACGGGGGGTCGAAATCCACGCTCTGGAAACAGATCCACGCGGACGTTCTCGGCACCGACCTCAACCCGATTGTCGATCATCCTGGGGCCTCCTTCGGTGCTGCCGTCATCGCTGCGATCGGCGTCGGCCTGATTGACGAGTGGACCGATGTCGACCGGTACGTCTCCCTCGGTCCGATAGTTCATCCCGACCCGGCTCGCGTGTCACAGTACGACGCCGCGTACCGCGAATGGCGCAAACTCAGTGTCGCCCTCACCCCGTTCTCCCACTCCCTCTCTCGAAAGGCACACTCATGACCTCCGTCGTCGTCATCACCGGAAGCGGATCCGGTATCGGCCGATCAATCGCCGTCTCGCTTGCCGACCGTGGCTGGAGCGTTGTCGCCACCGACCTGAACGAGGCCGCCGCCGCCGAGACCGCCAAGTTGCTGTCGACGGCAGGGGGGCAACAGCACATGAGCCGACAGCTCGATGTCACCGACGCCGCGGCTGTGACGGCGGTCGCGGACGAGATCGCCGACACCCTGGGGCTCGACGCTTGGGTCAGCAACGCTGGTGTCTCTTTCATGCAGCCATTCGTCGACATCTCTCTGGAGAAGCTCGACCTCACACTGGCCGTCAACCTCAAAGGTGTCTTCCTCTGCGGTCAAGCGGCCGCCCGCGCCATGATCCGCACCGGTCGAGAGGGCCGCATCGTCAACACCGCGTCGATGGCGGGCAAGCAGGGACGCGTCCCATTCTTGGCAGACTATGTGGCCTCCAAGTTCGGTGTCGTGGGCCTGACTCAGGCGATGGCGTTCGAACTGGCGGAGCACAAGATCACCGTGAACGCCGTCTGCCCTGGCTTCGTCGCCACCGCCATGCAAGAGCGCGAACTGGCCTGGGAAGCCGAGCTCAGCAACTCCACCCCCGAGGCCGTTCGTGACTCGTGGGTTGCCGCGACTCCGCTTGGCCGCCTACAGCAGCCGGAAGACGTGGCGCGCGGCGTCGCCTTCCTGCTCTCTGATGACGCCTCCTTCATCACCGGCGAATCGCTGTCGATCAACGGCGGCGCCTACATGGACTGACCCGCTGACCGTCAGCGGCAGACCCCGCACCACACCAACATAGAAAGGAAGTGACGCAATGAGTATTCGACGCAACGCGCTACTGGCCGCTATCGGCCTCACGTCAGCACTCGCCCTGACCATCTCAGGATGCGCAGGAACCGGTGGCACGGAAGCCCCCGCCTCCTCCGGGCAGGGCGACATCCCCTCCGACACCGAGGGCACCGTCCGTATCTTGATGGAGAGCGTTCCCGACACCGACATCGTCGTAGATCTGGTCGACTCGTTCAACGAGGAGTACCCGGGCATCGCGGTGGAGATCGAGACGCTCGGTTTCGACCAGATGCGCGACAAGCTCATCGCTTCGTTCCAGTCGAGCGAGCCGACCTACGACTTGATCGTCGTGGACAACCCCTGGATGGACGACTTCGTCGACGCGGGGTTCCTGCAGCCTCTCGATGACAGGATCACCACGACCACCGACTACGCAGCAGAAGACTTCTTCCAGCCGCTCGTCGACATCACTGAGGTCGACGGCGTGCGCTACGGCGTTCCGTTCTACAACTACGCTCTCGGCTACCTGTACCGCACCGACCTCTACGAAGAGGCCGGGCTCTCCGTGCCGTCGACGCTCGACGAGCTCGTCGCCAACTCGCAGGCTCTCACCACGAGCGAGCGGACAGGCATCGCGATGCAACCGCAGCGCGGCTACAAGATTTTCGAAGAATGGGCGAACTGGCTCTTTGCGGCCGGCGGCTCGATCTACGACGAATCGGGGGCACCCACCCTGAACACCCCGGAGGCCCAGGCTGCGCTCGAGGCGTACATCGAGGCCTTCACGACCGCCGCGCCGGCAAACAGCTCCAACTGGGCATTCGATGAGGCGTTCCGGTCGGTGTCGGGCGATCAGTCGGCAGCGATGATCAGCTACAACTGGAACCTGCCAGGGCTCAACGACCCCGAGGGCGCTTCCGGCGACCTCGCGGGGTCATTTGCCCTGGCACCTATGCCCGGCGGCAAGCAGGTCTTGGGTTCCTGGAGCTGGGCGATTCCGGCAAACTCCGCGGCCTCCGATGCGGCCTGGGCCTTCGCAGCCTGGATCACTTCCACCGAGGTCGACGTCGAGCGCGTCGTGGCCGGTGGCGCTGCCATTCGTGAAAGCACGCTGACTGACCCGACGGTGCTCGAGTCGGGATTCGGGGAGGACTACTACGCGGCGATCATCGAGATTCTGTCGGATGCCGCGCCTCTGTCGCAGGGTCTCGGTGGCGAGGAGATGATCCAGGCCGTGGGAACCGAACTGAGTGAAGCGGTCGCCGGAACGAAGACGGTCGAGCAGGCACTGGCTGACGCTCAGGCTGCCGTCGAGCGTATTCAGCGCTAGCGACTCGCACCACACCAACTGAGGAAAGGAACCCGACAGTGACGCGAATGACGAGATTCCGGTGGGGAATGCTCGCACCCGTCTTGGCCATTACAGGCGTCGCTGTCGGGTTTCCCCTCGGGTACGCGTTCTATCTGAGCCTGACGGACTACCGACTTACGAGCCGCGGGGCTCCCGATGTGGTCGGCCTCGAGAACTACTTCTTCGTGCTCACGGACCCCCGCATGTGGAACGCCTTCTCGAACACCGCCACCTACGTGATCATCGCGGTGGCGTTGCAGACCCTGCTGGGTCTCGCCATTGCTCTCGCCCTGCAGAAGCAGCAATGGGCACGCGACCTCACCCGGGCGATGCTGCTTGCACCGATGTTCATCACCCCGATCGCCGTCGGCCTGACCTTCCGATTTCTTCTGAACGATCAGCTCGGCGCTCTCCCGGCGATGCTGCGATCTCTCGGAATCGACTACGACTTCTTCGGCCCCGGCAACGCGCTCTTCACCCTCGCCTTGATGGACGTTTGGCAGTGGACACCGTTCATGGTGTTGCTGCTCCTGGCCGGACTGGAATCGGTACCGCGCCAGCCTCTCGAGGCCGCGAAGGTCGACGGTGCGAGTGCCTGGTATGCCTTCCGCCGCGTGGTGTTGCCGTTGCTCACCCCGGTACTGACCGTTGCCGTGCTGTTGCGTTCTCTTGATGCCCTCAAAGTGTTCGAATATGTCTACGCTACGACTCGCGGCGGGCCCGGCACCGAGACCGAGACGATCCAGTACTTCACCTATCAGACAGGTATCCAGTTCTTCCGACTCGGCGAAGCATCCGCCGTTGCTTTCGTCCTGCTCGCGATCGTGCTGACCCTGATCGTGCTCTTGTTCCGCCGACTGCAAAGGAGCGCCGCACGATGACCCGACGCGTCAGCCCGTGGGGCATCGCCCGCACTCTGCTGCTGTGGGCGGCCGCCGTAACGGTCGCCTTCCCGATCATCTGGGTGGCCCTGGCTAGCTTCAAGTCGCCAGCGCAGCTCAACGACCCCGGGTTGTTCTTGTTCTCTCCCAATCTCGACAACTGGGCACGCGTCTTCGAAGCGGGGATCCTTGATGCGGCGGGACGCAGCGCGTTCGTCGCCGCAGTGACGGTGTCGATCAGTGTCGTCGCCGGTTCCATGGGCGCCTACGCGATTTCTGCGTACAAGGCCGGTGGCTCGGCCACACGATTCGGCATTCTCGCCGCTCAAGTGCTCCCGCCCGCGGTCTTGGTCTTCCCGTTCTTGACGATGGCCTACGCCCTGAGAATCGACAACACCTACGTCCCGATCATCTTCGCTCACTTGAGCTTCGTCTTGCCGGTCATCACGTGGTTCCTCATCGGATTCTTCGATGCGGTTCCGCGGTCGTTAGAGGAGCAGGCCCGCGTCGACGGCTTCTCGAGATTCGCCGCGTTCCGCCTCGTGGTGATCCCCCAGGTATTGCCAGGAATCGGTGCGGCCGCCATCTTCGGCTTCACACTGTCGTGGAACGACATGTTCTACGGCCTGATCCTGGCCCCCACCCGCGAAACGATCCTCCCGGTGGCCATCGCGGCGTTCAATACCTTCCGCGGAGTGGAGCTCGGCGCCATGAGCGCTGCCATCATCATCGCCGTGGTGCCCGTGGTGATCGCGAGTTTCTTCATTCAACGTCGACTGGTGCAAGGCATCAGCGGCGGCGCAGTCAAGTTCTAGTTCTCACGAGAGGTTCGTCGTCATGGCAGAGGTCCGATTCAACAAAGTGCGCAAGCAGTACGGGTCCACGGTGATCGTCGACGATGTCGACATCGACTTTCCCGACGGCTCGCTCACCGTTCTGGTGGGTCCCTCCGGCTGCGGAAAGTCAACCTCCCTTCGCATGCTCGCCGGCCTGGAGGAGATCAGCGGTGGTGAGATCACGATCGACGGACGCGTCGTGAATGGCTTGGAGCCGAAAGATCGTGACGTCGCCATGGTGTTCCAGAATTACGCCCTGTACCCGCACCTCTCGGTACTGGAGAACATCGCGTTTCCCTTGCGTGCTACGCGATCACCTCGGTCGGATGCTCTCGCACGCGCGCAGGAAGTTGCCGACTCGCTCGGCCTCGGTGCCTTGACGTCTCGCAAGCCGAAAGACCTCTCGGGTGGGCAACAACAGCGCGTCGCGATTGGTCGTGCGATCATCCGCCAGCCTTCCGTCTTCCTCTTTGATGAGCCGCTGAGCAACCTCGACGCGAAGCTTCGCGTCGAGACGCGATTCGAGCTGATGCAGATTCAGCGTCGACTGGGAATCACTGCGGTGTACGTCACGCACGACCAGGAAGAAGCGATGACGATGTCCGACCGCATGGTCGTCATGCGTGACGGCAGGGTCGCTCAGAGCGGCCGCCCCGACGAGATCTATGCTCGCCCCAACAGTGTGTTCGTGGCGACATTCGTCGGTAGCCCCAAGATGAATGTCATCACCGGCACCATCAGTGACGGCGACTTTCGCTCATCGGGAGGCAGCCGCATCCGCGCAGCAGGTGTGACGACACGAGATTCTGTGATCCTCGGTGTGCGGCCTGATGATCTCGTGCTGTCGCCCACGGACTCAGCCTCGGCTCGTGTGGCGTTGATCGAGTTGCTCGGTCCTCGGGCGATCGTTCACGTCGACTCCGGTGATGATCGCCTTACGAGCGTCGTCGACGCAGCCGGTCTCTCACAACTCTCTGTCGGCACGCCAGTCGACCTCGCCGTCCGCGCCACAGCTGCGCACCTATTCGACCCGATCACTGAAGCGCGGCTCAGCGACCAATAGTCGCCCTGGCGCGAGCAATACCTCGGTCAGGGGAGCAGCAGAAGCCCCTGGGCGGTGTTCTGGGCTACTGGTCCACCTCTGAACCGTCCCCACGCGTGTGAAGCCGGACACCGGGCCGGCCTCCACAATTCAGGAGTCGGCACTCTCCAACAGCGGTTCGGGATGTTCGCACGGCGTGTCGACGGGGTGCGAGCATCCCGAACTCCTGAATTGTGGAGATGCCCGCGCGCTCGAGGCGCGAGGGCCCTGCTGCGGCGCGCTACTGCGGCGCCGGGATGAGGAAGAACGGGAAGACGCCCGGGTTGTGGGCGTGCACGATCGCGAGGAACACCACGAGGTCGAACAGCAGGTGCACGATGATGACGTAGGTGAGCGACTTGGTGCGGTGGAAGATCCAACCCTGGAGGAGCGCGAAGGGGATCGTCATGAGCGGCCCCCACTCCTGGTAGCCGAGCTCCCACAGGAACGAGACGAACACGATGGCCTGGAGGATGTTGGCGAAGAGCACGGGGAAGTGCCGCAGCAGCAGCACGTAGCACGTGCAGATGAAGAACAACTCGTCCCAGATGCCGACCGCGTTGACGCCGACGAAGAGCCGCGCCACTTCGGAGAACTCGGAGACGGCCGGCCAGTTGAGGTACGCGCCCGAGGAGATGAAGTAGAACGGCAGGATGAGCCAGCCGAGGAACGGCACGGCGAACAGGTACGACTTCTCCCAGGGCTGCCACTTCTGCCCGCTGCGCCACGGGAAGCGAATCACCCGGCGCCGGAACACGAACCGGTCGAGCACAAAGGGCACGGCGACCGCGAGGCTCAGCACGAAGCCGAGCAGGAAGAAGTTGGGCCACGAGATGTCGGCCTTGACGCTCACGGTGCTCACGACGATGAGGCCCGCGGCGATGATGCCGAGGTCACGTGTGAGCTCGCGGTCGACGAAGTAGGCCACGACGAGGCCGATGACGAGCCAGGGGTAACCGACGAGCCGGTTCTCGAAGCCGAAGAGCGGTATCGCGCTCGTGACGACGATGAACGCTGGCGCGAGCTTCCAGCTCCACAGCGGCTTCGGGGCGGCGATCTCGGGGCTGGTCTGGGCGACGGGCATACGAGCATCCTCTCAGGTGCTCCCCGGCCGCGGGGCGTCGATCATCTCCTCTATGCGCGCAATGTCAACCCCGTTGTGCGGATGCTCGCACCTCGATTCACTGGCCGCATGACTGAAGACACCGCACGGGAGAACCACCACGGCGATCGCCGTGACGACGACCCCACCACCGACCCCTCCGGCTTCGGGGACGAGATGACCTCCGACGAGTACGAGCAGGTCGACCTCAGCGGCACCGACGACCGCGGTGTTGAGGGAACCGACCCCGATCTGACGGTGCCGGGCGCGAGCGACACCGAGGAGTCCGGCGGTCAAGGAGCGGACGACCGCTACGTGGGGGGCGAACTCGGCGGCGGTGCGATCGGCGCCGAGATCGACGAAGACGAGACCGAAGGAGATGAAGCATGAGCGACACCAGCCAAGGAACCAATGCTGATGACGGACAGTTCAACCCGCTGATCCCCGAGGGCCCGCCGCCCGGCGAGGATCGCGAGGCCACGAGCTCGCGCGATGCCGAGAACTCGCGCGACGACACGACGAGCATCGACCCGCGCAGCGACCCGCACCAGACCGACGAGGACGGCGAGCCCATCGACGACGGCATGGGCGCGAACGACGAACCGGATGCCGCGGGAGAAGACGAGCCCGTTCCGGGTATCGACGAGTAGTGCCGACGAGAAGACGACAGAGTAGGAGCACGACCATGGCGAAGCACACGAACGGTGACCACGCTGACGAACCCACGCAGGGCGACAACCCCGGCGCGCAGGGTGACATCGGCGCCGGGCAGGCCGAGGCCGACGAGACGGACCCCGAACTGGACGAGGACGACGAGTTCGCTCCCGACCTGGAGGACTTCGTCGATCGCGACCCGGGCGAAGACGCCACGTCAGTGAACGGCGGCAACGCCGACCGCTGACCGCGGCGCGAGCGCCGTCTGCTGACGGTCCCCCCACACGGACACCGGGCCGGTCAAGACCCCCGGGTGTCAGGGCAGGCGACGCTCGATCTCGTCGATGACGTCGGGCAGCCCGAGCACCCGAAAGTGCCCGACCCGGTCGAGGACGACGTTCTCGGCTCCGTCGAGGTGCGCGATCGCGCGCGGCACATACTGGTCGACGGCGCTCACGAGCGACGTGATGCGGTCGTTGACCTCGGTGCGGGCATCTAGTGATCGGATGATGGCCGCCTCGGGGCGGAACTCCCGCCACGGCCCGAGCCCCCAGCGCGCGACGGGCGTGCCGCGAAACGGCGTGTTGACGGTGATCAGGCGCGTGAGGCGCCGCTTCGGCGGTGTGGCCGCAGCGTCGGCATCGGCGAGCAGCATCACTTTGCCGATGAGCCCGCCCTTGGAGTGGGTGACGAGCACGACGTCGCGCAGGTCGCGGTCGACGACGTAGTCGCCGAGGAGGCGCGCGGCCTGGTCGATGGGTCGGTGGTTGAGGCCGAGCTCGGCGACGCGGTGCACGGGGTGCCCGCGGGCGGCGAGCCGCTCGCCGAGGGCGCGCAGGTAGTGCCACGACTCGAACACGCCGGGGATGAGCAGCACGGGCGGCCGCGCCGGGTCGCTCGAGGGGGTGCTCGGCGGGGGCGGGAGCATCCCGTACCGCAGCGGCGCCAGCCGCGATCGTGCGATGTAGGCGAGGTCTGCGGCGAGCCCGGCAGCGCTGCGCACGACGCCGAGGCGGCGTGCAGGGCCCGGCTCGTCGGCGGTGTGGCGGGGTTGGGTCATGGCGGCTCGACCCTAGCGAGGTCGGCTGGGGGCGCGTACGCTGGCCGCACCGTGTGAGCATTCCCCAGCGAGAGGATCGGCGTGCCCGAGACGACTCTGCCCGAGGGCTGGTACCGCGATCCGTCGCTGCCGGCGACGCGTCGCTGGTGGGACGGCACGGCGTGGACGGATCATGTGCGCCCCGACGAGGATGCTGCGCTCGGGCTCGGCGCGCTGCGCAGGTCAACGCCTGCCGCGTCGGTGAGCTCGGCCGAGGCTCCTGCGGTGTCGGAGGCGACGACGTTCGCGGTGCCGTCGGAGCTGGAGGGCACCAAGCCGGTGTCGTCGGTGGGGTCGGCAGCGGTGGGTGGTTCGTGGCGCACCGACACTCCTCCGTGGGCGGCGTCGAGTGTGGCCGCGCCGTCGGTGGAGGGGTCGTTCGCCGCCCCGTCGTCGGTTGCGGACCTCGAGTCGGTGGACTACGCGCCGATGGAGCGGTCGTGGGCGCCGTCGGCCACGGCCGCACCTGCGCGGCGCACGCCGCAGGCGACGGGCACGGCGGGCGCCTGGTTGCTCGCGCTCTCCCCTGTACTGACCCTGCTGCTGGCTGCGGGAGTGGGCGCGCTCGTGCTTTCTGACCCGCTGTCGCCGGTCGCGGCGATCGCGGCGTGGGTGGCGAGCGGGCTGACGCTCGCGTGGCTTGTGCTTGCCGTTGTCGCCGACTTTCGGCGGTTGGGCGCCCTCGGCTACGCTTCGCGCCCCTCCGTGCTGTGGATCATCCTCGGCCCCCTGCCGTACTTGATTTCGCGCACCGTGCACGTGCACCGCGCGACGGGGCGCGGCTCCGCGCCGCTGTGGGTGTACCTGGGTGTGTCGGTGCTCGTGGGCGCCGGCACTGTGCTGCTCATGCTCGCCTTCGTGCCTGGCCTACTGTCGCCCCTGTCTCTGCCCGGCTCCTAGCTGTACTCGGTTTCTCGGGGTGCGCGAGCCCGTGCGGTGCGCGAGCCGGCGCCGTTCGCGGCCAGCGAGACGTCAGCCTGTCTCGCCGGTGGCGGCCCGCAGGGTGTCCGCTCCGGGTCCTGTGCAGACGACGGCTTCTTCATCTGACGTCACGTCGACGACGGGGAGAGCTCCTGGGACGCTGGCGGTCTCGTCGCCCGAGTCAACCCGCACGTCGGTGATGGCGTAGGTGCCGTAGCTCGAGATGGGTACGGCGAGCACGACAGAGCCGTCGTCGGCGATCTCGCTGCTGAGCGTCGGCTGGTCAGCGCCCTCGATCGTGACGGTCGCAACGGAGTCGGCTGGCAGCGCCTCGTCGCTCACCGCCGCGAGCAGCAGCGCGACGAGGAACCAGGACGGGCTGTCGGGGTAGAGCCGGGAGGGGCTGTGCGTGATGGCCCGACACGTGGTGTCGATGGCGGCGAGCGGCGGGATGCCCGTGCTCACCTCTTCGCCGACATCACCTCCCGTGGTCGACTCGTCGCCTGGGCCGACACCGGGTGTGCCGCGGGCGCTGAGCAGCGCGATGATGAGCAGGATGAGCACGATGACGGCGATGAGGCCCGCCCAGAACCACCAGGCGCGGAGCAGTCGCTGCAGCAGCGGCGGCGGCGGCGGAAGCACCGCGTCGGGGCAGTCGTAGGGCTCGCCGACTGCACGCCAGGCCGTGCGCGTCTCGCCCGTCGCGACCTCGGGGGTGCGGAACTTGCCGATGGGGGCGAAGCCGTCGGTCTCGACGTCGAGCTCATTCTTGACGGCGCGCATGATGGTGGTCGTGCCGAGGAAGGCGCCGGTCGCGGTGGCGAGCACGGCGGCTGCGCCTCCCGCGGCGGCGAGGCTGCCGCCGGCAGTCATGCCGCCGAGCGTGCCGGTCGTGGTCGTGGCGGCACCCGACTGCAGGGCGACGACGGCGGCGTCGTACTTGAGGGTTCCGTAGAGCCCTGCGCCGACGAGGCCGACCGATCCGCCGCCGCTGACGACAGGCCCGAGGAGGCCTTCATAGTAGGTCTCGAGCTTCTTGTCGATGCGCCAAAGCTCGTAGAACTGCGACACCATGACGTACTGGAACCGATGCTCGGCTTCGGTCACTTTCTGCTCGCGCTGGCAGCGCCCGTCAGAGAGTCGGGTGACGCGGAACTCGTCGGTGCTGTCGGTCACCCGCCACTCGGTGTGGTCGACGTCGAGCTCGTCGACGCGGAATCGGTTATAGAACGCCCAGACGATGTCGTGCTTGTCGCGGTCGTCGGCGGCGACACGGCTCGAGGTCCAGACCTTCTCCTTCTCGTACCGCGGGCTGTAGGTGTGGCCGCTATCCGTGTCGACGCGCAGCTCTGGCGGGTCGCTGTATTCGGCGACGTCGGTCGGCTGGGGAACGTCAGGGTCGGGCGTGCGGAGCGAATCGGGCATGGGGGCCTCCTCCGAGTGTGTGGCACACTACTCTCGCTCGCGCAGGGTCGGCAAGGGTTCGGGCGTGTCGCGGCGCTCGACGAGTGCCCAGCCTCGGTCTTCTCGCGCAGCACCGTGTGCGGGTGAGGCCGGTCCACCGCGGGGCGACTGCGGGTTCGTTCGCATGGCCGGACCCTCTCGGCGGAGTCGGGCTGGAGAGGCGGTCGTCGTCAATCCCAGACGACAGTGACGCCGGCCGCCTCGTCGAAGACGCGGTCCACGGTGGCGAGGGGTAGCCCCTCTGCTGAGGCTTGCGCCGCGAGCATTCTGTCGAAAGGGTCCCGGTGCGCCCAGCTCAGCAGCCCGGCGGCGATGCCATGCGCAGACCTGATCGGCAACTGGTCGGCGCCGAGGCGCTCGACGATGCCGGTGAAGTCGCGCACAAGCGGTTCGGCGGAGTCGAGGCGGCCGAGGCGGTATTTCGTGGCGATCTCGAATGCGCTGGCCGCGGAGACGACGATGCGCTCTCGACGATCGCTGAGGATCGCACGCACCCTCGGAGGGAGTCGGTCGGGCGCCCCGAGCGCCCACAGCAGAGCGTGGGTATCGAGCAGCAACGCCACTAGGGCTCCCAGGCGGAGAGCTCGTCGTTCGGCAGCGGCTCGAAGAACGCAGGTGTCGTGTCGAGACCGGGCAGGAATCCGAGGGCCCGCTCTGCCAACGGTTCGACGGCAACGAGTCTCGCGACGGGGACTCCGCCGCGGGCGATGACGATGTCGTCGCCGCGTTCGACGCGCGCGAGCAATTCCGACAGGCGCGTCTTCGCCTCGTGCACGTTCACCTGCTCGCCCATGTGGACTAAGCGTAGTGGACTAACCATGAAGTCAACACTGCCAGGTGGAGGAGCTTGGCGATGGTTCTCGGTGCGGTCGCGGTACCTCACGACAGTCCCAGCGAGTGTGGAGGAACGGCCTCGGCCTTCGCCCGCACCGCGCCTAGGAGACCGCTGAACAATTCGGGGGTTTAAGGCGCGCCTGCGGACTGGTCCGGGCTGCGGGTTAAGACTTGGTTCATGCAGGGTAGTGACGATGGTCAGCGTCAACTGTTGGATGTTCAGTCCTGGGCGGGTCATTTGCTCCCGCGGGGGTCGGTGTTCGCGTTCCTGGCCGCTCACCGGAGGCAACTGTTCCCGGATGACGCGTTCGCGGATCTGTTCCCGTCCGGGCGGGGTCGTCCCTCGATCCCGGCGGATGTGATCGCGTCGGTGTTGGTGTTGCAGACGATTCATAACCTCTCCGATCGGGAGACTGCGGAGGCGGTCACGTTTGATCTGCGCTGGAAAGCGGCCTGTGGGTTCGCGGTGGCCCAGACAGCGTTCCACCCGTCGGTGTTGACGTATTGGCGGCGCCGTCTGGCTGGCAGTGAGCGGCCGCATCGCATCTTCGATGCCGTGGCCGAGGTCATCGCTCAGTCGGGGGCGTTGACCGGTCGACGGCGACGGGCGATCGATTCCACGATCCTCGACGATGCGGTTGCCCGGCAGGACACGGTGACCCAGCTGATCGCGCAGATCCGCCGAGTCGGGCGGGAGGTCCCCGCAACGGCGGAGCTCATCGCGGGCCTGCCCGGGCATGACTACTCCACGCCTGGGAAGCCGGACATTGCCTGGGATGACCCGGCCGCCCGCGATCTGCTCGTCTCAGCGTTGGTGAACGACGCGTTGACGCTGCTGGCGGAGCTCGACGGTGTCGAACTGAGCGAGAAGGAGCAGGAAACGGTGGCGTTGCTGGCACTGGTCGCAGGGCAGGACGTTGAGCCGGCGGAGGATTCCGATGGCACCGATGGGCGGTGGCGGATCGCCCGGAAGGTCGCCCCGCGGATGATCTCAACCGTTGATCCGGACACCCGGCATGCGCACAAGTCGCGGGAGAAGAAGCAGGACGGCTTCAAAGCCCACGTTGTGATCGAGCCGGACACCGGTCTGGTCACCGCTGCCGCCCTCACGAAGGCGTCCGGGGCGGCGAACAGCGACGCGGCCCGCGGGGCGGAGCTGCTCACCGCCGATACCAGCATCGGCGAGGAACCGGTCGACGTGCTGGCCGATTCGGCCTACGGCAGCGGTGAGCTGCTCGACCAGATCGGAACCGCCGGTCACACCGCGATTATCAAGCCGATGCCGCTGGCCCGGGCGGTTCCTGACGGGTTCACCATCGATGACTTCACCGTCGATGACACCGCGGGAACGATGACCTGCCCGGCCGGAGTCACCCGACCGATCGCCGCCAAGGGAACAGTGACCTTCGGCAGCGTCTGCTCCTCCTGTCCGTTGAAGCTTCGATGCACCACGGCGGCGCGAGGACGGAAGATGACCGTGACTGCGCATGACCGGATCAAACGCGAACACCGGGCCCGAGCCGCGGATTGAATCCCCCCGGCGTGTTCGGAGAGCGTATTGCTGGTGTCAGCCCGCTTGTTCGAGGGGCTCGGTCAGAGCATATTCGAGCTGCTCCAGTTCGATCGGGGTGAGGTCATCGATCGAACTGTGGATGCGTTCGGTGTTAAACCACTGCACCCAGTCCGCGGTCGCGGCCTCGACCTGATCGACGTTTCGCCAGGGCCCTTCGTGATGGATCAACTCGGTCTTATAGAGTCCGATCTGGGACTCCGCGAGGGAGTTGTCGTAGGCGTCGCCGACGGATCCAACCGAGGGGTCGATGCCTTCCTCGATCAGGCGGTCGGTGAAGGCAATGGACGTATAGACGCTGCCGGCATCGGTGTGATGCGTCAGTCCGGCGAAGTCGGCGACGCCCTCGCGGCGCCTGGTCCAGAACGCCATCTCCAGGCAGTCGAGCACCAGCGGCGTCGTCATTCTCGTCGCCGCCCGCCAGCCCAGGATGCGGCGGGAGTGAACATCGAACACGAACGCGACGTAAACCCATCCGGACCACGACCACACGTAGGTGAAGTCAGCGACCCAGAGTTGGTTCGTGCGGAACCTGGCGAAATGCCGATCGACAAGGTCGGCAGGTCTGGTCTCGCGCGGGTCAGCATCGACCGGATTGGTGCGTTTCCCACGTCGCACGCCAGCGATGCCGAGCTCGCGCATGAGGCGCTCCACCGTGCAACGGGCAATGTCGTGGCCCTCGCGGCGCAGACGCAACCAGAGCTTCCGAGCGCCCAGCACGCGCCGTTGCCGCTGCCAGCAGCCCAGCACGATCGGCTTCCACCGCTCATCGGACACCTGCCGCGCTGAGGGTCGACGCTTGCGGGCGTCATAGTAGGTCGATGGGGCGATCTTCACCTCATGCTGGGTGAGCACGGCGCAGATCGACTCGACACCCCATCGCAGGCCACCATCATTGCGGTCCTTGTGGTCGGTGATGAACGCGACTATCGCTTCGCTGGCCGGTCGAGTTCGGCCGCGAAGAAAGCCGAAGCCGCCTTCAATATCTCGTTCGCCCGCCGCAACTCGGCGTTCTCTCGTTTGAGCTTCTTGATCTCCGCCTGCGCCTCGGTGGTCACCCCCGGCCGTTGGCCGACATCGACCTGCTGCCGCCGAATCCAGGTTCGGACCGTTTCGGGCGAGCCGATGCCGAGCATGCCGGCGACCGCGGTGATCGCGGCGTGCTCGCTGGGATAGTCAGGCCGCACCTCGGCGACCATGCGGACTGCGCGCTCACGAAGCTCGCGCGGATACTTGTTGGGTCGTGCCATGAGACTGATCCTTCCAAGGAATCGAGTCTCCGAACACGCCGGGGGGATTCAGATCCTGGCTTCCAAGCCGATTACCGGCAACACCGGCCAATGGTCGAACGCTCAATCGCGTGGCTCACCCGCGACGCCAGACGCGTGCCGTTCCGTGGCGTCGCGAAGAACAACGCCTGGTGGGTCACCCGCGCCGCCGGAATCAACCTCAAACGACTTCTCAACCTCGGCCTCACCTTCCACAACGGGAACTGGGCGCTCGGATAGAGCCAGCCAGTGCGCCCAATCACGGTCGCAGCTCGGCGGAACCCCCGCCAACAGTGCCGCAACGCCGCCTTCCGGGCAGACAACTATTGGCACGGCAGACCAAGAACCGAGCCACCGACGCCCGCCCAGAGAACCGACACGGCCCAGCCGACCACGGTCAAGACCCCTTGTTCAGCAGTCTCCTAGGTGTACTCGGTCAGCAGGTTGGTGACACTTCTGTAGGGAGAAGGCCTCCAACATTGGTGGTGTTCAACGTCACCGAAGTGGAGGCCTTCTCTATGACCCACCGTAATGCGCGGCTCACTTGTCGACGACGCTTGAGTTCTGGACGGTTCCGACGCTGGAAAAGTGAACGGTTGCGGGCAGTCTAGCCAGCGGTGTTGTCGGTCGTGGTGCGGCTGCTGGGGAGACTGTCGATGCCTCGGCCGCGCAGTCGGTAGCTGGCGCCCTTGAGGGTGAGCACGTCGGCGTGGTGCACGATGCGGTCGATCATCGCCGCGGCGACGGCTTGGTCGCCGAAGACGTTGCCCCAGCTGGAGAACGGCAGGTTGCTGGTCAAGATGAGCGAGGCGTGTTCGTAGCGGGAAGAGACGAGTTGGAAGAACAGGTTCGCGGCGTCTTGCTCGATGGGGAGGTAGCCGACCTCATCGACGATGATCAGCCCGTAACGCCGCAACCGCGCGAGCTCTTGCGGGAGGCGACCTTGCCGGTGGGCGTCGGTGAGGCGGGTGACCCAGTCCGTCGCTGTCGCGAAGAGCACGCGATGCCCGGCGCGGGCCGCGACGATCCCGAGCGCTGTCGCGAGGTGCGTTTTGCCGGTGCCGGGCGGGCCCAACAGCACCACGTTGCGAGCCTCGGTGAGGAAGGCCCCCGAGGCCAGTGCTGCGATCTGCTGACGTGTTGCCGGTTGAGCGTCCCAGTCGAAGTCTTCCAACGTCTTGCGGGTCGGCAAGGCTGCGGCTTTGATCCTCAGCTCTGCTCCGGAGGCGTTCCGAGCGGACACCTCGCGCTCCAGCACGGCGGCGAGGTAGTCCTCGTGCGTCCAGCTGGCATCTCGGGCTTGGTCAGCCAGGCGCGTGGCGGCCTCCACGATCCGGGGCGCTTTGAGCGCGGCGGCGAGATAGGTGATCTGCTTCACCGACTCCGAGGACGTCTTCGAGGTTGCCATCAGCTGACCTCACCGGTCAGGCCGAATGCGCGGTCGTAGTCGCCAAGGTCGCGGGCCAGATCATCAGCAACGCGAACCGGGCGTGGCTGCTGAAACTGTTGACGCAAGCGTGCCGCACGCTCAACGTGGACCGGATCGGTGATCGTCATCCCCCGCGCCCACGCTCGGGGGTGATCGGCGACCAAGCGTCCCGCGGCGCGAACCCGGACGCGGTGCAGGTCCGCGGTGACATCGACGAGTTGACCGATCACGCTCGGATCGACGGAGTAGTCGTTGGTGTCCAACCGAACGTAGTAGTCGCGTCCCAACCGGATCCTGGAGCGCCACCCCAAATGCAACGGGATTGGCGGCAGGGGCAGCATCGCGGCACGATCAGCATCGATCCTCTCGATCGGGCGCGCCTTGATCGTGCGCACCACCCGCGAGTTCGCGCGAGTGAGCCAGTCGGAGAACTGAGTGTTGAAGTCCGCCGGGGAGATGAAGGAACGGCCGGGCATGAATGAGGTCTCGAACCAGCCGTTGCGTCGCTCCACGATGCCCTTGGACTCCGGATCTCTGGGCGGCAACAACACCAACCTCGTCGCCAACGTGCCCATGAAGGAGGCAACACCATCGGCGCCAGACCGACCCCGGCCGATGCCAGGCTCGTTATCCCAGATCAGTCTGCGCGGCACGCGACCCAACTGCTGGATCAGCTCCCACGATGCCAACAAGAGATCCTCCGTCTTGCGAGTCGGGATCATCGTGGCGACGGTGAACCGGGAATGGGCGGCGGTGATCACCAGCACCGGCAGCAGCTTCAGCGTGCCGTCCTCCAACAGGATCTTCCGCGGCGGGAACCACAGATCACACTGCGCAGCATCTCCTGGCTCCCAGGTGAGCCGGTCCGCGGGATCAATCCGGCGATGATCCGGCCTCAGCCGCTTCACGTTCTGACGGAACCAGCTCATCGACCCCGTCCACTCGACCCGCTCCGCGAGCACCACAGCCGGCAACTCGGGATTGTCTTCCAACAGTTGCCGCACCCGCGCCTCGACGGGGCTGAAGGACGACGAGGCAGGTTTGCGCTGATACCTCGGCGGGGAATCTGACTGCACCGCCTTCACCACCGTGGTCCGCGATATCCCCAACCGCGCCGCGATCCGCGCCTTCGGCACGCCCTCCGCAGCCAACCTCCGAATCAATGCCCAATCTTCCAAAGTGATCACTCTCCAATCGTCGAGTGTTCACATTTCAAGCGTCGATACTGTCCAATTTTCGAGCGTTGTCGACATCACTCCTCGTGGTCGTCACCTTCTCGCTCAACGCGTGCTCGACGGACGCCCCGTGGCGCATGTCGCTAAAGAGCTGGGCGTGTCCCGGCAGTGCGCTCACCGTTGGGTTACTCGATACCGGTCCGAGGGCCTCGCAGGCCTGAACGACAGGTCTTCACGGCCGCGACGGTCGCCGACCAGAACACCGGTTTCGCAGGCGGCAGCGGTGATAGCGGTGCGCGTAGCGCAACGCGTGGGGCCGACCGATCTGGCTGTCACCTGCGGGGTGAGTGCCTCCACCGCCTCCCGCATCGTCGCCCGCGCCGGTCTGCCGAAACTGTTTGAGCTCGACCCCGTCACCGGGGTGCAGATCCGAGCATCCCGCCGCAGCTCGCACCGTTACGAACACGACAAGCCTGGGGACCTGATCCATATCGATGTGAAGAAGCTGGGCCGTATCCCCTTCGGCGGCGGGTGGCGCATCGAGGGGCCCGACACGATCGATCATCACGGTCGGCGGCAACGCCGCCTCGGGTTCGACTACGTCCACGTCGCCGTCGATGACCACTCCCGGCTGGCGTTCGCGCAGATCCTGCCCGATGAGACCGGCGCCACCTGCGCGGCGTTCCTGAAAGCCGCAGCCGAGTTCTTCGCCGCCCACGGCATCACCATCCGCCGAGTGATGACCGACAACGCGTGGAACTACCGCCGCTCCCGCGATTTCCAAGACGTTCTGACGGTGCTTGGCGCACGCCACGTGCTGACCAAACCGCACTGCCCGTGGCAGAACGGCAAGGCCGAGCGCTTCAACCGGACCATGCAAAAGAGCTGGGCATACCGGCACCCCTTCACCTCGAACCAGGCCCGCCACGACGCCCTGGAGCCCTGGCTGGAGCACTACAACTACACTCGAGCCCACACCGCCTGCGGAGGCAAACCCCCGATCACCCGAGTGTCACCAACGTCATGACCGAGTACACCTAGGCTGTCGGCATGCTGATCGATGAACAGTTTCGCGAATGGGCATCTTTGGCCGCAAACGTGCTCGAGGGGGTCGGCATCGTCGCCGTCCTCGTGGGCGTACTGGTCTCGGCGGCCCTCGCGGTGCCCAACCTGGTGCGACGGTCAGGTGACGTCTTCGAGTCGCTGCGCCGACACCTGGGCCGGTCGATCCTGCTGGGCCTCGAGTTCCTCGTCGCGGGCGACATCGTGCGCACGGTCGCGGTCGAGCCGACCCTCGAGAACGTGGGAGTGCTCGCCATCATCGTGCTCGTGCGCACCGGCTTGAGCTTCGTGCTCGAGCTGGAGATCACGGGCCGCTGGCCGTGGCAGGCGAAGCCCGGTCATGATGCGGTTCGGGATGCTCAGCGCGAGCCGAGCCGCCCTACAGACTGAGCACGCGCCGCAGCCCCGAGTCGATCTCCCGCATGAGGGGCGTCGGCAGCCGGCCGATCGGCTCGCCGATGTGGTCTCGGTCGAGCGTCAGCACCTCAGTGGCGATCACGACGGAGTCTTTCGGCAACCCGCTCGCGCTCGTAGGGACGAAAACGTTCCCGGGGATGCCCGCACGCGCTGTGCTGCTCGAGATCGCCGCGACGACGACCGTGCCGAGTCGGGAGCGCGTGTAGTCGTCGCTCTGGACGATGACGACGGGGCGGTGCTTTGCCGGGCCCCGATCGACGATGGGCCCGAGATCGACCCAGCACACGTCGCCGCGTGCGATCACCAGTCGTCATCCTCAGTGAGGAGCTCCAGCCGACGCAGCGACTGTTGCGAGAGGTCGGCGCGCTCGTGCTCCTCCGCAGCCTGCGCGTGGGAGTCGCCGCGCACGGTCTGCAGTGCCGCGTCGATCTCGCTCGTGAGAGCCTCACGCTCGACGCTGTCGAGGTAGTGCTTCGCCGCGGTCGCGTAGAACTGCGAGCGGCTCATGCCGAGATCGGGCCGCGCACGTTCCACCTTCTCGAACAGCGGGTCGGGAACCGAGATCGCGGTCTTCATGCCGAAAGTATAACCGGGTATAACTTTCACGGATCAGGCTTCGACGAGGGTCGACTCGGGCGGCGCGTGCTCGCGTACGCCGCGCGTGTGACTGATGAGGACGGACCGCAGGTGCACGCCCGCCCGGTCGCAGGCGTCGGCGACGACGCGCATCCAGTCGCGGTCGAGGCGACCGGGGTCGGGCGACCCGCGCCGCTCGAGCGCGAGAATAAGCTCGGTGTGCGCGGTGTGGCGGGCGATCTCATCGATCGCCGTGAACAGCATGTCGGCCGCGTCGGCGGGCGGGCGCCGCGGCAGGTCGTTGCACGGCATGCTGAGCCCGTCGCCGCCGAACGCGCTGGGCGGGAAGAACAACCACAGCTGCCAGCGGATGGCGGGGCCGAGCACGGAGGCGATGCGCGCTTCGAGTCGCTCAAGGTCGTCGGCGGCCACGGGGCGGTAGGTGCGGAAGGCGCCGGTCATGCCGTGAAGGATGCCGCGCGAGTCGACTCCGCATGTCGATCGTGCCAACATCCGTGCGGTGGCAACCCGCCCGACCTGCTGGGGAGGAGCAACCCGAGGAGGCGGCTCTAGGCGGGCAGCATTCTGCCAAGCATCTGCCAGCCCAGCGCACGACCAGTAGAGGTCAGCTCGCCACTCCACTCCCAGCGCTTGCGGCCTTCTGCGAACGCGCCGAGGTCGTGCAGCGCCGGGAGCACCTCGTAGAGCATGTACCGCACCGAGTCTGTCGACACGGTGCCTTCCAGCTGATCGCCGGGGACTCCCCTACCCGGATCGCGCCAGCCGAGAGCGGTGAGGTCGAGCGCGAGTTGCGCCGCGAGCTGCCGCTCGTCGAGCGTTCGGCCCGTGACCAGGTGCAGGGCTAGCAGCAGCATGAGGTCGCGGCTGACGTCGCTCGTCTGCCGGGAAACGAGGTTCTCGGCGACGTGCCGCCACAGCCCGCCCGGGTCGCCGACAAGGCGCCGCGCGACCGCCGTCAACGCGATGCGGCCCTTCGCAACGCGCAGCAGCCCGAGCCAGCGCATCCGGGCACGCAGGTCGGAGATGTCGGGAGTGAGATCTTCCCGGTTCATCTTCCCGACATCGCGGTGCTCCCCGCCGAGCTCGCGCATGGCCTCGCGCACGAGGGCGGGCGGCAACCAGCCTGCAGCGGTGAGGGCTGTGCCCTCGGGGCCGATACGGCGGAGCATCCAGCGGACGGGCGCGATGCTCGCCTCGATTGCGGCGTCGGTGGCAATCGGTGGATGTTCGGCCGCCGCCGCAGCGCGCTCGAGCCACTTCTGTCCCACTTCGGAGTTCACGCGCGTCAGCAGTGGCCGCAGCGCGGGCAGCTCGGTCGTGACGTCGAGCAGTCGGCGCACCGACGCGGTCGCCGTTGCCGGGTCGAACTGCGCCGGGTCGACGGGCATGCGAGAACGTTGCGGGATGGCGACGGCCTCGTTCCAGGCGTGGATACCTCCGACGTCGTCGAGCGGGCCGCGCCTTGCGCCGTCGACCGCGGGCATGGGCCGGGCATCGTTGCTGCGTTTGATGTCGTCGCTCTCGTCGTCGAGCCGTTCGATCGCGACGTGCCAGCTGTCGCCGAAGTCGTACTCGTAGTGGAGCGTGCCGTCGGCGAGGGCGAGCGCGTCGCCGATCGTCTCGTCGGTGTCGGGCAGTCCGTCCATCTCGTCGAGCAGGTTGGCGGGCAGCCACGCGAGGTCGACGCCGTCGTGGGCGCGAGAGCAGGGGTCGAGGGTGCGCCACTGGTGCAGGTGCACGTTCTGCCAGTCGAAGAGCCGCTGCAGCACGAGGTGCATGACGTCGAGGGGTGTGCTCGGATCGATGTCGAGCGTGCGCCAGATTAAGGGCGCGGAGTCTGCGAGGCGGAGTCGTACGCGCATGGCTCCACGGTAGCGAGAGACGCAGCGAGCCTGGATCTCACGTGACTGCGTTGTGCAATGCCTCTCGAATCACGTCAGAGCGCGTCTTTCCATCACGCGCGGCACGCGCATCGATGTCGGCGAGTTCCTCCTCGGTGAGGCGCAGTGCGACTACTTGCGAGGCAACCGCCCCGCGACCGGGTCGACCGCGGCCACGTTTCTTGAGAGCGTCCACACCGTAGCCGGACTCAGCCTCGGCGGCCCATGCAACGATCTGCTCGTCGGCGACCGGTTCGCCAACGACCGTCTCGCCTCTCTCCATGCGCATTATCGTATGACGAAATTACCCGCGCCGCGACGGCGATAGTTGACTGTCTGAAGCCATGGCACAGGCTGTGTGCATGCGTCCTACGGTGCGCTGGCGTGGAACTCGATGGAGAGCCCGAGAGCCCTAGCTACCTTGACGATCGTCGCAAAGCTGGGATTGCCCTCGGCGGAGAGCGCCTTGTACAGACCTTCGCGGCTTATCCCTGTTCGACGTGACAACTCGCTGAGGTTGCCGGAACGCGCGATGGCGCCAAGAGCCGTAGCGATCACAGCCGGGTCGTCTCCGGCTTCTTCGATCGCGGCTTCCAGGTACGCCGCCGCCGTTTCCACGTCCGGTAGGTAGTCGGCCGCATCAAAGCGACTCACCGTCTCAGCTTTCATGGTGCCGCCCTCTCCACTCGCTCGCCAACTCGTACGCCCGCTCGATGTCACGCGACTGCGTCGACTTGTCACCGCCGCACAACAGAAGCACGAGAGCCTTTCCGCGTCGCAGGTAGTAGACCCGGTACCCGGGCCCGCAGTCGATGCGCAGTTCCCATAGTCCTGAACCTATCGATCGAGCGTCGCCTGCGTTCCCCTGTGCGAGTCGATCGATGCGCACCAGGATGCGTGCGACGGCGCGCATGTCCTTGACATTCGACAACCACCGGTCGAAGATGGCCGTCTTTCTCACCTCTATCTGTCGCCAACCATAGTTCACAGAAGTGGCCGAATCAATCGCGGGTGGATGAAGTGGAGATCATTCGAGGAAGAGTGCCTTACTAAGTCACTTCGTGCGCATGCTCGAGGGGCGACCGTGGACTCGCTACGTCGACAGCTTCACGGGGAGGAGAGGTTGGTGGCACTCCCGGTGCCGGTCAATCGGGCCGTTCCTCGGTGAGGCGGATGAAGGCGCTGAGCTCGGCGACTCCCCCTGGTGTGGCGGGCAGCGAGTCGAGCAGCCCGGGTGAGTACACGAGGTAGGCCGCCCACTGGGCCCGCGAGATAGCGACGTTGAGGCGGTTGCGGTTGAGGAGGAACTCCATGCCGCGGGGTGCGTCACGTGAGTTCGAGGCGGCGAGCGAGACGATCGCGATGACGGCTTCCTGCCCCTGGAACTTGTCGACGGTGCCGACGCGCGTGTCGTGCAGCCCGGCGGCGTCGAGCCGTTCGCGGATGGTCTGCTGCTGCGCGTTGTAGGGGGTGACGACGATGATGTCGCGGCTCTCGAGGGGCCGTGTGGGTGCACCCACTTGCTCGCCGTCGAACCACGCTGCGCCGAGGTGCTGCTGCACGAGGCGCACGACCTCGTCGGCTTCGTCGACCGACTCGGTGGCGTTGCCGTGGTGCTCGACGGGCACGGGGTGCAGCCCGGGCGCGACGCCCTCGAGCCGTCGCTCTGAGGTGCTCTCGTGCGCGAACAACTGGCCTTCGTAGCTGAGCAGCGACACGGGTTCGACGAGGGCGGGATGCAGTCGGCGGGTCTCGGCAAGAAAGTAGCCGAACTCCTCGGGCAGCACGTCGTGCCCCTCGCTGAGGTAGCCGAGGGCGCTGCCGTCGATCGGTTCAGGGTGCGTGCCCTGGCTGACCTGGGGCAGCTGCTGGGGGTCGCCGAGCAGCAGCAGATTCTTCGCACTCATGCTCGCGGCGATGGTGGCGGCGAGGGAGAACTGGCCAGCTTCGTCGATCACGAGCAGGTCGAGGCTGCGGCGGCCGGCGCGCTTGGGGTTGGCGAAGTCCCACGCGGTGCCGCCGATCACGTAGCCCCCGTGTCCGTCAACAGCGCGGTCGGCGGTGAAGGAGGCGAGCTGGTCGGCCTTGCCGAGTACCGTCCAGCGCGCGGTCGCGTAGTCGGCGGGGTCGCCGCCACCCTTGGGCGCCTTGCCGACGCGTCGCCCGTCGAGCCCGGCCTGCACGACGCCGGTGAGCACGTGCTCGACGGTCGTGTGGCTCTGCGCGACGACGCCGACCTTCCAGCCGTGCTCTCGCACGAGGGTGGCAATGACGTGGGAGCCGAGGTAGGTCTTGCCGGTGCCGGGCGGGCCTTGCACGGCGAGGTAGGAGCGGTCGAGGTCGAGCAGGTGCGCGACGACGGTCGCGATCATGTAGTGACCCTCGGCTGGTCGGGCCGCCATGCCCGGCCACCGGCAGTCGAAGACGGTGCCTTCGGGCGCGTCCTGGATGCGCGGCCGTACGCGGCGGAGGAGATCGGTCGCAGCATCGCGCGGCCACTCTTCCGGGAGCGTCGTCGAGGCCGCATCGAGAAGCGCGGCTCCCCACTCCTCGATGGCGGGCTTCTGCTGCCCGGCGGGCGGGGGCGGCCCGGGCGTGAGGGCGACGGGCAGGTCGTCGTACTCGTCGACTCCGTCGGAGAGTGTCTCGGTGACGACGACGTGGTCGTCGGCGACTGCCGCGATCGAGACGCTGCGGGTGGAGCGCGCGAGCCGGTCGCGGTTGCTCGACGGCATCGGCGCGGGCTGGTCGTACACGGCGAACGGGCCGCTCATGCCGCCGACGGTCGGGCGGGAGCCGGGGGCCCACGTTCCGTAGAGCGTGAGCGTGCGGCGCAGCGACCGCTGCTTGCCGGTCTTGCTCCACGGGGTGGACTCGTGCGGAGCATCCGGCGCCACGGTGAAGACGTCGCGCACGTCGGCCCAGTCGTCGAGGGGTGCTACGAGGCGGTCGAAGTGCTCCCACCAGTAGGTCTTGTGCTCGCGGCGGTGGTAGTCGATGGCGGCCGCCGCGTAGGCGAGGGCGCGCTGCTCGGGGCTACGGTCGGGCTCGGTCGCGGGGGTGCCGTCGGCGTTGGCGGCGAGCTCGAGCAGGGCGCTGCGCAAAGGCGAGTCGTCGATGTCGGGCCCGTCGTCGACGGCGTCGTCATCGAGCAGGGCGGGTGCCGGCGCGGGATGCTCGGCCGCGAGCTCGCGCAGCCACGAGGCGAGCCGCAGCGTGCTGACGCAGTCGACGCGGTTGTAGTCGCCGATGTCGTCGAGTATCTGCTGCGCGGCGGCGGTGTCGCCCGCGGCCCGCAGCTCGCGCGAGCGCACGTACTCGGCGACGGAGTCGTCGCCCCGCGCGACGGCTGCACCTTCGCGTGCTTCGGGCCAGTAGATGGGTTCGAGGTACTTGATGGAGTAGCTGGGGCTGCCCACACGCAGGGCTTTGCGCACGACCGGGTACAGGTCGACGAGCAGGCCGCTGCGCAGCCACTCGTCGACGACCTCTTCCCCCACCCCGTGCCGGGCGCTGAGCGACCGCAGGTGCGTGCGCTCGTAGGCGGCGTAGTGGTAGACATGCAGGTCGGGGTGGAGGGCGCGGAGGGCTTGCACGTCGGCGAGGAAGTCGAGCAGGACATCCCGTTCGTCGGCGAAGCTGTGCGCCCAATACGCGGTGAACTGACTCTCGGTGTCGACCATGCCGAAGAGGTAGTCGAGGCCCCAGCGGGCGGGGTCGTGCTCGGCGTAGAGCGGGTCGCCTTCGAAGTCGAAGTAGAGGTCGCCGGCGCTGGGCGCGGGCAGGGCGTGCAGCACGGCGGGGTCGCGCACGCGCACGGGCGGGGCGGTGCCGGGCTCGGCTCCGGCGGCGTGGCGCTGCAGTTCGGCTTGCAGACGCAGGGTGTCGAGCGTGCTCGCGGCGATGCCCTCTACTGGGCCACGGCTCTCGGCGAGCTGCGCGAGGGTCTCGATGCCGGCGGTGCCGAGCTTGGTCCACTGGGCTCCGTTGAGCCCGGCGACCTGGCTGACGTCGTCGTAGGCGGCGATCTCGTGCTCGCACCAGGCGCAGCTGCGGCAGTAGGTGACGCTGGGGTCGCGCCACGCGATGGGCGCGTCGGCGGCGTGGCGGTCGCGCAGCAGCTGGTGCAGGCGGGCGCGTCGGGCGCGCAGTACTGGAGCGATGTCGTCGAGGCGGTGGATGCTCCGCTCACGGTTGCCGAGGATCAGCTCCACCTCCCGGTCGACGGGGATGCCGAGCCGCTCGAGCTGCTCGGCGTAGGCGGCGAGCTGCAGCAGTGCGGTCACTTTGGCGCGGCGTGCGAGTTTGCTGTCTTGCACGCGGTAGGCGCCGTCGGGCATCCGCACGAGGAAGTCGGCGTACCCGACGAAGGCGATCGGCAGGTCGCCCGACTCCCCCGTGTTGTGATCGCGGTCGACGAAGGTGGCCTGCACGATGACGGGAACGCCGCGCCGCAGCGCGTCGAGGGTCTGTTCGGCGTAGGGCTCGATGGCGTCGAGCTCGGCGCTGTCGGCGCGGTCGATCTCGAGCACGTCGTCGGGGTGGTCGGCGCGAGCGCGGTAGTCGGCGATGATCGCGGCTTCGTGTGCGTCGCCCATAGTGGAGGTGCGCTCGAGCATCGCGTCGTGCGGCTGCTCGACGGCGGGCAGTCGCCCGAGCCGCGCGTCCAGGTCGCGCGCGACGGCAAACTCGCACTCGGCGGCGCGACTGAGGTCGCTCGCCGAAGTGACGAGCAGTCGCTCGCCGTGCTCGTTCATGGTCAGGTACACGGGTTCTCCTCGGGAAGGGCTGTGCCCAGGCTACGGCTGTCCCCAGACATTGGCTGCTGGAGGCGAGCACCAGACGGGAGTTCGGTGATCCGTGCGGGGTTCGACACGGCCCCCACCTCACTAGCGAAGTAGATTCATCCCATGTACCGGCAGATCGCGCGCAACAAGCGGTGGAGCATCCTGCTCATCGCGCTCTACTGCGTCGCCGTGGTCGGGCTCGGGCTGTTCAGCGCGTGGGTGGTCGGCGAGGTGTGGCCGTTCTGGCTGCTGCTGATCTTCTGTCCCCTCTACGCGTGGTGGGCGCTCAGCACCGCGACGACGTCGGCCGCGAGCACCGCCGGGTGGGCGGCCGCGGACGCCGAGCAACAACCCCGGCCGCACCGGGTGGTGGAGACGACAGCGATTCGAGCGGGCATCCCGATGCCGCGCGTCGGAGTGATCGACGACCCCGCCCCCAACGCCTTCGCCGCGTCGCTCAGCCCGAAGAACGCGGTCATCGGCGTCACGACCGGAGCCCTCGACCTGCTCGACGACAGCGAGCTCGAGGCGGTGGTGGCACACGAGGTGGCGCACATCGTCAACCACGACGGACGCGTCACCCTCACGACCTTCGCCCTCGTCGGCTCAATCGCCTCGCTCGCCGGCGTGTTGCTCATGCTCGGCTGGGCAATGGTGCAGTCGGTGATCAGCGAGTTCAAGTTCGGCCTGGGTCTCATTCTCGGGATGCTCGGCCTCGTGATGATCGTCATCGGCACCGCCTTCGCGGTCGTGGCCTTCGTGCTCGGC
This sequence comes from Microcella indica, assembly GCF_013414345.1. Classification (NCBI taxonomy): domain Bacteria; kingdom Bacillati; phylum Actinomycetota; class Actinomycetes; order Micrococcales; family Microbacteriaceae; genus Microcella; species Microcella indica. The sequence continues at coordinate 1,024,882 of NZ_CP058670.1, read as the reverse complement.
CCCCTCATCAGCTCGGCGGTGTCGCGTCGCCGCGAGTTTCTCGCCGACGCGAGCGGCGTCGAGCTCACGCGCTTTCCGGAGGGGCTCGTGCGGGCGCTTACGACGATTCAGGGGTCTTCTCAGATGACGGTGTAGGTCGGCCGGGCGCGTCGGTCCGCAGATAGACGTCGAGGTCTCCCGACGATGGAGGTTCCTACGCCATCCATCGGAAAGACCTCGACGTGCCCGACGCTACCCCGCCGCCCGGCTTCGGCCGCCCTGACCTGACCGCCTTCGCTCGACTCGACGGCCTCGGTCTGAGCGTGATCGGGCAACGACTTGAACCGGATCGTGCGGTCCTCGCGTGCCGCGTGGTGGAACCAGATCAGTGGTGCCGGCGGTGCGGCAGCGAAGGCGCCGCTCGTGACACCGTGATCCGGCGGTTGGCCCACGAGCCGCTGGGCTGGCGACCGACCGTGCTGGAAGTTGTAGTGCGCCGCTACCGCTGTGCAGACTGCGGACACGTGTGGCGCCAAGACACCAGCGCCGCGGCGGAGCCACGCGCGAAGCTCTCGCGCACCGGGCTGCGGTGGGCGCTGGAAGGGATCGTGGTCGCACACCTCACCGTCGCCCGTGTCGCCGAGGGACTCGGGGTCGCGTGGGACACCGCCAACAACGCGGTCCTGGCCGAAGGCAAGCGGCTGCTGATCAACGACCCCACGCGGTTCGCGGGCGTGAAGGTGATTGGCGTCGATGAGCACGTCTGGCGCCACACCAGGCGTGGCGACAAGTACGTCACCGTGATCATCGACCTCACCCCGGTCCGCGATGGCGCCGGCCCAGCAAGGCTGCTGGACATGGTCGAGGGCCGGTCGAAGGCGGCGTTCAAGACCTGGCTCGCCGACCGCGACGACGCCTTCCGTGACGCGGTCGAGGTGGTCGCGATGGACGGCTTCACCGGGTTCAAGACCGCCGCTGCGGAGGAGATCCCGGACGCGGTCACGGTGATGGATCCCTTCCACGTCGTGCGCCTGGCCGGTGACGCCCTCGACAGGTGCCGGCGCCGGGTCCAACTCGCGATCCACGGGCACCGTGGGTTCAGGGACGATCCGCTCTACAAGTCGCGGCGCACGCTGCACACCGGCGCGGACCTGCTCACCGACAAGCAGAGCGACAGGCTACGCGCGCTGTTCATTGATGACGCTCACGTCGAGGTCGAGGCGAGCTGGGGTGTCTACCAGCGCATGATCGCCGCCTATCGCCACGAGGACCGGCAACGTGGCCGCGAGCTCATGGAGAAGCTGATCACCGACCTCAGCGCCGGCGTCCCCAAGGTGCTCACCGAGCTCACCACCCTGGGCCGGACCCTGAAGAAGCGAGCCGCTGACGTGCTCGCCTACTTCGAACGACCCGGCACCAGCAACGGGCCGACCGAGGCGCTCAACGGACGGCTCGAACACCTGCGCGGCTCCGCACTCGGGTTCCGCAACCTGACCAACTACATCGCCCGAAGCCTGCTCGAGACCGGCGGCTTCAGACCCCAACTCCTACACCCCCGATTGGGATGAGCCCGATTCAGGCGCACCCGACGACGGCGCAGGCCGCGTCGTTCGAGGTGCGCGGGCTGTTCTTCGTCAACACGATCGGCTCGGGTGTGCTGGCGCAGTGGCTCGGCTCGCACCCGCCGGTGGCGGAGCGAGTTGAGCGGCTGCAGCAGATCGGGCGCGGGTTCTAGGCGCCGCTGGCTCACCCGGAGCACGCCCGCGGAAAAGCCCTATACCCGAATGCGGCTCTTCGCAGTTGAGGGGGTAGGTCGGTAGCGCGTCGGGGTCTGGAGACAGGGTCGAGGTCTTCCAGGATGGAAGTTCTTCAGGCTCACCATCCGAGAAAGACCTCGACGTGCTCAACGCTACCTTCGACCCCGCCGATCTGACTGTCTTCTGCCGTCTCGAGGAGCTCGGACTCGTGGTCGCCGGGCAGCGGATCGAGGCACATCGGGCGGTGTTGGAGTGCCGGATCGTGGAGCCGGACCAGTGGTGCCGGTGGTGCGGGGCGGAGGGTGTCTCGCGCGGCACCGAGGCGAGACGGCTCGCGCATGTCCCGTTCGGCGAGCGGCCGACGACGTTGCTGGTGCGGGTGCGCCGCTACCGGTGCTCGGGATGCGGCAGGTCGTGGCGGCAGGACAGCACCGCGGCGGCTGAGCCGAGGTCGAAGCTGTCCCGTGGAGCGCTCACCTGGGCGCTCACCGCGCTCGTCGTGGACCATCTCACGATCAGCCGAGTCGCAGCTCGGCTCGGGGTGTCCTGGCACACGGCCAACAGTGCTGTTTTGGAGGAAGGCCGTCGGAGGCTGATCGGCGATCCGGCCCGCTTCGATGGGGTCACCGTGATCGGTGTCGATGAACACGTCTGGCGGCACACGAGGTTCGGGGACCGCTACGTGACCGTGGTCATCGACCTGACCCCGGTGCGTGACGGGACGGGTCCGGCGCGGCTGCTGGACATGGTCGAGGGCCGATCGAAGCCGGTGTTCAAGACCTGGCTCGAGCAGCAGTCCCCGGCGTTCCGGGCCGGGATCGAGGTGGTCGCGATGGATGGGTTCACCGGCTTCAAGACCGCCGCCGCCGAAGCCCTCCCCGACGCGATCGAGGTGATGGACCCGTTCCACGTCGTCCAGCTCGCCGGCGACGCCCTCGACCGCACCCGGCAACGCGTCCAACAGCACACCCTCGGCCACCGCGGCCACGCCGGCGATCCGCTCTATGGTGTTCGCCGCGCCCTGCACACCGGGGAAGCGTTCCTCACCGACCGACAGCGCGCCCGCATCGAGGCGGTGTTCGCCATCGACGAGCATGTCGAGGTCGAGACCACCTGGGCCGTCTACCAGAGCATCGTCGCCGCCTACCGGCACCCCGACCGAGCCGCCGGGCGCCGAGCCCTGCAAGCGGTGATCGACTCGCTGCGTCACGGCGTTCCCGAAGTCCTCGTCGAGCTGGGCAAGCTCGGCCGCACCCTGCATCGCCGCGCCGGCGACGTGCTGGCCTATTTCGACCTGCCCGGCACCTCGAACGGTCCAACCGAGGCGATCAACGGCCGACTCGAACACCTCCGCGGCAGTGCGCTCGGCTTCCGCAACCTCAGCAACTACATCGCCCGCAGCCTGCTCGAAAGCGGCGGATTCAGACCCCACCTACCCGCTTGATTGCGAAGAGCCCCGAATGCGGTCGAACTCCGTCTCGCAGTGCTGCTCAAGCCATCGTCGTCCATCTTGGTCGACAACCGCGCCTTGATGTCTTTGAACCGCTGGAGGCTGCCACCGTGACGCCAGACCGGGCTGGGATAGCGCTGATCGAGAGACTCATGAAGTACCGCGAGAGCCGGGGGCCCTGCCAGCCCCAGGCAAATGATGAATCCTCCGCGCTGACCGTCCATTCCGTGAGCGTCAGAAGGACTGACCACCTGCCGTGAGCCACACCAAGTCGTCAAAGGCGGCCTCCTTCGCGTGATCGTGATCACAGGCAAAGTGATTTGCTCGGATGTCCTCGGCGACACCATCAACCTTCGCCTTGATGGCAGCTACGAGGTCAGGGCTCACGGGATCGTTGGTGGATTTGCCCTGATCATCGAGGTTCAGGATCTGAACGCGATCAGCGTCCTCTCCAGTGAGCTGTTGGTAGCCAAGCGCGTAGATCGACAGCTGGTCCCTTGTCACACTCTCTGACTGCGAATCCTTCGTGGACTTGAAATCCACGATTGCAGTCTCACCGGTCTCAAGTGACTTGATCAGGTCGATACGACCGTTGACGGTGACGCCGGGAGAAATCTCGACCTCGATGACCTTCTCAGAGTGGATTGTTCGCGTGAGATCTGCACCATGCCGGTCGAAGTAACGCTCGACGGCATCGACTGCTGCGCGTCGGAGCTCCGCTCGAAGCGTCGGGTAGGCATACGGAGTGTGCAGGTGTCGGTCAACGAGCGACTCCGCCTCTGACCGGTCAGGAACATCGCCAGCAAGCGCCCTCTTGTGCATCTCGGCAAGAGCGTCATGGAGCCCCTTGCCGTAGCCGAGTGCCTCATGAATTGGCGGATTGAAGCCGTACATGAATCGGAGCTTGAACTGGTAGGGACATTCGATCAAGTACTTCAGTTCGGAGAACGACACCCCGATGTTGGGGGTATCCCTCTTGGGCGTCGGGTCGAGTCGAACCGCGGTGGGAAGCCCCTCGTCAGTTGTGGACATCCAAGCTGAAGCGGTGCAGTGAAGGTAGAACTCAGAGGCTCGTCGATACATGGCCGAGTCGCCTGGAGAGTAGGTGCAGTAAAGGTACTTCTGGGCCCTGGTCACCGCGACGTAGAAGAGTCGCGTCTCGTCCGACCGGTTCGTCTTGTATCGAGCACCGTTCGGAACCGCTTCGATCGGAATGATGTGTGGGATCGTTTGCGTTCCGCCGGGCGCCTTCATTGGGAAGCGGTTGGCGCGAAGAAACGGCACGAAGACAGCTGGCCATTGGAGTCCCTTGGCGCGGTGAACGGTGGAGATCACTACGGCGTCGGGAGCGACATAGCCGGCGTCTTCGTCCGACTCCTCGTAGACGTTCGGGGCTTGGTAGGTCAGGAATCCCTCGAAGGACTCGTACTTGCGCGCGGGGTCTGAGGAGAAATGGATTGCCTCGAAATCGGAAATCACCTGCGAAAACTTGCCGAGCTGGTACATGACAAGCTCGGCCCGTCTCGAGTCCGCAGGAGCGATCGTTCCTTCGTGAAGGTCGAGAGCTTCCAGGAACTTCAGGAACAGCCGCTGGATGTTGTAGGCGCCCCACGCGGTGCTCCTTGTGAAGTCGGCGCCGTCATCGAGAACTTTCATGGCGCCTGGCCAGAGAGACGGGCCCGGAATGAGCGATGCCGCATCCCACAGGTCACGCAGCTCAGGCTCGCCAATCTTCCCGAGCACGTAACGGAAGATCCCCACGCAGGCTTGAATCTCGACTCCATCGAAGAGCCGCGCAAGACCTTTGATGATGAAGGGAACATTCAGTCGGCGGAACTCGTCAACTAGTGCGTCGGCGTCCTTCACCGACCGGAACAGGACCGCACAATCGGACCATGAGAGGCCACGAGGTTCGCTGGTGGGGCGATCCTGAAACGGCAGCCCCTGAAGGTCCTGGATCCGCTCGGCGATCCAGGCAGCCTCCTCGCGGGCGTCCTCGAACTGGAGGGCAAGCATGTCCCCGCGTTCCCAGGTCTGGTGAGAGGCGTAAAGCATCTTCTTCGGCAGCCGCTCGGCAGAGTCAAGCCTCTCGGCCACCGAGCGGCCGAGCTCGACAACGCCCTTCGAGGAGCGGAAGTTCTCTTCGAGTCGGATGGACCGCACGCCCGCATATCGGGAGGTGAAGTCAATGATGTTGCGCACCTCGGATCCACGCCATTGATAGATCGTCTGGTCATCATCACCAACGACACAGAGGTTCGCGCCAAAGTGAACGAGTCGTTGGACGAGTTTCTCTTGGATCGGATTTACGTCCTGGTACTCGTCAACGATCACAAACTTGACGTCGCGCTCAATGTGATCCCGCAAAGACTGCTCTGCTGTGTCAAGAATCGGGCCAGTCTGAGATCGTTCCAGAAACCGGACGGCCTCGACCATCATCGACGTGTAGTCGAAGTAGCGCTGCTCAGTCAGCAGATTCTGATACGACGCGAGCGAAGCTTTGACCGCGTCAGGTACTAGCCCGAAGGTGACGTCGTCTTCCTGAAGGATAGATAGTGCGCCCTTGTAGTAGCGGGTGTCCTTGAATCGGGACAATGTGGAGACGGTACCGCCGACGGCCTTTGTGCAGGTGGTGAGCCCAGACTTCACACTCATCCGATCGATGAGCAGCTGCTGCGTAATGTCGGTGAGCACTCCGTACTTGAATGTCTCTGGTATGTACGTCTGGAGCATGTCGAGGCAATAGCCGTGCATGGTGCCGACGTACATTTCGGCCATGCCGACTATGTCCGGAATCGCCGCGTTAACCGTGCGGTGAATGCGCTCCTTCAACTCTGCCGCGGCTTTTTCGGTGAACGTGAAGGCGATGACGTTCCTTGGCTGAACGCCCGGCTGCTGGAGGATGTTCGCGATCCGTTGGGCGAGCACCTCGGTCTTCCCAGATCCGGCGCAGGCGATGAGCTGCAGGGGGTTCGACACCTCAGATATTGCGTCCGCCTGGGCAGTCGTGAATCCAATCGAAGCTGGCATGGTCACGCGTACTTCCTCCCTTGGGCGGCGAAGATTTCGGCGGCGGAGAGCTTCGAGTGCATGACCGAGTCTCGGACTGCCTCGTCCTTCAGGTCGAGGACGCGGAGTTCGCCACCTGTCCCGTTTGCGATTGAGTCGATCCGATGAAAGTCGTTGGCGTGCGTCTGCGCGTATCCCGCGAGGCCTCTCAGCTTCACTAACGCGTCATCGAGGTGGGTGCTGTGAGGGTCAACGATGGACGGCTTGATCTGACCATTTACGTCGTTGAAGAGCATGAAGTCTGGATGCATGGCACGCCAGTTGCCGACCCCGTCGCGGTATGTGACGCCGAGGGAATCGGCGGAGGAGACAGAAGGGTTTCGGTACCAGCCGACGCAATCGAGGCGGGCAACCTCCTTCTGGATGACCGCCTTCTCCCAGTCGTTCAGCTTCGTGATCGGGTACCAGCCAGCCTCGTCCGACATCAGATGCTTGTCTATCGTATCCGCGTCACGTATCTGGTCGCCATCGAGCTCCTTGAAGTCGGCCATACGGTTTCGTGGCCGGTGGAGAGGCTGCAACTGCGGTTCGACAGCCTGTGCGCGAATTTCGTCGTACACCTCTCGTCTCTCGTCGGAGAGGCCAAGAAGTGCCACGCGATGGTCGGCGAACCACTCGTCGACGAGGTCCTTCGCTGCGACGTCCACTTTCTCGCGCACGATCGCGATAGTCGCTAGTGCCGCGGCCCTCACGTAGGCGCCGCGAAGGCCATCGTCGTCCGCGTCCGGGTCATCTTCGCCAGCGAGGTGGTCAACGTACGACTGTGCAATGTCCGCACCGAAGGCACGCTTTGCATCCTCAAATGCGACGCGGATCGCCCGCTCGTCTGCCCGAATCGTGAAGTCGGCGTAAGTGAGCTTGTCGCCGCCGAATCGTCCGGCGATCGACATTCCTCGGACGGTGCGCACTTCAACCTCGGCATTTCGCAGCTGTCCGTCGTAGCGCTCGGCGAAGCCATCAAGGGTGATATGCATCTGCTTCTCCACCGACTTGATCGCGCCGCCCTTCAGCCCATCGGCAGCGAGCGCCTGCGCGAGGCTCACCAACTGCTTGACAGGCCGTGCGCCGCGCTGCGGTACGACGTACGACGGCAGAGCGTCGAGGCGCTCCCAAACCGCGGCGGGCACGTGCGGATTCGGCGCGAGCTCGCGCCCATCGAGCAACACCTCAATCGTTGGCCCTCCGGGCATCTCGTCGATGAGGCCTGTCAGGAACTTCGCAACATTGCCCGCGGTGGTGCGGTCGAAATGCGGCAGGATGCAGTCGACGGAATTGAGTCGTTCGTCACCGGGGATGCGGCGTGCGAGCGGGGTGCGGACCATCCGGCCGAGGAGCTGCGCGATGTGTGTGTGGTCCCTCGCCGGCCGGAACGACAGCAGAACTTCGGCCCGCGGGCAGTCCCAGCCAGTCGAGATCGCGTCCTTCGCGATGAGGACACGAACCTGGGTGGCCTCCTGAACTCGCTGTGGCTCAATCCACTCAACGTCCCAGGAGCCAAACGTCATCGTCCTGTGGTCGCCGAGCACGTGGCGGACATGGATCGAGCTGATGTCACCGAGGCCAGCTGCGATCGTGTCGAGCCAGAGGCCGACCTCGTCGAGATGCTCCTCGGCAGCGTCGTTCGGGATCTGCATGACAAGGAGCGGCACGACCGCCTCGGGCGACTTTTCGCCCGGCAGCTTCGCCTGCGCCTCGAGGTACTTCCCCCAGCGGTCGGCTGAGTGCTTAAGCTTCTGGGCGGCGTGACTCGCGAGCGCGGTCGCAAGGTTGCCGGCTTCAGCTGGGATATCGAGGACGATCTTGTCCTTGATGAGGCCGGACGCTTGGACGCGGGCCGGGTCGACGGTGACGGCTGGCAGCTGTTCCCGTTCGGCGGCCAGGTCTGCCTCGCTCATTGCCTCGTCGAAGTGCTTGCTCGTTGCAGAGATGCCCCAAACGACCGGGATTGGCAGACCGGTCTCGGTGCCGTCGACGAGGCCCTTGACGATCGTCGGCTTGTCCCTGCTAGCCCTTGTGTTGAAGCCGCGGTGTGCTTCGTCGATGACCAAGTAGACAGACAGCCCGTCATCGTCGATCGTGTTCGCGAGAGTCTCCCAAATCGTCCACGCAAGGTCGTCAGGGGCGAGGAAGGACGACTGCCCGGTCGCCTCAACAGCGCGAGCTCGGGCAGCTTTCTGCGTGAGTCTCGAGTTTGCGGTGAGCTTTCCGGTGTTCAAGAAGTACACCTTGCCCGCCTCGAGCTGCGGCATGGAAAAGGGATACTCGATAGTCACGAGTCGGCTGTGGTCGAGCTTCTCGGAGGCCTGCATGAGCCGCATGCGGGTCTGATCGTTGAGGTTCGGGTCGTCCGAGAACCAGATGACTACAGCGCCCGGGTCGGGGTCGAAATCAAGCTCGTCGTTTCCATAGAAGAGCGCCTCGATCGCCGCGGCGGCCATCACGGTCTTGCCCGCGCCCGTCGTCGCGGTAAGCGTGAAAGAGGTCTCTTTGTGGTCCTCGTGGTACTTCCTCTTCGCGCGCTCAAGGTTGTCAAGCACCTGAATAACCGCGTCGCGCTGATAGTCCTTCAGCGAGAATTTCATCGGACTCTCCGCATCGCGTCGATCTCAAAGTTGGAAAGCTAGGACTGGTACATACGGACGGGCTCGACCCCAATAGGCAAGTCGCGGGTAACTGCTTCGAATAGCCGATCTTCATCAGTGACGATGTACGCGATACGCGCGTCTGGCGCGGAGTTCATCGCCTCGAGGAACTCGTCGGCCCTGTCGAGATCTTCAAGCACCCCGTACGCGTCAGTGACGTCCCACCCGTTGACAAGTGAGTCGATTCGTCTGCCACGCGACCCGGCGCGTAGCCATAGGAAGGGAGCGATCCGCGAGAACTCTCGATTCGACTGCACCCGCATCGGGGTCTCATATGTGAGGGTGAAGAACTCCACATTCTCCTCGAAGCCGTCGGCCATCGGGGCCTCATGTGCGAACTTGTAGTCGCCCGATACATCGCGGCCATCGGGGGTGGTTCCAGTTATCGCTGCGCGGATTCGCGGCTTGGTCACGTAATCGCAGATGCCCCAGCGCTCCCACTCTGGGTCCCCAGGACGGAAGCCCTCTTTCGTCAGATCCGCCTGTTCGTCGGCACTGACCTCGTTGTTCGTGATCGAGATTGAAACGCGGCGGCCCTCGTCCTGCTGATTTAGGCGCATAACCGCATGGGCAGTCGTGCCAGAGCCGGAGAAGAAGTCCACAACTATCGCTTCAGGCTTCGCACCAATGACGAACCTCAGAGCGTCCTCGGTTGCGTAGAGGGACTTCGGGTATGGAAACTTCCGTCCTGGGATGAGAGCCGAAAGAAGGGACGACCCGTATAGGCCCGCATCGTGAGAGCGGAGTTGCCATACGGATCGCGGTGCAGTCATTCGCACAACACCTTCCTTGTGACGAAGAATGAGTGCACCCCGTTCGTCCTTCCCAAGAACCTCGATTTCACCGGCCTCAATCCGCTTCTTCTCCGCGGTTCGGAGATAGTTGATCGTGAACCGGGAGCCGGAAGCGTTGATGCGCGCGGTGCCTTCGGCAAGCGCAAGGCGCAGTGCCGCTGGCCCAAGCTGCCAAGTGTTCTCGTCACCACTTGGCCGGATGGGCCACACCGCAGTAAGACTTTCTTCAGCGTCTGGCTTGGTTACCGAGTCTCGTTCGACTGATAGAGGGGTGGAGTCACCTACTGAATGCAGTGAGCCATCTCCACGAACCCACACGGGATAGAACAGATTGGGTCGGTCTCGTCTTGCACTGTTAGATCCAGTGCGCATAAGCGAGAACCAGATTGGTGCCGTGTTTCTTTGCGGGAGCGGCTCCCCCGTGCTCTGAATGGCCGGAACCACGGCAGACTGCTCGCCAACCAAGACGTAGTAAACGTACTCTTCGGTCCGAGTGAAGGCCCCCGGTCTCGCGACACCCGCGCGCGGATTGATGACGTCTGTGGCCATTTGGATTCGAGCTTCGGGGAACACCTGTTCCAGCAAGAGTCCTAGACGGAGGTACTCCTTCTCGTCGATGGTCACTATGAGAACCGAGTCGTCTGGGTTCAGCAGCTCTTTGGCAAGAAGTAGGCGACGCTCGATGAACGCAAGCCACTTGGAGTGACGGTAAAGGTCATCACCCTCGACATAGTCGTTGTTGTACTTCCAGTCGCGCGCGCCGGTGTTATACGGCGGGTCGATATAGATTGCATCAACCTTGCCCCGGTGGGTAAATAGCAGCGACTGAAGGGCGTGAAAGTTCTCGGCGCTGATGACCGCGTGGTAAGGCTTGTTGCCGGGTTCGCCCTGGGACCCACCTCCGCGCTCGACCTTGCCGGTCGAGACCAGTCCTGGGTAGATAGGATCACGGAACTCCGCGACGACGACGAGGTCATCGACAGCCACAGCATGTTTGATCTCAGCCTCGTCCAAGCCCTCGAACTCGGGACCAAGAGGCACTAGCGACGCAAGCCGTCCGCGTTCGCTCCGTCCGATCGAGGTGACCCGGAACAGTGACCGGTTGGCGGCGGTCGGTGTCTCACCGCGTGGCGAGAGCACTCGAACCTTGTCCCCCACCCGCACCCGCCGCCCGGGTAGCTCAACCGCTTCCGGAGCGTGCCGCTCGAAATTCAGTCCGAATGCACGACGATCCTGCAGGGCATCAACCTCCCGCTGGATATCTTGCGCGAGGGCTGGGGCTTGTGCCCGAAGCTGGGCCAGTAGCTCATGAATACGAGCCATCACTTCTCCTCTGGTGCAGCTAGTTGGATTCGAACCTACCTTGGTGTGGCGCCGAAGCGGGGCTATTCAACGACAAGGGCTCAAATTTCTTCGCGCGAGCTTCATCGATCGACGAGTCCGACCCGCGGATCGCTGTCCTGTAAGCACTTTGGCAACAACCCGCGCCGGCCCTGATTGCTAATGCGCCTGTTCCAGATTCCGTCGGCGCGGCGCTCCCCTCATAGTTCGGCCCACCAACGGTGAACCAGGTCCTGGACACACCCGAATACTTCACGAATATTTGACAGGCAAGAATTTATACACCAGAATCGGACCGTGATCGACGAACTTCTCTCCCGACAGGATGCCGAAGCCATCCTCGCGCCTCACCTCGGCGCCCTCCGTGGTTTCCTCGAACAGGGCTGGGTCGACTGGCACGAGTCGGTTGCTGCTGCGCCTATGCTCGCGACGTCGCGAGCAACCACCCGAGCGAACATGGTCTACGACCGGATCACTTTCCACGCCGAGGCATACTTCGACGCACAGAATATCCCCGCCGTCCGCAAGGGGCAGATGCTTACTGTCTCACTAGACGATGGACGCCTGATCCTTCGTTTCAAGAAATTCCGCAGCCGAAAGCTCGGGACGGCCGGCATCCCGACCCAGCAGCGCCTCGAGTTCGAGTTACAGCAGGTCGTTCTCGATGGGACCGCTGCTACCTACATCGTCGCCGGGTATCTCCCCGACGAACTCGGCATCGGTCTCGATGTGCTCGCGATCGCCTGTACCTACGACGGACGTGTCATCTGGCAGATCGACCTGCGGGATGAGGGTCTCGCGCCGGTCTTGCCGGTTCGCGTTGACCAGCCACAGGGCCCCCCGGTCCGCAGCACGCGACCCGCAGCACGCGAAGAAGTCGAAGGGTAGGACCAATGAATCCGCAGATGTTGACTCTTCTGCGCGAATCACGGGGATACAGCGGAGCGCAGCTCGCGAAGCTGGCTGGAATACCGCAGCCGACCCTCTCCAAGATGGAGAATGGATTGGCAGCGATTGACGAGGCCAGGCTTCAGAAGCTCGCCGATGCGCTGGACTACCCCTTGGAAGCGTTCAGCTGGACAGACCCGATTTACGGCTTCGGGAGTGCCGCCTTCTACCACCGCAAACAGCAGGCGCTTCCGCAGACCACGCTTCGGAAGATCCAGGCGCAGGTGAATCTCACCCGGATGCGCCTCGATAGGCTGCTGCGCTCGATTGAGATCGACTCCCAGTATGTGGTGCCGTCGCTTGACGTCGAGGAGCACGGTAGCCCGGCCGAGGTCGCTCGGGCGGTTCGTGCACTGTGGCGTCTGCCAATGGGGCCTATTCGCGACATGGCGGCTGCGCTGGAACTTGCCGGAGTCATCGTGGTTCGCGGCAATCTTGAATCCCCCAAGATTGCCGCGATAAGCCTCGACAACGTCGGGACTTATCCTGCGCTCATCATCCTGAACAAGGGACTGCCAGCCGATCGCGAGCGATTCACGCTTGCCCATGAACTCGGTCACCTCGTCATGCACTCCGTGCTGGTGACAACCGACGAGGCCGAGCGAGAGGCGGATTCATTCGCTGCCGAATTCTTGATGCCTGCTGCGGAGATTCGTACCGCGTTGAAGGGAATCACTCTCGCGCGCGCCGCGCAATTGAAGGTCGTCTGGCGCGTTGCCATCAGTGCATTGATCCGGCGTGCTCGAGATCTAGGCGTGATTGATGAAAATCGTTACAAGAGTCTGATGGTCTCTATGTCCCAAAAGGGCTGGCGAAAGGCGGAGCCTGTGGACGTGCCGCACGACCATCCCACAGTGATGTCGTCGCTGATTACTGTCCATCTCACTGAACATGGCTACTCGTTCGACGAACTTGCGCGAGTGGTTGCACTGAATCAAGACGAGTTCTCTGCGCGATTCGAACTAAGTTTGCCGCGACTTCCCGAGCCCAAGAACACCCACCTTCGAGCAATGAAATGAGGGCCTGATGGCAATACCGTTCGTGATTCCGTCGAGAACGTTTCGAAGCCGAACCGAGGCGAAGAACTACATTCGGGACGAAATCCTCCACACTTACCCGGTGAGGACGCCCATCCCATCAGGGACGAATGACCAGGTCCTTCGTGAGGTGCTGGAACTTCATTCTGATGCTGCGGAGAAGATCGGCCCTGGGATCGACCACTTCTATGTCGAAGAGACCTGGCGCCTGCCGGGCAAGGAGGCGGTGTCTCGGAGCCAAAGAGCGATCATCGTGGTTCGGTCTGATGGCACGGAACGAGACTGGAGCTATCGCCACGTTATCGACAGCCCCTCGGAGGCGGCGAATGTGAAGAGCGCGCTCGCCTTTGCCCTCGACTCGGGGCGTATTCGACGGCGAGATGCAGACTTCGCTGATGGCATGCCTCCCGTGTACTGCGCGCGAACTGGTGAACTGATCAATCAAAAGCACCAGGCAGACACCCAGCACCTCAAACCCACCTGGGGCGAGCTGACGCAGGCGTTCGCGGACGCACATGGCGGGTGGGGCGCGATCGAGACTCACAGCGGCAATGGGTACATCTTTGTTGGTCGCGACGTGGAGGACGAGGCTCTCCGTGATGCGTGGTTGGCGTACTACGCAACGAATGCCAACCCGGTCTACGTCAAGAACGAGATGCCTGAACGCATCTGAAGTGTCAGGATAGTGGCTCCTCCAGCATCACCAGCCGATCGGTCGCGCGCGACGCCCCCACATAGAGCAGATCGTGGTGGTAGCCCTTCGACAGGTCGACGTCCGTGAGAATCACCGCGGGCGCCTCGAGACCCTTGAACTCGTGGATGCTCCCCCACCGAATGCGCGTCGCGTCGTCGATGCTCGTACCGAGGCGTGAGGTGAGGCGGGCATCCGCCGTCGGGTCAGCGAGCGCCTGGCCGGCAGCCGACCGCTCGCGGGCGTAGGGCGACAGAATCACCAGCTCGCGCACCGTGAACGGCTCCGACAGGATGCGCTCGACGGCGTCGGCGAGCAGACGCTGCTGCTCATCCATGGTCGCGAAGGTGTGACGCTCGACCGAGACCTGATCGTCGTCGCTGCGACAGTGCTCGCTGCAGAGGGTCGGCTCGCCGATGAGCTCGGCCACGAAGCGCGCCACCTCGTGAGTCGTGCGCACGTTCGAGGTCAGGCGCAGCTGCATGAGGCCCGGCACGCGGCACAGGATGGTTGCGCGCGGGGCGGACGGAGCATCCGTCGCCTCATCGGTGCCTTCGTGGCGGCGGTAGATCACCTGGTGGTCCAAGTCTCCGGTGATGAAGACCGGAGACTGCGCCAGCCCGACCACGAGCAGCGCGTCGAGCACGTCGAGGTAGCTCGCCCGCCGTGACTCAGCCCGTGCGCGCCACCATCCGAGCCATCGCCGCCGCGGTGCCAGCACTCGACGCACCGCCGACGGTTCGCATCCCCTCGCGCACGCCGGGCCGCGCGGCCTCGACGCGCGCCGCCCCGAGCTCGGCGTCGAGCTCGCCACTCCACGGCGCGCCCTGCGACCTCAGCACCGTGCAGCCGTACTGCGCGCGCGTCATGCCGACGTAGAGCAGGTCGTTCCAGCTGAGGCGGCGCTCGTCGGCCCAGGCCGCGGCGTCGGGCGTGATGTCGGTCAGCACTACGGCAGCAGCATCCAGACCCTTGCCTTTGAAGATGGAACGCCACGCGACCGCGCGCTCCCCCGACAGCAGCTCGCGCAGCTGCCGCTCCTCCTTGTTCGCGGGCTCACGAGCGAGAAAGCGCCCCACGAGCGACGACTGATCGCCGAACGGGCTCAGCACGACCACCTCGTCGGGGCCGAAGTGCTCCAGGTGGGCCTTGAGAGCCGTGAGCAGGGCGGGCAGCTCGCGACCCTCCGCCACGGGCACCACCTCGAGAGCACCGGGGGTCGAGTCGGGCATCCGGTCGCCCGCATGATCTGCTGGCCGGCATCGCCCGCGAGCACGAAGCGGGCCTATTGACAGATATGGTCGCTCACGCGACTATATACGTCATGGAGATCGAGACCCGCTCGGCTGCGACGCAGCTCGGTCTGAGTCAGCGGCAAGTTCAGCGTCTGGCGCAGAACGGGCGCGTCATCCATCGCGCAGTGGCCGGGCGGACGGTCGTCTCCGGACGCTCGCTGATCGCCGTGAGCCGATCAGCCGCCCGCGGCCGTCGCTGGGATGAACAGACGGTCCGGGCCGCCTGCGAGCTGCTCGACCGCGGCTCGACCCAGTTGATCGACGGCAGTCAACGGAGCCGACTGAGAGGCCGACTGCGGGCCATGACTGTCGCCGAACTCGCGTACCAGGTGCTCGGTAATCGGGCGACGCTCTGGCGCAGCACCCGGCGCAACGTGAACTCGGGCAGCCAGGTAGCCGACGGCCTGAGCTCGACCGGCGAAGGTCTCGACATCAAGGTGAGCCGAGACGCCGCCACGCTCGCCAGGCGACTACGCCTGCTGGAGGACGCCGACGGCGAGACACTCCTCATCGAGCTCGACACGGATGCACCCGCCGTCGTCACCGACATCGCGCTGTACGCCTACGGGGATGAGCGCACGAGCAGCGCGGCCCGGCAGCGGATCCAGGCCAGACAGGCGGCACTCTCGTGAGTGACAACCCCACAGTCGCGGAGCCGATTGGTGGGTGGCGCGAACCCTGGCCCAGAGTGTTCGAGCTGGCCAGCGTGCTGCCCATCGAGCGTTGGGCACTCGTCGGCGGACTCATGGTGCAGGCGCACGCACTGGCCGCAGAGGTTGAGACCACCCGCGTCACCGTCGACGTCGACGCCGCAGTGCGAGTCGAAGCAGGTGCGTTCAACTACGCGGAAGCGGCCGCGGTGCTCGTGCGACTCGGATACGAACTCGACCAGTCGACGACTCTTGCTTACCGCTTCACGCGCGGAACCCACGTCGTCGACCTGATGGTCCCCGATCACGAGCGACCGGTGCCGCGCCACGCACGCCGGGACGTCATGCGGGTGACGGCGGGGCAACAGGCAATGGGCAGGCTGCAGCTCATGCACTTCCATCACGACGGCGCACAAGTTGCCGTGCCCGTGCCCACTCTTCACGGCGCTCTCGTTCTCAAAGCAGCTGCGTACATGGTCGACTCGCGTGATCGCGGCCGGCATCTGCTGGATGCCGCAACGCTGCTCGCCTGCATCATCGACGTCGAACCCATCGTGACCGACCTGCGAGGCTCCGACCGGAAAAGGCTCGTTCACATGCTCCGGGCCTTCGAAGAACGGCCGCTGGTCGGCGCTCAAGCCCCGCAGGACACCCTGCGCCTGGCACAGCGCACCGCCCAAGACCTCCACAGTGCGCTGATGTCATGAGAGAAGGAAACGGTTCTTGAGCGCCGACTGCCCCGTGCTGCGGGCAGCCGTTCGGCGGGTTCCTAGAGCAACTGCTGAAGGTACTCCTCCCCCACGACCGGGATGCCATACTCCCGCGCCTTGCGGGCCTTGCCCGACAGCGAGTCAGGGTCAGCGGCGACCAAGAGCGCGACCTTCTTCGAGATGGCCGATGCCACGCGGAAACCCGCCGCGACCAGCGCCGCCTCGAGGTCGGCTCGCGGGCGCGACATCTCGCCGGTGAGCACCACCGCGTCGCCGGGTGACAGTGTGAACGCGCCGGGCGTGGGCGGAGCATCCGTCGACGCCGCGTGCGCCGCCGGCGCGACGGGCGGGGCGAGAGCCGCGGTCAAGCGTGCGTCCGGCACCTGCAGCAGGGAGGCGACGGCGGCAAGATCGGCCACCTCCGTCGACGTCAGCACGCCGTCAGCCCAGGCGACCGCGGCGAACTGGTCGAAGTACTGCGCGTGCAGGCTGGCAGCAGTGTCGCGGCCGATGCCCAGCTCCTCGGCGAGCGCCACCAGTTGGCGCGACTCGTGCTCAGAGAGGTGCCTGTCGATGAGGCAGCGATCCAACAACGCCACGTACTCGACATGCTCGGCGGGCCCCGAGAAGTCGGGCATGCGCTCCGCAATGCGCTGCAAGAACGGCACGGATGCTGCGCTCGAGCCGCGCGCCACCCACCGCGCCAGAGCACTCGCCCCGGGGCTCACCGGCGACGGCCACGCGACGCTGAGAGCCCTTTCGATGTGGGAGAACCAGAACTCGCGGTCGGTACTCGCGATGTATCCGCCCAGCAGTTCCGCCGTCGCGCGAGCGTCGACTGCGGCACGGTGCGCATCCTCGAGGGCAATGTCGAACGCCGCGCAGCAGTCCGCCAGGCTGCGGCCCGCACCGGGGATCAGCTCGCGGGCGAGTTGCATCGTGCACAGCGTCGGAGCATCGTCGGGCAGTGCGCGCGAAGTGCGGCCGAACTCTGCGGTGAGGAAGCCGCGATCGAACCGCGCATTGTGCGCCACCATTACCCGACCGCTCAACAATTCCATGACGTCGTCGGCGATGTCGGAGAAGGCGGGGGCATCGATGAGGTCGGCGGCGCGGATGCCATGAATGTGCTCGGCGCCGACGTGGCGCTGCGGGTTCACCAGGGTCTCCCACTGGCCCGTCACGGTGCCGTACTGATCGGCATGCACGATCGCGATCTCGACGACGCGCTCGTGCGCGCTGGGCAGGAGCCCTGTCGTCTCCAAATCGATGATGGCGAAACCGGGTCCGGTCATGGAGGCCTCCTCATGTTGGGGGTGAAGCTACCTCATATCAGCGCCCTGCGTGCGCAACGCTCATGTGATCGAGCCGGCCCGCCCCCTGCGCGAACTGACGGTGAGACGTGATATCCATTTATGTACATGAATGCGTACGTTTTCTCTGCTCAGTGGGTTATCCTGCGGCCATGGCCGCTACCAGTACCGTGACGACCGTGACGCTCGCACGCGACGACCTCAGCCGTACCCTGCGCCGATTTCGCAGCGGAGACCTCGAGCCGGTCGTGCTCGGCTCACACCGCAAGCCTGAGGCGGTCATCCTGCCCTACACGACATACCGGGCGACAGCCACCGATACACCCGCCCCCACTCTCGAAACGCTTCGCAGCAAGAGACGTCTCATCCTGCGGCTCGCCGAGGCGGCCCACCTCGACGGCGTTCGCGTCACGGGATCCGTCGCGCGAGGCACCGCGGAGGCTGACAGCGACATCGACCTCATCGTCGACCCCCAGGCTGGCGCCAGCCTGCTCGACCTCGCCCAGTTCGCTGACGACCTCGAACAGCTGCTCGGCCACCCCGTCGACGTGCTCAGCGCACGATCCCTCGACCGCGACACCGACTCCGAACTGCTCGCCGACGCTGTGCCGTTGTGAAAGGCGACCCGCGCGAGCAGATAGCCCGGTGGACGACCGAGTTGCGCACCACCCTCGAGACCGCCGCACGGCTCGCCGACCGGGGCCGCGCCGCCTACGACAACGACCCGGCCCTGCAGCTCGCCTTCGAAGCGCTCAGCAACCGCGTCGGCGACCTCGCCAAGCGACTCGTTGCGCTCGACCCCGAGCGATTCAGCGCACCGATCTGGTCGGCCGCAGCTCGCAACCGAGACGTCGTTGCCCACCACTATCACCGCATCGACACCGACCTGCTGTGGCAGACCGTCGCCCACGACTTCGTCACGCTCAAAGAGTTGCTCGACCAGATCTCGGGCAGCGCCTAACCCTCCGCGCGACCGCCGCCAAGCCGACCGCAGACCGCACGCGAGAGTGCCTCCTCCCCAGGAGCCGAACTGGAGGTGTCTGCTCACCGCCAGGCCACGACGGGCACGTGCGCAAAACCCGAACGTGCACTGTAACGCCATGCGAGCGACTTGGCGGTACCATTAGTGACACCACAACGGAAGATCGATCGCCTCATCGGCACGATGCACGCCTCGCCGGTCTCGGTGTCGTTTTGGGACCTCGAGCGCGTGTGCCAGCACTACTTCGGCCCACCTCGAGTCTCGTCGGGGAGCCACCGAATCTACGCAACACCCTGGCAAGGAGACCCGCGCGTGAACATTCAGAACAACCGCGGGTCGGCCAAGCCGTACCAGGTGCGCCAAGTGTTGGCCGCACTCGAGCGACTGAGAGCTCACGACAACACGAACGAGGAGGGCGACAACGATGCGTGACGACCACTACACCTATCGGGTCTCGTGGTCCCCGGAAGACAGTGAGTACGTCGCTTCCGTCGTCGAGTTCAGGTCACTCTCCTGGCTCGCACCCGACCCCGCAGCCGCCTTGCTCGGGCTGCGCGCGCTCGTCGCCGACGTCGTCGATGACCTGCACGCGTCGGGCAACCCCGTGCCCGAGCCCCTCTCCGACCGGCAGTACAGCGGCGAATTCCGCCTCCGCATTCCGCCAGAGTTACACCGTGCCCTGGCCATCGAAGCAGCCGAACAAGGGGTGAGCCTCAACCGCCTCGTCAGCGCCAAAGTCGCCGGCTGAGAACATTGTACGCCACCTCCGGCAGCGCCTAACCCTTAGAGTTGCCACCTCCAGACCGACCGGCCATCGCGACCATCGCGGCAGCGGCGCCAGCGTTCTGCGCGCCACCCACCACCCGCACCCCTGGCCGCGCGGCCTCGACGCGCGCCGCCCCGAGCTCGGCGTCGAGCTCGCCGCTCCACGGCGCACCCTCCGACCTCAGCACCGTGCAGCCGTACTGCGCCCGCGTCATGCCGACGTAGAGCATGTCGTTCCAACTGAGACGGCGCTCATCAGCCCAGGCCGCGGCGTCGGGCGTGATGTCGGTCAGCACCACGGCAGCAGCATCCAAGCCCTTGCCCTTGAAGATGGACCGCCACGCGACCGCGCGCTCCCCCGAAAGCAGGTCTCGCAACTGCCGCTCCTCCCTGTTCGCCGGCTCGCGGGCCAGAAAGCGGCCCACTAGCGACGACTGCGCGCCGAACGGGCTCAGCACGACTACCTCGTCGGGGCCGAAGTGCTCCAGCTGGGCCTTGAGCGCGGTGAGCAGGGCGGGCAACTCGCGCCCCTCCGCCACGGGAACCACGTCGAGCGCGCCGGGGGTCGAGTCGGGCATCCGGTCGCCCGCATGATCGAGGGGGCGCCCCAGCTGGCCGCTCACCGCGCGCAGCAGACGCGGCGCCACCCGGCAGTTGCGGCGCACCCGCACGTGTACGAGCCCCGGCGCCAGCTCGCGCGCCGCCGGCAGCGGCTCGGCGCGCTCCCCCGCCGCCCGCATGATCTGCTGGCCGGCATCGCCCGCGAGCACGAAGCGGGCCTGCGCCGGGTCGCCGCCCACCGCGAGGGCGCGCAGCACGTCCATGAGCAAGGGCACGCCCGCCACGTCTTGGAACTCGTCGACGCAGATGGTGGCGAAACCGCCCCGCTGCGGATGCTCCGCCAGAGCCTGCAGCGTCAACTCGGGCAGCTCGTGCCGGTACCAGCTGTCGTCGGCACCCGCCGGGTTCTCCTCCAGCCCGCAGACGCGCAGCATGACCGCGTTGAGGTCGGCGACCTCGATGTCGAACGGGCTCTCGCCGACGAGCTCGCGCAGCGACTCGGCCATGAGCATGTTCCAGCACGTCAGCAGGGTTCGGCGGCCCGCGCGCGCCGCCCGCCGCGCGGCCACGGCGACGAGCCAGCTCTTGCCGCAGCCCGCCGGGCCGTCGAAGTACAGGTGCGGGTTGGTCTCGAGCAGGTCGAGTACGAGCTCCTGGTCCTCCAGCAGGGCGCGCTCGTCGATCAGCCGGGCACGCCGACGGTCGGCCGCGCTGCTGGCGGCGGTGAAGGAGGCGAGCAGGGCATCCGCGATGTCGGTCGCGTGCTCAGCCGTCAGGGATGCCGGGTCGACGCTCACCCCTTCCGCCTCACCGAACCACGCGCTGTGCTCGGCCAGCACGCGCTCGACCGTCTCGGCCGGCTTCGCCAGGTCGTCGCTCCACGCCAGCTCCCACTCGAAGAACGTCAGATCGTGCGGCGTGCCGTTGTCGAACTGCCAGCGCCCCAGGTTCGTGAACCACACCAGGCGGGCGATTGGCTCGTCGCCTTTGAGTAGGTCTCGTTGGCGCAGGAAGCCGCGAATGCTGCGGCGAGCACCGTCCAGCTGCACGAGCGGGTTCTTCGTGGGCCGCGGATTCTTGGCGAGGAACCACTGCCCGTCGCGGTACTCCACATGCTCCGCCGTCTTCGCCTCGATGAGCAGGATGCCCCTCCCGGGCGCAATGACGACCGCGTCGACCTCGCCGCTCAGGCCGGCCACATGCTGCCCGACCGTGAGCCCGGTCATGACGACCCAGTCGTCCCGGTCTTGGAGGCCTTCGAATGCGGTGAAGAGCTGGCGCTCGCTGCGGTTCGCCTTCTCGGGCAGATGGGTGGGGTGCATGCGGGGCATGACTTGACGCTATCGGCGGGTGCGGCAGAACGGAATGTCACTCACGAGTGCCGCGCAGTGTCGCGACGCGCAACGTGAGCAGTTTCACAAGGCGACGTTCGACTTCTGACACTCTGATGGACCTGCATCACCAGCATCACGCAACGAACGGGAGGCGAATGACTGAGCCATCACAGATCTTCGCCTTCCTCGACGAATCGGCGATCTCCGACGAGAAGGGTCCAGGTACTTACCTGCTGTGCGCGGTCGTGTGCAACCGAAGTCAGCTTGACGAGTTGCGGCAGGTTATGCAGAACCTTCAGCCTCGGGGCGCTCGCAAGCTCCACTGGCACGGCCTCTCGCGGCAACCCGCGAGAAGAGCGCACTGGCTCGCAGCGCTCAACACTCTGTCGCTCATGAGCGTGGTGGTGGCGAGAGCGGGCAACGCCAACGAACGCCCAGAACGCCAACGACGCAAGTGCATGGAACGGCTCGTGCAGACGCTCCACGAGCTCCGAGTCGAAGAGATCATTGCTGAGTCTCGAGGGCGAGCTGACGACAAGAGAGACGTTGAGCACTTCGTGAGGATGCAATCACGACAACTCCCCGGCGCGACAATTCGCATTCATCACAAGCCAGGCCCGCAGGATCCCGCGCTGTGGTCTGCCGACGCTGTGGTGGGTGCTGTAGCCGCGAGCATCAAGGGCGAGGAGCGGTACATCGAGCAACTCACGCGATACACGCTCATCACCCTCGCCCCGTGATGCGCGAAACCCCGGGCCCTGTGGCAACACAGGATCTCCCGGGGTTCACTTTCACTCCCGACGTATCGGGCGACGCGTTTAGTGTACCGAGCCGTGCTGAGATCGTCTAGAAGAGTGAACACCGACAGCGCTGGACGGCGAGGCTAGGGAGCAACCTTGTGAGCGGCTAGATCACTAGAGCATCCGCTGAAGGTACTCCTCACCCACCACCGGAATGCCGTACTCTCGCGCCTTGCGGGCCTTGCCCGACAGCGAGTCCGGGTCGGCGGCGACCAAGAGCGCAACCTTCTTCGAGATGGCCGATGCCACGCGGAACCCCGCCGCGACCAATTCAGCCTCGAGGTCGGCTCGGGGGCGCGACATGTCGCCGGTCAGCACCACCGTGTCGCCGGGCGACAGCACGAACGCGCCGGGCGGCGGCGGAGCATCCGTCGTCGCCGCTTGGGCCGCCGCCGTTGCGGCGGGCGGGGCGAGAGCTGCCGTGAGCCGTGTGTCCGGAATGTGCAGCAGCGATGCGACGGCGGCGAGATCTGCCACCTCCGTCGACGTCAGCACCCCGTCAGCCCAGGCGACCGCGGCGAACTGGTCGAAGTACTGCGCGTGCAGGCCGGCCGCCGTGTCGCGGCCGATTCCCAGCTCCTCGGCGAGCGCCACCAGCTGGCGCGACTCGTGCTCAGAGAGGTGCCGGTCGATGAGGCAGCGATCCAGCAACGCCACGTACTCGACGTGCTCGGCTGGCCCCGAGAAGTCGGGCATGCGGTCGGCAATGCGCTGCAAGAACGGAACGGATGCTGCGCTCGAGCCGCGCGCCACCCACCGCGCGAGGGCGCTCGCCCCGGAGCTCGCCGGCGACGGCCACGCAACGCTGAGAGCCCGATCGATGTGGGAGAACCAGAACTCGCGGGCGGTACTCGCGATGTAGCCGCCGAGGAGTTCGGCCGTCGCGCGAGCGTCGACGGCGGCTCGGTGGGCTTCCTCGAGCGCGATGTCGAAGGCCGCGCAGCAGTCCGCCAGACTGCGGCCCGCGCCGGGAATGAGCTCGCGGGCGAGTTGCATCGTGCACAGGGTCGGAGCGTCGTCGGGCAAGGCGCGCGAGGCGCGGCCGAACTCGGCGGTGAGGAAGCCGCGATCGAATCGCGCATTGTGCGCCACCATCACCCGACCGCTCAACAGGTCCATGACGTCATCGGCGATGTCGGCGAAGGCGGGGGCATCGATGAGGTCGCCCGCACGGATGCCGTGGATGTGCTCGGCACCGACGTGGCGCTGCGGGTTCACCAAGGTCTCCCACTGGCCCGTCACGCTGCCGTACTTGTCGGCGTGCACGATGGCGATCTCGACGACGCGCTCGTGGGCGCCAGGTGAGAGGCCTGTCGTCTCCAGGTCGACGACGGCGAATCCGGGACCGGGCATGGGGCCTCCTCGTGTTCCGAGTGAAGCTACCTCATGTGGGCGTTGTGCGCGGTGTGCTTTGCATCCCCTGGCCCCGTGACCTGAGGGCCCTCGGTCTCCTCCCCACGAGAGGAGTGCCCGCCGTCTCTCCACGACGGTGCGTTCTGGGGCGGGTGTCCTTGGGGCCACTGGCAGATTGTGGCAATGCGAGCCACAAGGCGGTACCATTAGTGACACCACAACGAAAGATCGATCACGTCATCGCCTTGATGCGCTCCTCGCCGGCCTCCGTGTCGTTCCGCGATCTCGAGGCGGTGTGCCGTCACCACTTCGGGCCGCCTCGGGTGTCGTCGGGAAGCCACCGGATCTACGCGACACCCTGGCGAGGGGACCCGCGCGTGAACATTCAGAACAACCGTGGCTCAGCCAAGCCGTACCAGGTTCGTCAAGTGCTCGCGGCAGTCGAACGCCTTGGAGCTCACGACACCGAGAACGAGAAGGAAGACAACGATGCGTGACGACCACTACACCTATCGCATCTCGTGGTCGCCCGAAGACAGCGAGTTCGTCGCTTCGGTCGTCGAGTTCACGTCACTCTCCTGGCTCGCACCTGATCCCGCGGGCGCCTTGCTCGGGCTGCGCGCACTGGTCGCCGAGGTCGTCGAAGATCTGCGCGCAGCCGGAGACCCGGTGCCCGAGCCCATCTCAGACCGGACATACAGCGGCGAGTTCCGCCTGCGCATTCCACCCGAGTTGCACCGCGCCCTCGCCCTCGAAGCGGCCGAGCAAGGCGTGAGCCTCAATCGCCTCGTCAGCGCCAAAGTCGCCAGCTGAGAGAGCGATCTCGCCACGCACCTTCTGTCACGTGCGCGAACCCTGAGAAATCTGTACATGTTTACGTACAATTTTTGCCCGAGGTGGGCTACCCTGCAGTCATGACCGCTACCGGCACCGTCACGACCGTGGCGCTCGCGCGCGACGAGCTCAGCCGCACCCTGCGCCGATTTCGCGGCGGAGATCTTGAGCCGGTCGTGCTCGGCTCGCACCGCAAGCCCGAGGCGGTCATCCTGCCGTATGCGACGTACCGAGTAGCTGCCACCGATTCGCCCACCCCCACGCTCGAAAGCCTTCGCAGCAAGAGGCGCCTCATCATGCGGCTCGCCGAGGTGGCCCACCTCGACGGCGTTCGCGTCACCGGATCGGTGGCACGAGGCACGGCGGAGGCTCACAGCGACATCGACCTCATCGTCGACCCACAGGCCGGCGCCAGCCTTCTCGACCTTGCTCAGTTCGGCGACGACCTCGAGCAGCTGCTCGGCCATCCCGTCGACGTACTCAGCTCACGATCCCTCGACCCCGTCACCGACGCCCACGTGCTCACCGACGCCGTACCGCTGTGAAGGGCGACCCACGCAGCCAGATCGAGCGGTGGATGACCGAGCTGCGTTCCACCCTCGACACTGCCGCACAGCTCGCCGCGCGGGGCCGCGCCGCCTACGACGACGACCCAGCCCTGCGACTCGCCTTCGAAGCGCTCAGCAACCGCGTGGGCGACCTCGCCAAGCGTCTTATCGCACTCGACCCCGACCGCTTCAGCGCACCCATCTGGTCGGCGGCGGCCCGCAACCGTGACATCGTCGCTCACCACTACCACCGCATTGACACCGACCTGCTGTGGCAGACCGTCGCGCACGACTTCGTCGCGCTCAGGGCGTTGCTCGACCGGACCTAGGGCGCTCCTCCACACCGCCCCCAGCCAGCCGACCTTCCCGGGTTTCGCGATACAACCACTGCAGGCTCGCAGGTGTGACGACACTGAGACTTCACGGAGCGCGTCAATCATAGGTTGACGATCGAAGGGACGACATCTACAGTGTTGCCACGGATCATCGCCTCGGCGCGCAAGCACAGGGTGCGAGATGCCGACATTGTGCACGCGATCGAGTTTCCGTTACGTCACTACCCGCTCGATGAGGATGAGGTGCTCGTGATCGGCCCCGACAGTCGAGGAGCGCTCCTCGAAGTCGTCGTTGCGGAACCGGAAGGAGACGCGCGCATCATCCACGCGATGCCCTTGCGGGCAACGTTCGCTCGATACCTGAAGGGAAGAGAACAGCCATGAAGTCCACCACGACCCCGGACGACATCGAAGCGCGACTCGACGCACTCGACCTCAGTCAGCTGCCGGTCGACGACCCTGTCGACCTCAGGCGAATCGGGCGCGCGAAGCAAGCGGTGCACGACGCGGAGGCCGAGCTCCGGGCCGCGGTTGCGGCCGCTCGAACTTCTGGCCGCAGCTGGGGTCACATCGGCATCGTGCTCGGCATCAGCAAGCAAGCGGCGCAGCAACGCTTCGGAGGCGTCGCACCCACCAGCTAGGCTGCCCACCTCCGAGCGATTGACCCCGAGCGTGTACGTGCCCGCGATCGGGGTGCTCGCGCCTTAGGCGATGCAGTATCGACGTGCTGCCCGACCAGCGGCAGTTCGTCATCGACCTCGACGACAGCGGAGTGCGAGCATCCCCGACCACGACCCTCGACAAGCGCTACGTCGAGCGCCTCGTGCGGCAGCGCGTGCACCAGCCCGTGTTCCGCGCGCGCGTCCTCAACGCGTACGGCAAGCGGTGCGCCATCTGCACCCTCAAATACGCCGAGCTTCTGGATGCTGCGCACATCCTGCCCGACAGTGACGAGCGCGGCCTTCCGGTCGTGACGAACGGCATGGCAATGTGCACGATTCACCACCGCGCCTACGACCAGAACTTCCTCGGTGTCAGCCCCGACTACACCGTGCACATCAACGAGCGGCTGCTCGCCGACCGCGACGGGCCCATGCTGGAGTACGGGCTGCAGGCGATGGACGGCAAGCGGCTCGAGCTGCCGTCGCGGCGGGACGACGCGCCCGACCGCGAGTTCGTCGCCGAGCGGTACGCCGCCTTCAGCGTGTAGCCATCGGCGGACTGCCCCGACAACGTCACTCCGAGTCGAAGCACGGCTACGAATACCCGGATACGGTGGAAGTCAACGGCGCTCGGGGATGCGCCAGCACATGAGGGGGCGCTAATGACCGAAGAACGACGGCGGGCGACACGCGCGCTCGTGCTCGGCGAATCGCTCATCGACATCATCGTCGACGGCCACACGCGCACCGAGGTGCCCGGCGGCAGCCCCATGAACCTCAGCATCGGCCTCGCTCGCCAAGGCATCGACGTCGCCTTCATCACGTCGCTCGGCGCCGACCGGCACGCCGACACCATCGAGCGCCGACTCGTGCACGAAGGCGTCGACGTGTACACGCCTCGGCGCGCCGGCCGCACCTGCACTGCCACGGCCACGCTCGACGACCGAGGAACACCCAGCTACGACTTCGACCTCACGTGGATGCTCGACCACACCGACACTCCCGCAGGAGTGCCCGACGTCGTGCACTTCGGCTCACTCGGCTCGGCCCTGCAGCCCGGCGCCGACCAAGTCGACGAGCTCGTCGCCCAGTACCGTGGCGACGCCCTCGTCACCTACGACCCCAACATCCGCCCGCGCATCGACCCCGACCGCGACGCCGCCCGCGCGCGCGTCGACCGGCACGCCGCGCTCAGCGACATCGTCAAAGCGAGCGACGAAGACCTCGCCTACCTGCACCCCGAACTCGTCGCCGACCCGGCAGACATCGCCGACGACGTGCGCGAAGCCATGATCGAGTCGACCATCGCGCGCTGGCTCGCCGCCGGCACCTCGCTCGTCGTCATCACCCGCGCCGAGCACGGCATCGACATGGCCACCGCGCAGTGCAAGCTGCACATTCCCGGCCACCACCCGAGAGTCGTCGACACGATCGGCGGCGGGGACGCGTTCATGGCCGGCCTCATCGCCGGGCTCGACGTCGTCGGCCTCTTCCGCGCCACCGGGCGCGACACCCTGAGCACGCTCGCCCCGCACATCCTGCGCCGCGCCGGCTCGTGGGCGCAGCGCACCGCCGAGATCACCGTCGGCCGAGTCGGAGCAGACTCGCCCACCTCGGTGGAGCTGCTGCCGCGCAGCCGCGTGTAGAGCTACTCGGCGTGAGAGGAGACCAGTGCTGCCAGCGTATGGTGCGGGCAGTGGAGGGCGCCGGCGATACGAAGTGACGACAACGCAGTGTGCCTCTCGAGGCATGTGCCGTGGGAGGCACACAGCGCGAACGCACGCGCCCTGCGCCGCGTTACCCCGGCCACCCACCGAGGCGGCCCACCATTAGCACCCGACGAGCTCCTCCGGCAGATCGAAGGTGAACTGGATCATGATCGACTCCGAGAGGTCATCGTTGACGAGGGCGCTCGCCCCCGACAGCACGCCACCGTCGTAGGTGAACGTCGCGTTGCCCTCTTGCGTCGACCATGTGCCCTCCGGCCCCTGATAGTCGATGAAGTTCGCTCGCGCACCCGACTGCTCCTGCGTGTACGCGAAGAACAGAACATCCTCGCCCTCCGCAGACTGACCGAACGCGATCGAGTTGAAGACCTCGGTCGTGAGCTCATTCGACTGCACCGGCTCGCAGTTCACGGCCTCGATCACGCGGTAGCTCGTCGTGCCCACCGTGATCGTGCCCAGATCGGCACCAGCGCCGGCCTCAGCATCACCCTCAGACGATTCCGACTCGCCGCCATCAGCCTCGGCCGGCGCCTCGACCTCCTCGCCCGCAGCCGGAGCCTCAGCCTCACCCGCACCGCCGGCGCACCCCGCCAGGGCGACCACGAGCGCCCCCACCATGAGCGGCACGAAGCCAGGCACCAGCCGCTCAGAAACGTCCTTCACCGTCATCAGACACCCTCCCGAGTACAGACATGTCGCTATGCGTACACGACATACTTTCCCCAAGAGCGCGCCCAGGCGCAAGCAATTGTCAGGAAACTGGCGGTGCTGCGCGACCTACTCGGCGACGACCGGCACGAACCACGGCGGGTAGACGGCGACCTTGATCGACACTCCGGCCGACTTCAGCAGCGCGCGCACCTGATCGCGGCGCGGGTCGTTCGCCACGGCGACGAGCGCCACCGACGACAGCGGCACCGAGCCGGGCACGAGCGCCTCCGCGGCCTGCAAGACTGCGGCATCCGAGGCCGCGCGGGCGAGCATCCGCTTACGATCCTCCGGCGACCGCGCCAGCGACGTCACCACCGCAGCCGCATCACCGTCAGAGACCACCAGGTCGTCATCGACCGACGACAGGTCGACACCCAGCACGACGAAATCGACCGTGGATGCGGCCCGCGCCTCATCACTCCACGTCGGGCCCGCAGCGCCGTCCTGCACCTCGCCCCACCAGGTCGCGAGCGGGCTCAAGGAGAACGGCACGCAGTCCGCCACCGACACCGAATCATCGACCGGCGCGGTCGAGCGCAGCTCATCCGTGATCGCACTCGCCAGCTTGAGCGCCGGTGTCGCGGCCGACGACGGTCGCAGCTCCCCCGCCTCCAGAATCGCCGGCAGGTTCGACACGTGCGTGACGTGGAACATGCGGTGCGGCAGATTCGGCGGCCGCACCTCCGCCGCCTTGCCCGTCGCGCCCGGCGCGGGACTGCGCAGACTCTTCGCCGCCGTGCGCGGCGACCGACGAGTCACAAGCGGCTTCTCCGGCTCAGGCGGCGGATAGCACGTGGCGCACATGCCGGGCTCGAAACCGTGGACGCACTCCTCAGGCACTGCACTCCTTTACCGGGCCGGCGCGAATGCCGCGGCCCGTCACCCCAGGCTACCGCGCCCACCCGAACGTCCGGCCCGCCCCGGCCCGTCAGCGCGCTGCTGCACCGCCCGGCGCGTACACGCGCAACCCGCCCCGCCGCATCGCCACCTCCACGACACCGGCCAGCTGCTCCACCGACGCCTCGCCGTCGCACGCGAAGCCCGGCTTCGTCGACCGGTCGTGCAGCGCGATGCGCACCTCATCGGCGTGGAACGACTGCATGGCCATCCGCGGCCGCCGCCCCGCGTGCAGGATGCGAACATCGAGCGCGCCATCATCGAGCCGGCCCCGCCACAGCGGCCCCTGCTCGAGGGTGCCGTAGTCGCTCACCCCCACGAACACCGACCACACACGCGCAGACTCGCCGTTCACCGACACCGTGAACGGCGTCGACCGGCGCAGCACCCGCCGCGCCGCGAGCACCGCCCCGAGCGGCTTGCCCACCCGCTTCGCCAGACGCGAGCGCTCCTCCACCAGCTGCGGATACACCCCCAGCGACACCGTGTTGAGCGCCGTCGACCACGGCCCACCCCCGATGCGCACCTCGGCGACATCGGTCAGCAGGCCCGCGCCCTCGACGATCGCGCGCGCAGCATCCGCGATGGACGCCACGCCCGCCGTGCGCGCGAACGCGTTGCGCGTGCCCGCCGGAAACACCGCGAGCGGCACGCCGTGCTCGCGCGCCACCTGCGCGACCGCCGACACCGTGCCGTCGCCACCCGCCACGCCGAGCGCGTGCACGGCGTGCGACCAGCCGCGCCGCCGCAGCGCCCGCCGCGCGAGCGCCGCCACATCGCTGTCGGGCGTCGTGCGCACCACGTGCGCCCGCGGCAGCCGGCGCTCGATCTCGCGCCCAGCATCGCCGCCGAGCCCCGCCGCCGGGTTCACGATGACGATGAGACCGCGCCCCTGCGGCAGAGCCGGCAACGGGATGCTCGGGGCCGCCGGCCCGACCGCCCGCCGACCCGAGCGCGCCGACCGCGCGACCGCCGCCGACGCCCCCGCCGCACCGAGACCGATGAGCGTGCCGCCCACCACGTCGGACGGCCAGTGCGCTCCCGTGTGCACGCGCGAGTACGCCACCGCCGCCGCGACCGGCGCGATGACCGCGCCCGCCACCGGGCGCTCGATCGCGACCCCCGCCGCGAACGCCGCAGCACTCGCCGAATGGCCGGAGGGGAACGACGGCGACGTCGGCAGCCGGCGGATGCGCCGCGCCGCCGGCAGCAGCGTGTGGTCGGGGCGCTGCCCGCCGAACAGTCGCTTGCCGATGAGGTTCGCCACCGCGCTCGCCGTCAGCAGACTGCCGACCCCGCGAATCCCGGCGCGCCAGCGCCCCGCCGCCGCGAGCGAGAACGCGATGCCGAACCACTGCAGTCCGCGATCGGCGGCGCGCGACAGGGCGCGCAGACCGGTGTCGACCCGCGGGTGGTACTGCCCGCGGTTCAGGCGCTTGACGATCGCGCGGTCAGCGCGCCCCACCCACGCCGGCAGTACCAGGCGACGACGACCAGGCTCCGCGACGAGACTCGGCGAGCCCGCCCGCGCGGTAGCGCGATCGAAGGCGCGGTCGGCGGAGCGGGAACGGTCTGCAGGCGCGCGGAATCGAGGCATGACTCCACCGTGGCGCGAACCGTGCCGCCACGGAAGGGGGTTGCGCCGTGGGTGGAGACGCCGCTACACGAAGCGCACAGTCTGCTGCAGGCGCGTGCGCACCTCGAACAGGTCGGTGCCGCCCACCCCGACACCCGGCAGGCCCGTGCGGATGAGGTTCACGAGGCGCGACCGCTGCACGAGCAGCCCCTGCGCCCCGCGGATCGAGCTGAGTTCGGTGAGAGAAGCAGGAGCCTGAGCATCCTCGACCACGATCACGAGCGCTGAGAACTTGACCTTCGCCGCCCGCGCCACCACCTTCGCCCGCTGCGCCAGCAGGTGCAGGGGCCGCTCGCCCGAGGCGAGGCCCTCGCCGATCAGCTCGCCGCGCTTGACGCGCACCGGCTCGCCCCAGTCCTCGCTCAACACCGCCCACAGGCCCGTCGGGCCCAGCACGATGTGGTCGAGCTTGTCGTCGCGCGTCGCCCCCGCCAGCACGTCGTGCCAGATCGTGAAGCCCATGCCGAGCGTCGTGAGCGCCGTCGCCGACTTCTCCTCCGCGATCGCCGCCGCCAGCAGGTGGCGAATCTCGCGGGGCGCGCGCCGCACCAGCTGCGGGTCGAACGGGTCGACGTCGCCGTCGCCGCGGCCGATCCACTCGTTCATGAGATCGAGGAACTGCTCGCGGTACCAGCCGCCCGGGTGGCCGTGCGCCTTCGCGCCCGGGCGCGTGTCGCCGCGCCGCATGCCGCCACCCGACGACGACTGCGCCCACGTCGACCCTGGCGAGCCCGCTTCCGCATCGGCGCCCAGATCGTAGGCGCGCCGCGCCGCGGGCGTGCCGACACGCTGCCAGGCCTGCTGCACGCGATCGAACTCCGCCGCCGACCCCCCGGTATCCGGATGCGCGGCACGCAGCCGCGCCCGATACGCGCGCTTCAGCTCCTCATCGCTCGCCGTCGGGCTCACGCCGAGCACCTCGTACGGGCCGGCGGCAAGGGGGGACTCTGACATAGCCGTCCCAGGCTACCCGGGCGGCCATGAGTGTGAGCCCTACTCCACGAGGGTTCGCAACCGCTCGACCTCATCCGCCGGCAGCAGCCCCAGCATGATGACGACCGACACCGCCGCGCACAGGAACACGAGGATGCTCACGACCGCGAGCACGTGTTCCCACACGCGATGCGGGGGCTTCACCGAAAACTCCGTGACCCGAGAAGCCGTCCTGCGACACTGTTCATCACGGCAACACTGCGCATCACCACATATCCCCTCCCCTACCCACGATCGGCGGAGAGACGACACTCGACTCTCCGCAGCCGACGAGCTGCGTCACGCACTCAGTGCGTTCGCCCGGGGTCTGGGGACGGGGTGCTCGATACGCACCCTCACGTCTGAGAGCCACCAGACAACGGAAGCATCAGACGATGGCGAGAGCATGACACGGTTTGCACCTCCCCGCCAGCCCCCCATAAACAGCGGTCGGCGCGAGTCAGGCCCCTCACGGACTCCCGCTGTCAGCCCGCCGCCCTACCCTGGAGGCGATGACTACGCCTCCTGCACCCGCCCCCACCCCCGCACCTGTCGCCGCCCGCAAGCCGCATGAGCGCCGCCACCACGGCGATGTGGTGGTCGACCACTACGAGTGGCTGCGCGACAAGGACAGCGCCGAGGTCGTCGCGCACCTCGACGCCGAGAACGCCTACGCCGACGAGCGCATGCGGCACCTCGACCCGCTGCGCGACCGCATCGTGGAGGAGATCAGGTCGCGCACGCAGGAGACCGACATGGGCATCCCCGTGCGCGACGGCGACTGGTGGTACTACGGGCGCACCATCGAGGGTCAGCAGTACGGGCTGCAGTGCCGCGTGCCCGCCGCCCCGATCGACCCCGCCAACCCGCTCGACCCGGCAGTGTGGGCTCCCCCGCCGCCCCTCGACGACCCCTCCCAGCCGCGCGAAGGCGAGCAGCTCCTGCTCGACGCGAACGTGGAGGCCCAGGGGCACGACTTCTTCTCGATGGGCTCCTTCGACGTGAGCGACGACGGCACGATGCTGCTGTTCGGCGTCGACACGGTCGGCGACGAGCGGTACACGCTGCGCATCCGCGACCTGGCGACCGGCGAGCAGCTCGCCGACGAGATTCCCGGCACCGCGGCCGGCGCCTTCTTCGACCCCAGCGGGCGTTACGTCTTCTACTCGACCGTCGACGAGTCCTGGCGCCCCGACACCGTGTGGCGGCACGAGGTCGGCACGCCGACCGCCGACGACGTGAGCGTCTTCCACGAACCGGACGACGGCTACTGGGTGGGCGCAGGGCGCTCCCGCTCGAAGCGCTGGCTCGTCATCGAGGCCTCGAGCAGCATCACGAGCGAGGCGCGCGTGCTCGACGCCGCCGACCCCACCGGCGAGTTCACCGTCGTGTGGGCGCGCGAGCACGGCGTCGATTACGACCTCGACCACGCGGTGATCGGCGGGGAGGACCGCTGGCTCATCACCCACAACCGCGAGGCGCCCGACTTCACGGTCGTCTCCGTACCCGTGGATGCTCCGCTCAGCGAGCCCGAGACGCTCATCCCGCACGAGCCGGGTCGCCGGGTCGAGGGCGTCGACGCCTACGCGGCGTTCCTCACCCTCGACTACCGCCGCGAGGGGTTGCCGCGCACCGCGATCGCGCGCCTCGCCGACGTGCAGCCGCACCGCTCGCTGGCCGAGCAGCTGCACTGGGACGAGCTCGTCGTGCCCGTGCACGGCGGCCCCGACGCGCTCGCGAGTGTCGGCACCCGCGGCAACCCGGAATGGCACCAGCCGACGCTGCGCATCGGCTGGGTGAGCTTCATCGAGCCGACGACCATCGGCCAGCTCGACGTGGCAACCGGAGCGATCACGGTGCTCAAGCGGCAGCCCGTGCTGGGTGACTTCGCGACGGAGGAGTACGAGGAGCGCCGCGACTGGGCGCGCGCCGACGACGGCACGCTCGTGCCGATCTCGCTCGTGTGGAAGCGCGGTCTCGTCCCCGCCCTCGACGTCGATTCGGCCGCCGGGTCGTCTCGCGCCGAGGTGAGCGTCGAACCCGCCCCGGTGCTGCTGTACGGCTACGGCTCCTACGAGGCGAGCATGGACCCTGGCTTCTCGATCCCCCGCCTGTCGCTCCTGGACCGCGGCGTCGTGTTCGCGATCGCGCACGTGCGCGGCGGCGGCGAGCTGGGCCGCGCCTGGTACGAGCAGGGCAAGACGACGTCCAAGACGAACACCTTCACCGACTTCGTCGCGTGCGCACAGCACCTCGTCGACTCGGGCGTGACGGTGCCCGAGCGTCTCGTCGCCGAAGGCGGCAGCGCTGGCGGCCTCCTCATGGGCGCGGTCGCGAACCTTGCGGGCGACCTCTTCGCCGGCATACTCGCCGACGTTCCCTTCGTGGACCCGCTCACGAGCATCCTCATGCCCGAGCTGCCGCTCACCGTCATCGAGTGGGACGAGTGGGGCAACCCGCTCGAGGATCCCGAGGTGTACGAGTACATGAAGGCTTACTCGCCCTACGAGAACGTGACCGAGCAGCGGTACCCGCGCATCCTCGCCGTCACCTCGCTCAACGACACGCGCGTGCTGTACGTCGAGCCGGCGAAGTGGGTGGCCCGCCTGCGCGAGGTGGGGGCGGATGCGCTCCTGCGCTGCGAGATGGAGGCAGGCCATGGCGGCGTGAGCGGCCGATACGCGGCGTGGACGCAGCGCGCCATCGAGCTCGCGTGGATGCTCGACGTGCTCGGCCTCGCCGACTCCGCCGACCCCGCGGACCCCGCGGAGTAGCCGAGCAGGCAAACAGACGAGCCGGCGAGGCGCGAGCCTGGCTAGGCCAGGCGCGCGAGCTCGTCCTCGCTCAGGACGAGATCGAAGGACTCGATGAGGCTCTGCAGCTGCTCGACGCTGCGCGCGCTCGCGATCGGGGCGGCCACGCGTCGCTGCTGCCGCAGCCAGGCGAGAGCGACGGCCGCCATGCTCACGCCGCGGTCCGACGCGACCGATTCGAGCGCGTCGAGCAGTTCGACGTTGCGCGGCGTCTCGAGCAGCCGTGAGGCAGCGCCGGCGCACGGCGAGTCGACCGTCGCACCCGCCCGGTACTTGCCGGTGAGAAACCCGCCCTGCAGCGCGCCATAGGGCAGCTCGATGATGTCGAGCTGCTTCAGGGTCGGCACGAGACCCGACTCGATATCGCGGTGCACGAGGCTGTAGCCGTCCTGCGAGACGGTGAAGGGCTCCACGCCGTGCGCCTTGGCCACATCGACCGCGGAGTGCAGGCGATCGGCCGAGAAGTTGCTCGCGCCGATGCGGCTCACGAGGCCCTCCGCGACGAGCTCGCCGAAGGTCATGACGACGTCATCCTGCGGCACCTCGGGGTCGTCGCGGTGGGCGTAGTACAGGTCCACGTAGTCGGTCTGCAGGCGCTCGAGCGACTCGTTCAGCGCCGCGCGCACGTTCGCCGGCGCGAGCCCGGGCCGGTCGGGCTTGGCGAACACCTTGGTCGCGATGCTGACCCGCTCGCGCATGCCGGGGCGCGCGCTCAACCAGGCGCCGATGACGCGCTCCGACTCCCCGCCGACGTGCCCGTCCACCCAGATCGAGTACGAGTCGGCCGTGTCGATGGCCGTGCCGCCCGCCTCGACGAACGCGTCGAGCACCGCGAAGCTCGCCGACTCGTCGGCCGTCCACCCGAAGACGTTGCCTCCCAGCACGAGAGGGCCGAACTCAGAGGATGCGGAAGACGTCATCCACCCAGGCTATCGACCCGTGCCTGAGCATCCCGACACGCAGACAGGTCGGTATGTACCCCGAATTGTCAACCATGCATCTGGATATGTCAGGTCACGGGTTGGTAACGTCGGTCGGGTGACTCCGTCGTCCCCCCTCGGCGAGGCCGCAGCGTCAGCCCGACTCCATACCCTCCGCCACATCGCGGGTGTCATCAGCATCATCGTCGGGTTGCTCGTGCTGGTCGCGCTCATCACCCAGATCACCGACCAACTCGAGTTCGGTCGGTTCGAGCCGACCGAGTACTTCGCCTACTTCACGATTCAGACGGCGATGATCAACGTCGTCGTGCTCATCACCGGCGGGGTGCTCGCCTTCGCCGTGGAGCGCGATACGCGCCTCTACACGGCGATTCGCGCCTCCGCCTTCACCTACGCGCTCGTCACGGGCGCCGTCTACAACCTGCTACTGCGCGACGTCCTCAACGCCGACGGCTACGTCGGGCCCGTGTGGGCCAACCAGGCTCTGCACGTGTGGGTGCCGATCTACTTCGCACTCGACTGGCTGCTGACGCCCGGCCGCGTGCGCATCGGCTGGTCGACGCTGTGGCTGGCCGTGAGCTACCCGCTCATCTGGGTCGCCGTGACGCTGCTGCGCATCAAGTTTCTCGACGGGTGGTTCCCCTACCCGTTCCTCAACCCCGACGGGCCCGCGGGTGTACTCGGCGTCGTCGTGTACGTCGTCGCGATCGCCGCCGCGATCATCGTGCTCGCGATCATCGCGGTCACGATCAACCGCGTGCACACGCGCGGCGTGCGCGGAGTGACCCACGGGCGCCGAGGCACAGGGCCCATCGACCTGCCATCATCGAGGGCATGACCCACGGCGCGACACAGCCTTCGAGTTCGACCCCGCCCTCGAGTTGGACCCCGCCTTCGAGCGCGAACCACCCGCTCCTGCTCATCACCCACGACGGCTCGGGTGCGGCGACGGGCTTCGTGGAGGCCGATGCCGAGCATCCGCACCTGAACGTGCACGATCTCGGGGTCACGCGCGGTGACGGCATCTTCGAGACCTACAGCATCGGCCGCGGCCACGTGCAGGCGCTCGATGCCCACCTGGAGCGCTTCGCCCGCTCGGCGCGCATGCTCGACCTGCCTCAGCCCGACCTGGGAGTCTGGCGCGACGCGGTGCTCGAGATCGGCCAGCGCCTCGCCGACCACGAGGAGGCGTGGGTGCGCACGATCCTCACGCGCGGCATCGAAGGGCACGACATGCTCACCGGCTGGGCGCAGGGCCGCCCCTCGCCCGACTACCGGCGCGAGCGCACGGAGGGCCTGCGCGTCGTCCTGCTCGACCGCGGGCTGCGCAGCGACGTCGCGCAGACGAGCCCCTGGCTGCTCGCGGGAGCCAAAACCCTCTCCTACGCGGTGAACCGCGCCGCCGTGCGGGAGGCGCAGCGGCGCGGGGCCGACGATGTCGTGTTCGTCTCGACCGACGGCTTCCTGCTCGAAGGGCCCAACTCGACCGTCGTGCTGCGGCGCGGCGACACCCTCTCGACCCCGCCGGTCGACTTCGGCATTCTGCCCGGCACGACGCAGGGCGACCTCTTCGCCGCGGCACCTGAGTGGGGCCTGCAGGCGGTCATGGAACCGCTCACACCCGACGACCTCCACGCCGCCGAGGCGGCGTGGATCGTCTCCAGCGTTCGGCACGTGACGCCGATCCGCGCGGTCGACGGCGTCGAGCGGCCGATCGACGCGAGCCTGAGTGCCGCCTGGAACGGGTACCTCCACGCACGACTCTCCTAGGCGGGGCTTGTACGGTGGGTCGCATGGACAGCACGACGGAGTGCCTCACCGACTGGATGACGCGACAGCGGTGGTACGCCGGCAAAGGGCGCATCCCGCAGCTCGTCGAGGTCTTCCGTGAGGAATGGCAGGCACGCGCAGTGACGCCGCACGACGGCGACCCGTCGAGCGAGCCCGCAGCACCTGCCACGTCCCAGGCCTCCGATAATGAGGACGCCCGCATCATCGTGCTCCTCGTGCGCGACCTCGCCAACAATCCGCCCTCGCTCTATCACGTGCCGATGGTCGAGCGCTCGACCATTCCGAAGGGTGCGGGCCCGTACCTCATCGGGCGCACCGATGACGACCGCTACCTCTTCGATGGCGCCTTCGACCCGCTCTACACGACCGAGCTGCTGCACCGCCTGTCGGTGACGCGCGCCGACACGCGGTCGCGCGTGCACGGCGGCGAGCAGTCGAACACGTCGATCATCTACGACCAGGGCTCGGAGGCCGCGGTCGTCGCGAAGATCTTCCGCCTCGTGCACACGGGCGAGAACCCGGATGTCACGTTGCAGACCGCTCTCACGAGCGCCGGCTATCGCTCGGTTCCGCGGATGCTCGGCTACCTGTCCGGCGCCTGGCACGACCCCTACGAGCACGAGGAGCGGTCGGTCGGCCACCTCGCGTTCGCGCAGGAGTTCATCCCGGGCGTGCAGGACGGCTGGCAGATCGCCCTGCAGTCGTCGGCCGACGGTGAAGACTTCACCGCGCACGCCGAGCGCCTCGGCCGCACGACCGCGGAGGTGCACACGGGTCTCGCAGCATGCCTGCCGACGCGCGAGGCGACCCTCGGCGACATCGTGGGCTTCGTCGCGGGGTGGCACCAGCGCCTCGCGATCGCGACCTCCGACGTGCCCGAGCTGCGCGCCCTGCGGCCCGCGATCGAGGCCGTGTACGACTCGGCGCAGGACGCGCCGTGGCCCAAGCTGCAGCGCATCCACGGCGACTACCACCTCGGGCAGGTGCTGCGGCGGCCGAGCGGCGAGTGGTTGCTCGTCGACTTCGAGGGCGAGCCGTTGCGACCCCTCTCGGAGCGCACGCGCGCCGACTCCCCCCTGCGCGACGTCGCGGGCATGCTGCGCTCGTTCGACTACGTCGTGGGCGCGCGGCGCAACACGGCGGCCGATGAGGCAGCGCGTGACGCGGTCGACCCCGAGTGGGCGCGTGCCGCGCGCGCGGGGTTCCTCGACGGATACATCGCCGAGAGCGAGGTCGACCTGCGCGCGCACCGGCAGCTGCTCGACGCCTTCGAGCTCGACAAGGCCGTCTACGAGGCCATGTACGAGGCGCGCAACCGCCCGGCCTGGCTGCCGATCCCGCTCGCGGGCATCCGCTACCTCGTCTCGGAAGAGCGGCTCGCCGCCCGTCGCTGACGCACGACGTCGCCCGAGTCACTCCATTCGTGACACATCACGCGAAACGTTCGGCGTGAGTCGTCACACACGGCGTGACTGGCCACCCGGGTCACGGGGGGGGGCGACGCGGGCAAGGTGCGCGCTAGAGGCTCTTCTCGAGCTCCTCGGCGAGCATCTGGCTGAGCGCCTGCACCTGCACGGTGCCCTCCGCCGTCACCTCGACGTCGCTGCCGTCGAGCGCGCGCGCCGCGAGGCCCGCCTTGGCGTCGATGAGGTCGGCGATGCGCAGGTCGATCGTCTGCGCGGCGAGGATGCGCCATGCCGTGACGGGCAGTTCCTGGCCG
This sequence comes from Microcella indica, assembly GCF_013414345.1. Taxonomy (NCBI): domain Bacteria; kingdom Bacillati; phylum Actinomycetota; class Actinomycetes; order Micrococcales; family Microbacteriaceae; genus Microcella; species Microcella indica. The sequence goes on along the minus strand of NZ_CP058670.1, from coordinate 985,824 downwards.
ATGCGGTGCACGCGGTCGATCGCCTGCGTCTGCTCGGCCGAGGTCCACGACAGCTCGGCGAGGACGACGTTCGACGCGGCCTGCAGGTTGATACCCACGCCCGCCGCCGAGAGCGAGCACACGATGACGCTCACGTCAGGGTCGTTCGTGAACCCGTCGATCGCCTCCTGGCGCGCCTTCGGGCTCTGGTCGCCGCGGATGCTCACCGAGCGCATGCCGACCGAGGCGAAGTGCCGCTCGGCCGCGTCCATGACGTCGATGTGCTTGGCGAAGAACACGACCTTGCCCACGTTGCGGGCGAGCTGTGCGGTGTAGTCCGCCGCGAGGACGGCCTTCGCCGTACCGATCTGGCGCACCATCGTGAAGACGTTGTCGCCGTTCGAGGCGCCCTTCGACTCCTCCAGCTCGGCGTGCGCCACGAGCCGCACGAGATCGTGGTCGATGCCGATCGGCGGCACGTCGCGCGCCGCGACGACGCGGCGGTAGCGGTCGACGAGCCGGGCGAGCAGCGCGGCCTCGGAGGCGCGGATCGACCGCCCGAGATCATCGTCGAGCTCGACGGGGATATCGGCGATGCGACGGGCCGGAATGTCGGAGGCGACGTCGACCTTCTTGCGCCGCACGATGCCCATGTCGATGACGCACTGCCGAGCGGCGGCGAAGAAGCCCGGGTCGGCCGGCGTCAGCTCGGTCTCCTCGAGCGCGGCCATGAGGCGGCCCGTGGGCTTCTTGTCGTCGATCCAGCCGAGGAACTTCCAGATCATGCGGAAGTCTTCGATCTGGTTGATGAGCGGCGTACCCGTGAGCGCCATCATGAGCGCCTTCGGGTGCAGCACGCGCAGCGCGGCCGCGAGGGACTGCACGTGGCGCGTGCGCTGCGAGGTGGCGTTCTTGATGAAGTGCGCCTCGTCGACGACCATGCCCTTGAAGCCGAATCGGCCGAGCCAGCCGACGTGACGATCGAGAATCTCGTAGTTGACGATGACGACGTCGCTGAACGCGTCGAGGTCGTCGCCGTCGCCGTGCACGACCGTCGCGGTGCGCTGCGGGATCCACCGCTGCACCTCGCGTGCCCAGTTCGTCTTCACGACGTTGGGCACGACCACGAGGAGCGGGAAGGCACCGGCGACGTTCGCCGCCATGAGCGCCTGCGCGGTCTTGCCGAGCCCCGGCTCGTCGGCGAGCAGGAAGGAGCGGTGACCCGCGCGCACGGCCTCGATGAGGCGAGCCTGGTGGCGCATGAGCTCCATGCCGCCGGGGGTGACGAGCGAGCCCGCCTCGGGCAGCTCCATCGACGCGGCCTGGCCGCCCGCGCCGTACTCGAACGAGCGGAACAGCGGGTCGATGAGCTCCCAGTTCGACAGCCGCGAGCCCGTCGACGACGCCGCCGCCGAGAGCGCGCTCAGATCGGGGGCGAGGAAGGGGTTCGCGAGCTGCGCCTGCTTGACGCTCGGCGGCACGACCTGCTTCGCCACCTCGGCCGTGACGGGCGTGGGCTCGCTCACGATGAGCAGGTCATCCGGCTCCAGCTCAGCACCCGACGCGAGAAGCATGTCGCGCCGCAGCGCCCTCGCGGCGTCGGAGACCTTCGCCTCGGGAGCGAGCAGGGCGATGAGGGAGGTGTCGCGGGCGGCGGTCTTCGCCATGATGCTCGCGAGCCCGTCGAGGCGCTTGAGCACTTCGGCGCGCTCGCTGTCGCCGACCTCGGCATCCTGCTTGACGCGGGCCCGCTCCTCGCGCACGAGCAGCGCCGCGACCTGGAACTTCGTGCGGTTCGAGGGGCTCGCCTTGCCGCGCTCGGCGGCGTTCTCCACCTCGCGCACGGCGCGGGCGAGGATCGGGATGATCCCCTGCTCATCGAGCGGGCGACGACGGCGCGAACCGTTGCCGCTCGACTTGGACGAGCTCTTCCTCTGACGCTGGCCGGTCTGGGCCATGCCCCTCCTCGACAAGGCTGGAACACGGCGTGCGTGCCAGCCGAACGGTGACTGCGCGATACCGCCCACTGAAGCTGCGGTACCGCCGAACGTGATGCAGCACTCCGACGCCCTGACCCGATCGAGGAACGATCGGTGAGCGGAATGCCGTGAGGAAGAGTTTACACCCCGCCGCCGCCTCCGCCGCCACCGCCGCCGCCGGACGACCCGCCGCCGCCCGAACCACCGCTCGAACTCGAGCCCGAGTAGCTCGACGACAGCGTCGTGCTCACCGAGGAGACCCCCGCCGCGAAGGCGCCCACGCTGAACGCGCGCGAGCTCGTGTACCAGCCCGGCTGCTGACCCTCGCCGTAGTACTCGCCGATGACCTCGGCCCACTCCTTCTCGTGCTTGCCGAGCACCGCCCACGGCAGCAGGCGCTCGTAGAGCTTGAGCCGCTCGCCGCTGTCGGCCGCGTTCACGGGCTCGCGCAGCGCCCCCTCGGGCGATTGCAGCACGCGCATGCGATCGGCCTCCGCGAGCTCCAGGTAGTCGTCGAGGCCCTTGAGATGGTCGACGATCTCCGAGCCTTCGGCCGTGAGCGGCTGCTTCCACAGGTTGCCGCCGACGATAAAGAAGCACAGGATCGTCAGGACGATGAGCGCGAACGTCACGAGACCCGCGCGTCCCTCGTCGTCGAGCGAGACCGCGCCGATGAACGACAGCACGATCGCCCCCACCGTGAGGGACGTGAGCCCGAACGAGTACTTGGCCGGGATGCTCCGCCTCCAGCCGCGCGACAGCACCGACTTCGCGACGCGCGCGAGCTGCTTCTGAATCTTCGTGCTGAGCGTCGTGTTCTGCGCCTTCAGAGTGTGCTCGGTGCCTCCGACGAGCCCGCCGCCGAAGAAGTAGGTGAGCAGCCGGCGCTCCTCCCCCTCGACGCCGAGCGACGACTCGAGCCGCAGGCGCCACTGCTGCCGTTTGAAGAGGCCGCCCTTGTCGACCTCCATGATCGTGATGACGCCGCGCACTGCGAAGTCGACGAGCTGCGAGGCGACGCCGCGCGACTTGCGGTGCGTGAGGACCGCGGCATCGAGCAGCGACACTCCCTTCGGCGGGAGGTACTCGGGCACGATCACGGGTCGGCCCGGAGCATCCCGAAAGCGGGTGCGCCGCAGGATGATGGCCGCGATCGCCGCCGCCAGGGCAATCGCCACGGCCGCGAACTGCACCCACGCCCACGGCGAGGCGAGCGGCGAATCGTCGAAGAGGGTGAACGTGCCCGGCTCGAAGGCGACCGCGAGCGTCACGTTCTGGAACGGGAGCAGGTCGCGACCCTCCGCCACGATCGTGTCGCCGTCTGTGGTGATCGAGCACGTGTCGCGCGACCCGCTGTAGCCCTGGTAGCACGCGAGCTGGCCCTCGATGAGAGCACCCTCGAGGCCGTCCTCGAGCAGCAGCGTGCCGCGCACCACGCCGAAGGGCTGCTGCCAGTCGGTGCCGTTGATGTTCCAGTAGAACTCCTCGGCCGTCGTGGTCGTGAAGTAGTCGACCACGTCGCGCTGCGTGTACGTGATCACGTAGGTCTGCACGCCGCGCACGAAACTGCCCTCCGGCACGGCGGAGGTGACCGTCACGATGCCCGAATCGGCGTCGACGCTGTATGGTCGCGGATCGCCCGACTCGTCGGTGACGGAGACCACCTCGAGGCTCGTCGTGTGCCCCTGGTAGGTGGCCGGGATGGCGCGGCGGATGCCGCGGTTCTGGTCGAACTCGGGGAACCGGGCGACGATCGTCTCCGTCGTCGTGAGCGTCGAGTGGCCGTCGTCGTCCCGCCCGAGCACGTACTGCGCCTCGAAGCTGTCGAACCCGAAGTCGTTGACGTCGGCCGGGAGCATCGCACCGCCGACCGCGGCGAGCGGTGCCGTTGCGGTGCTCGCGGGGCTCCCCAGCGGCGGGGGCGCCGCCTGCGCGGGGCCGGCCGCCGCGAGCGGCGTGAGGATTCCGAGGCAGAGGAGTGCGACGATGGTGCGCATGGCTTCGACCGTATCCGCAAACCGTTCGCGCGACGAGTACCCAGACCGGGTCAGCGCCGGGGTCACCGCCGGGTTCAGCGACGACCAGGCTCTCGAGGCACTGCGACAGCTGCTGCGCATCCCCACCATCTCCCGCCCCGCCACCGGGCCGGGGCCGCGCACCGACCCAGCCCCCTTCGAGCAGTTCATCGCCGCGCTGCCCGGGCTCTTCCCCCACGTGCACGCGACGCTCGAGCTCGAGCGCGTCGGCGGAGACCCCGGCTACGCGCTGCTCTACCGGTGGCGCGGCACCGACCCAGCCGGCGCGGCCGAACCCACCGTGCTCATGGCGCACTACGACGTCGTGCCGGCGACCGACGAGGGCTGGCAGCATCTGCCGTTCGCCGCCGAGATCGTCGGCGCCGGCGACGCGGCCGTGCTGTGGGGGCGCGGCACGCTCGACGACAAGGGCTGCGTCGTCGCGATTCTCAGCGCCGTCGAGCGCCTCCTCGTCGCCGGGCACACGCCCCGGCGCGACGTGCTGCTGTGCTTCGGCAACGACGAGGAGGTCTTCGGCACCGGGGCGCGCAGCATCGTCGACGTGCTGCGGGAGCGGAGCATCCGGCCCTCCCTCGTGCTCGACGAGGGTGGCGCGATCGTGCGTGAGATCTTCCCCGGCGTCGACGAGGACTACGCCGTGATCGGCGTCACCGAGAAAGGCATCACGACCCTGCGGCTGCGGGTCGACGAACACGGCGGCCACGCGGCGAGCCCTCCAGCGTTCGCGGCGACCGAGCGGCTCGCGCGCGCCATCCTGCGCCTGAACCGCCGGCCCTCGACGGCGCGGCTCGGCACGACGACGCGCACCATGATCCGCACCCTCGGTGCGCGAGCACGGCAGCCGCTGCGCGCCGTGTTCGGCGCCGTCGACGTGCTCGCCCCCCTGCTCACGCGCGTCTTCGTGCGGCGCGGCGCCGAGACCGCCGCCCTCACGCGCACCACGCGCGCCGTCACCGAGCTGCGCGCCGGGCACGCCCACAATGCCCTCGCCGAGTTCGCCGAGGCGACCCTCAACATGCGCATCGCCCCCTGGTCGAGCGTCGAGGAGGCCGTCGAGGAGGTGCGCCGAGCGATCAACGACGACACCGTGCAGATCGACGTGGTCGAGGCGAGCGAGCCCTCCCCCGTCTCCCCCGACCGCGGTGCTGCGTGGGACGACCTCGTCGCGGCGATCCGCGCCGTGCACCCCGGTCTGCTCGTGACGCCCTACGTCATGATGCAGGCGAGCGACGCGCGCTGGTTCACGGCCGTCAGCGACCACGTGTACCGGTTCGCGCCGTTCCGCATGAGCGGCGAGGAGCGCGCCTGCCTCCACGCGAAGGACGAGAGGATGCGCGTGACCGCCTTCCTCGACGGCATCGAGGTGTACCGGGCGCTGCTCGCGCGGCGGTGACGCTCGCGCCGTGCCGCGCGCTCAGGCCTCGGCCGGGGAGGGCTGCCAGTGGGCATGCCGGCGCGGAGCATCCGTGACCACGGCGTCGACTCCCAGCGCGATCGCGCGCTGCCACAGCCGCGGGTTGTTGAGGGTGTAGACGACGACCGTGATGCCGGCGTCGTGCAGGGCGTCGACCGCGTGCGGCTCGACCTCGAACGAGCGCAGGCTCGTCACGACGGTCGAGGCGCCCACGCGCTCGGCGAAGCGCACCGGGTCGGCGGGAAGTCTCCTTACGACCGCCGCCCGGGCCAGACTGGGCGCCGTGCGCCAGAGCTCCAGGAGCGTCTCCTCCTCGAAGCTGCCGATCACGACGCGATCCTGCACGCCGTGCCGGTAGATCTGCGCCGCGAGCGGCGCGAGGCCCTCCTCGGGCCACACTCCCTTGAGCTCGATGAGCGCACGCGCGGCGGAGCGCTGCAGGAGCGGGAGGAACTCGCCGAGGGTCGGGATGCCCGTGCCGCTCCACGCGCTGCCGTACCAGGTGCCCGCATCGAGGGCGCGCAGTTCGGCGAGCGTGTGCTCGGCGACGGAGCCCGCGCCGTTCGTCGTGCGGTCGAGCAGCTCGTCGTGCACGATGACGGCGTGGCCGTCGAGCGTGAGGCGCACGTCGAGCTCGACGATGTCGGCTCCGCTCGCGAGCGCCGCCTCGAGCGCGGGCAGGGTGTTCTCCGGCGCGCTCGCCGGGTCGCCGCGGTGGGCGATCGTGAGCGGCATGCCGTCGTTCAGGCGGGCAGAGCCGAGAGGCTGCGCGGCGTGCACGGTCGCCGCGGTGTGGTCGATCGCGAGCACGGCGACGAGGGCGACCGTGGCGGTGAAGCAGGCGGCGATGCGACGCGCGGAGTAGCCCGCGGGGTGGGTCCTGCTGGGGTGCGCCATCGACATCGCTTTCGGGTGAGTCTCATGGGTGCCGCCTCATTGCGGTCTCCCCACCCTAGCGCAGTCGTTACCGTTTCGTTGCTTTCTCGTCGACCCGTGTCGCCGCGGCCTTTGCGGCCATGGAGGCGGCCATGCCCGCGAAGATGACGCCGTGGAACGGCAGGATCGCGAACCAGTAGAGGCGCCCGCCGAGACCAGAGGGGAAGAAGATCGCGCGCTGCAGCAGGCGCGATCCGCCGCCCTCGCGAGGCTCCACGGTGAACTCCAACCAGGCGCGGCCCGGCACCTTCATCTCGGCTCGCAGGCGCAGGAATCGACCACGGTCGCGCTGCTCGACGCGCCAGAAGTCGAGCGCGTCGCCCGGGGCGAGCATCTCAGGGTGGCGGCGCCCGCGGCGCAGCCCCACTCCCCCGACGAGCTTGTCGAGCAGCCCACGAGCGGCCCACGCCATCGGCAGCGAGTACCAGCCGTTGTCACCGCCGATGCTCTCCACGATGCGCCACAAATCCTCAGGCTCGGCCTCCGACTCCACCTCGCGCAGGTCGGTGAACACTGTCGCGCCGCTCCACTGCGGGTCGGTCGGCAGGGGGTCGCTCGGCGCCCCCTCGACGGCGCCGTTGCGCCAGCTCGTCTCGACCTCGCCCTCGCGCATCTTCGCGAGCGCGTACCGCACCGCCGTGCGGTAGCGGGTGAGGCCGCCCTCGGGCGGCGGGATGTGCTCGTCGATGTCGGACTCGCCGACGACCGCGTCGTACTGGAGGCTCGAGATGATCGGCACCGCGAGCGAGCGCGGAATCGGCGTCACGACGTTCACCCACTGGCTCGCGAGGTACGGCGTGAGCACGGGCAGGCTCGCGATGGGACGCTGCTTGAGGCCCGCCTCGACCGCGTAGCCGTTCATCATCTGCCCGTAGCGCAGCACGTCGGGCCCTCCGATGTCGAAGGCGCGATTCACCTCGGGAGGCAGGCTTGCCGCACCGATGAGGTAGTGCAGCACGTCGCGCACCGCGATCGGCTGAATGTAGTTGCGCACCCACTTCGGCGCGGGCATGTACGGCAGCGCCTCGGTCAGGTGTCGGATCATCTCGAAACTCGCCGACCCTGAGCCGATGACGACCCCGGCCTGCAGCGCGGCCGTCGGCACACCGGAGGCGAGCAGAATGTCGCCCACCTCCTTGCGGGAGGCCAGGTGCCGCGAGAGAGGGCCGTCGGGATGCAGACCGCCCAGATACACGATCCTGGCGACCCCAGCATCCTTCGCCGCGGTGGCGACCGTCGTCGCCACGTGCCGTTCCACGGCCTCGAAGTCGCCCTTGCCGCTCATCGAGTGCACGAGGTAGTAGAGCACCTCGACGCCCTCGACCGCGCTGCGCACCTCGCCGGGGTTCGCGAGGTCGCCCTGCACGACCTCGACGTCGCCCGCCCACGGCACGTCGCGCAAGCGCGCGGGGTCGCGCACGATCACGCGCACCTCGTGGCCCGCTTCGAGCAGGCGCGGCACGAGTCGTCCGCCGATGTATCCGGTCGCTCCTGTGACGAGAATGCGCATGCAGCCACGCTAGGTCGCGTTGCTGGGCGCGAGCCGCGCCGGGCCGCGCCAACCCGTGCCGCGCGCCATGCGCCACGCCGCGCCATCCCGTGCCGCGGCATGCGCCGCGCCACGCCACGGCGATGCGCGGCACGGCCCAGACTTGCCGCACATGTGGGTTACGAGTGAACCCAAGCGCCCATTCGCGCCAGATCTGGCACCAACGGGGCCGCCTACTCTGGGGAGGGTGAGTGACATTGCGCGGAGCGTGGGCCTGTGGTTCGAGGAGCACGCTCGTGATCTGCCGTGGCGGCGAGCCGGCTTCACGCCGTGGGGCACGCTCGTGAGCGAGATAATGCTGCAGCAGACGCCCGTCGCGCGCGTCATTCCGCGGCTCGAGCAGTGGCTCGCGCGCTGGCCGAGCCCCGACGCTCTCGCCGCCGACTCCCCCGCCGAAGCGGTGCGGGCCTGGGACCGCCTCGGCTACCCCCGCCGCGCCCTGCGCCTGCACGCCGCCGCCGTGGCGATCAGCGAGCGGCACGGCGGCGAGGTGCCCCGCGACGTGGATGCTCTGCTCGCCCTCCCCGGCATCGGCGAGTACACGGCCCGCGCCGTGGCAGCCTTCGCCTTCGGGGTGCGCACCCCGGTGGTCGACGTGAACACCCGTCGGGTGCTGGCCCGCGCGGTCGCGGGTCAGGGCGAGGCGGGGCCCGCGCGCACGCGCGCCGACCTCGCCGCGATGGAGGCGCTGCTGCCGAGCGACCCGGCCGAGGCGCAGCGGTTCAACGCGGGCGCGATGGAGCTCGGCCAGACGGTGTGCACGGCGAGCACCCCGCGCTGCGCGAGCTGCCCCCTCGCGCGGCTGTGCGCGTGGCGCGCGGCGGGCTACCCCGAGTACGACGGCCCCACGGCCCCACGGCAGGCACGCTTCGCGGGCAGCGACCGCCAGGTGCGGGGGCTCATCATGCGCGAGCTGCGGCAGAGCGACACCCCTGTTCCCGCCGAGGTGGTCGAGTCGCTCTGGCCGGTGGCCGTGCAGCGCGAGCGCGCCCTCGCGAGCCTCCTCGCCGACGGGCTCGCGCTCGGCGACCCGCGCGCGGGCTACGCCCTGCCGCACTGACGCCCTGCCGCACAGTCGCCGGTCCGCACTGTCCTCGCGCGTCCATCGGTCGGTGGATGCACAACCACGCGTCGCGGGCGTACTCTCGACCCCATGAGCATGAAAGATCCCGCGACCGAGTCGGAACGAGTCCGCAAGCAGGCCTACCGTCGCCTTCGGGCCAAGCGCGACTTCTTCCGCTTCCTGCTCGTCTGGGCGGCCGTCTCGGCGATCGTCATCGCCGTGTGGGCGCTCGCGACGCCGAACACCTTCTTCTGGCCGCTCTTCCCGATCGGCGGCATGGGCATCGCCGCCATGTTCATGGCGATCGACGCCTTCGGACCGGGCACGGTCATCACCGAGTCGGCGATCGACGCCGAGGTGCAGCGCATGAACCGCCGCGGCGGAGCCTGAGGCGCGACTACCCGACCGTCAGCGAATACTGCGAGACTGTGCTCATGAGCGAGATGCAGTCAGCCCCCCGCAATCGGTTCACCGACATCGTCGGCAAGCTCGGCCTCGCCGTGATCGTCGCCATGGGCGCGCTCATCATTGGCGGCGCACTGCTGCTGTCGGTCGTCTCCATCGTGGCGACCGGCGCGATCGACCTCGGTCACTAGCGAACTCGGCCACGAGCGGCCAGGGCGGTCAGCCCCGGTCGGCGTCGGCGTCGGGGGCGTCCGTCTCCTCGTCGACCTCGAGCTCTTCGTCCTCATCGACCTCGTCGACGTGCTCCCGCGGCTTGACGTACGGGTCCGGGTCGCCCGCGTACTGCGCGGTGGCCGCTGAGCTGAGTGTGAGCTCGTCGCGCTCCCGTGCCTCGCGCAGAAGGGCTTCGATCGAGGCGGCGTTCTCGGGCACCCCGTCGGGGATGAACTCGAGAGACGGCGTGAGGCGCGTGTTGAGGTTGCGCCCCACCTCGGTGCGCAGCATCCCCGTCGCCGCCGTGAGGGCGGCAGCGCTGTCCGCGCGCTCCTGATCGGTGCCGTACACCGTGTAGAAGATGGAGGCGTGCTGCAGATCGCCCGTCACCTGCACGTCGGTAATCGTCACGAAGCCGAGACGCGGATCCCGCAGCCCCTTGTCGAGGCGCTTCGCGACGACCTCCTTGATGCGGTCGGCCACCTTGCGTGCGCGAGGGTTCGCCATGGTGCTGTCTCCTTCGAAAGAAGAGGGATGGGGTGCCCGCCCGTGCGGGCGGGCACCCCGGGGTTGAGGGAGCTGGCGCGCGCTACTCGCGCGGCTTCTCCTTCATCTCGATCGTCTCGATCTCGTCGCCGATCTGGATGTCGTTGAACTTGCCGAGACCGATACCGGCCTCGAAGTCCGTGCGCACCTCGGTGACGTCGTCCTTGAAGCGGCGCAGCGACTCGATCGCCAGACCGTCGCCGACCACGACGCCGTCGCGGATGACGCGGGCCTTCACGTTGCGCGTGATCGTTCCGCTGCGCACGATGACACCGGCGATGTTGCCGAACTTCGACGAGCGGAAGATCTCGCGGATCTCGGCGACGCCCGACTGCACCTCTTCGAACTCGGGCTTGAGCATCCCCTTGAGCGAGCCCTCGATCTCCTCGAGAGCCGCGTAGATGACCGAGTAGAAGCGGATGTCGACGCCCTCGCGCTGAGCGCGCTCGCGCGCCTTCGTGTCGGGGCGCACGTTGAAGCCCACGATGATCGCGTTGTCGATCGTCGCGAGGTTCACGTCGCTCTCGGTCACCGCACCCACACCGCGGTGGATGATGCGCAGCTGCACGCTGTCGTCCACCTCGATCTTGAGCAGGGCCTCCTCGAGCGCCTCGACGGCACCCGAGACGTCACCCTTGATGATGAGGTTGAGCGATTCGACCTTGCCGTCTTCGAGCGCCTTCGTGAAGTCCTCGAGGCTGATGCGCTTGCGCGCCTTCGCCAGGAGGGCGTTGCGCTCGGCGGCCTCGCGCTTCTCCGCGATCTGACGCGCCGTGCGGTCGTCCTCCGTGACGATGAAGGTGTCTCCGGCGCGCGGAACGCTCGAGAGGCCCTGCACCTGCACGGGGCGCGACGGGTAGGCCTCGTCGACCTTCTCGCCGTTCTCGTCCGTCATGGCGCGCACGCGGCCGTAGGCCGTGCCCGCGACGATCGGGTCGCCGACGCGCAGGGTTCCCGCCTGGATGAGCACGGTCGCGACCGAGCCGCGGCCCTTGTCGAGCTTCGCCTCGATGGCGACACCGCGGGCGTCGCGCTGCGGGTTCGCGCGCAGGTCGAGACCCGCGTCGGCGGTGAGCAGCACGGCGTCGAGCAGCTCGGTGATGCCGATGTTCTTGAGCGCCGAGACGTCCATGAACATCGTGTCTCCGCCGTACTCCTCGGCGATGAGCCCGTACTCGGTGAGCTGCTGGCGCACCTTCGCCGGGTTCGCGCCCTCGGAGTCGATCTTGTTGACCGCGACGACGATCGGCACGTTCGCCGCCTGGGCGTGGTTGAGCGCCTCCACGGTCTGCGGCATGATGCCGTCGTCCGCGGCGACCACGAGGATCGCGACGTCCGTCACCTGCGCACCACGAGCACGCATGGCGGTGAACGCCTCGTGACCCGGGGTGTCGATGAAGGTGATGGCGCGCTCGATCTCCTCGTGCTCCGTCCACACCTGGTAAGCGCCGATGTGCTGCGTGATGCCACCGGACTCGCCCGCGACGACGTTCGCCTCGCGAATCGCGTCGAGCAGCTTGGTCTTACCGTGGTCGACGTGGCCCATGACGGTCACGACCGGCGGGCGGATGACGAGGTCCTCCTCGTCGTCCTCCTGCTCGAGGTCGATGTCGAAGGCTTCGAGGAGCTCCTTGTCCTCGTCCTCCGGGGAGACGATCTCGATCTTCCACCCGAGCTCCTCGCCGAGCACCTCGAAGGTCGCGCCGTCGAGCGACTCGGTCGCCGTCGCCATCTCACCGAGGTGGAACAGCACGGTCACGAGGTTGCCGGGAGGCACGCTCATGCCGCTGACCTGCTCGAGCTTGTCGGCGAAGTCGCTGATCGATGCGCCCTGACGCAGACGGATGACCTTCTTGCCATCGCCGCGGGGAACGCTGACGCCGCCGACCGACGGCGCCTCGCGCATCTCGAACTCTTGCCGCTTCGTGCGCTTCGACTTGCGCGCGCGCGACTTGCCGCCGCCACGACCGAAGGCACCTGCGGTGCCGCCGCCGGGGCCGCGACCACGGCCACCGCCACCGGGGCGCGGGCCGCTGAAGCCGCCACCGGGGCGGAAGCCGCCGGGCGCGCCACCGGGTCCACCGGCACCTCCAGGACGACCGGGGCCGCCCTGGCGCGTCTGGAACGGCGCGTTGCCGCGACCGCCGCCGGGACGGCCGGGGCCGCCCTCGGGGCGAGGCGCTCCCGGGCGGGGTGCGCCGGGGCGCGGCGGGCGCGGAACGGCGCCGCCCACGCCACCGGGGCGGGGCATGCCCTGGGAGGACGAGTACGGGTTGTTGCCGGGCCGCGGCGCGCCGGGGCGCGACATGCCCTGCTGGGAAGCGAAGGGGTTGTTGCCGGGCCGGGGGCCTCCGGATGCCGCCGGGCGCGCGGGCGCGTCGCCCTCGGCGGGCTGCTGCGGAGCAGCCGGAGCCTCAGCAGCCGGCGCCTCAGGAGCCGGCTTCTCGGCCGACTCGGGAGCCGTCTCGACCGTCTCGGCGGGCTTCGGAGCCGGCTTGGGCGCGGCCTTTGCGGGAGCCTTCGCCGCGGGCTTCTCTTCCGCCTTCGGCGCGCCGAGGCCTGCTTCTTCGACCGCCTTGCGCAGCTTGCGGGCGACGGGGGGCTCGATCGTCGACGACGGCCCCTTGACGAATTCGCCGAGCTCTTTGAGCTTCTCGAGGGCGACCTTGCTTTCGATGCCGAGTTCGCTCGCGATCTCGTGCACGCGTGGTTTTGCAGCCACAATTCTCCTGTCTGGATCCGCACCCAGACAGGGGCGGATCACTAGTGGTGGACGGGTCTCATTTCGAGCCGCTCATTAGTTGTCCATTGGCCGATCAGCCTGTTCTCTCGTGGAGCCGGTTGCTCCGATGGTGTGTCGTACGTGGTCTGCGTCGAGCGGACCGCTCACGCGCAGTGCGCGCGCCCATGCCCGCCGCTGCGAGGCGGCTTCGACGCAGTCGAGGGTGGCATGCACCCACGCGCCCCGTCCCGGCAAGCGGGCCAGGGCATCCGCCTCGACCCTCCCCTCGCGCGCCACGACCCTCAGAAGTGAGGAGCGGGAAGCACGCTGGCGACAGCCGATGCAGGTTCTGACGGGTTCCATTGTAGCCCCTGGCCTACTCCTCCATGACGGAGTCGGGCTGAATGTCGATCTTGGCGCCAGTCAGCTTGGCCGCCAAGCGGGCGTTCTGGCCCTCCTTGCCGATGGCGAGGGAGAGCTGGTAGTCGGGCACGAGGGCCCGCACGGCCTTCGTGTCGGCGTCGATGACGAAGGCGTCGGAGACCTTCGCGGGCGACAGCGCATTCTTCACGAAGGTCGCGAGGTCGTCGGAGTGGTCGACGATGTCGATCTTCTCCTGACCGAGCTCGGCCGTCACCGCGCGCACGCGCTGCCCGAGCTCGCCGATGCACGCGCCCTTCGCGTTGACGCCGGGCTCGAGCGAGCGCACGGCGATCTTGCTGCGGTGCCCCGCCTCGCGTGCGATCGCGGTGATCTCGACGAGCCCGCTCGCGATCTCGGGCACCTCGAGGGTGAAGAGCTTGCGCACGAGCGAGGGGTGGGTGCGGCTGACGGTGATCGACGGACCCTTGAGACCCTTCGAGACGCTCGTCACGTACACGCGGATGCGACGGCCGTGCGCGTAGTCCTCCCCCGGCACCTGCTCCTCGGGCGGGAGGATCGCCTCGACCGTGCCGAGATCGATGTGGATCATGCGCGGGTTGGGTCCCTGCTGGATGACGCCGGCGACGATGTCGCCCTCGCGCCCCTTGAACTCGCCGAGAACACGGTCGTCGCCGATGTCGCGCAGGCGCTGGTTGATGACCTGCTTGGCCGCGAACGCGGCGATACGGCCGAAGTCGTCGGGGCTGTCGACGGCCTCGCCGATGAGGTTCTCCTCCTCATCGAACTCGGGCACGTAGATCGTGACGTGGCCCGACTTGCGATCGAGCTCGGCACGAGGCTGCGGGCGGTCGGAGCCGCGGTGATCGTCCTGCTCCGTGTGCTTGAGGTAGGCGGTGAGGATGGCCTGCTCGATGATCTGCACGAGCTCGTCGAACGGGATCTCCCGCTCGCGCTCCATCATCCTCAAGACGGTCAGGTCGATGTCCACGGTGTCGCTCCTCTATTCGATTGCAGACCCCCACGGTACCGGACATCGCTAGTGTGTCTGAATGGACGCCATCGACGCTGTCAACGACCTCATCGCCTCTCTCGGCGGCTCGCTCTGGCAGTGGATCGTGCTGCCGATCGTCATCGGGCTCGGCCTGTATTTCACGGTGCGCACGAGGGTCGTGCAGTTGAGGCTCATTCCCGCGATGTTCCGCACTCTCACCGATGTGACGCCGCGCGATGCCGGCGGCAAGCCGCAGTCGGTCTCGGCGTTCCAGGCGTTCACCGTCTCGGCCGCCTCCCGCGTCGGCGTCGGCAACATCGCGGGTGTGGCGACGGCGCTCGCCCTCGGCGGCCCCGGCGCGATCTTCTGGATGTGGACGATGGCCTTCATCGGCGGCGCGTCCTCCTTCGTGGAGTCGACGCTCGGGCAGGTCTACAAGACGAAGGACAGGGACGGCTTTCGGGGTGGCCCCGCGTACTACATGCAGCGCGGCCTCGGGAAGCGGTGGATGGGCATCCTCTTCGCCGTCGTCCTCATCGTCGTGTTTCCCTTCGCCTTCTCGAGCCTGCAGGCGAACACGATCGTGAGCGCCGTCGGGGGCGCAGCCGGCCTGGAGGACCCGGGGATGCTCCCCTGGGCTATCGGCGGCGTTCTCGCCCTCGCGACCGGCCTCGTCATCTTCGGCGGCATCCGTCGCATCGCGAGCGTGACCCAGTCGCTCGTGCCCGCGATGGCGCTGCTCTACCTCCTCATCGGCATCGTCATCGTCGCGATGAACATCGAGGAGGTGCCGCGCGTGTTCGCGCAGATCTACGCCGGCGCCTTCGGGTTCCAGTCGATCGCGGGTGGCGCGGTGGGCACGATCATCCTCGTCGGCATCCAGCGCGGCATGTTCTCGAACGAGGCAGGTCTCGGCTCGGCGCCGAACGCCGGCGCAGCTGCCGCGGTCACGCACCCGGCGAAGCAGGGCCTCGTGCAGACGCTCGGCGTCTACTTCGACACCTTCCTCGTCTGCTCGATCACAGCCTTCATCATCCTCGTGACGAATCCCGACCTCGCGGCCGCCGAGCGCGGCGTCGACCTCACGCAAGAGGCCGTCGTCTCCTCCCTCGGCGAGTGGGCCGGAGTGCTGCTCGCGGTCGTGATCCTGCTGCTCGCCTTCAGCTCGATCCTCGGCAACTACTACTACGGGGAATCGAATCTGGAGTTCATCACGACGAGCCGGCCCGCGCTCATCGTCTACCGCAGTCTCGTCGTGCTCGCCGTCCTCGGCGGCTCTGTGGCCTCGACCACGCTCGTGTGGACGACCGCGGACGGCGTGATGGGCATCATGGCGATCATCAATCTCGTCGCCATCGCGTTGCTCGGCGGCGTCGCCTTCCGCGTGCTCACGAACTACCAGGACCAGCGCGCGGCGGGGAAGGACCCGGTCTTCACGCGCGACCAGCTGCCCGACGTCTCCGGCATCGAGCTGTGGGTCGACGAGGACTCGGTGACGGGCCCGATTCCGCTCGTGCGCGGCACGCGGGGTGCCCGGCGCTAGTCGCGGCGCATGCGACGCCGCGAGGCACCGACCGCGGTGATGACGACGCCGCCGAGGAGGAGCGCACCGGCGATGACCCCGATCGCGAGGACGAGCTGGTCGTCGGCACCGGTCGCCGCGAGCTGCTCTTCCGCGTCTCCGGCGAGCTCGACGGCGGCGCGTTCGATCGCGATGCCGCCGGCGGTGAACGTCCCAAGGCCGCTCACCAGGTAACCTCCGCTGATCGCGGCTGCGTCGAATCCCCCCTGCGGCGAATCCTGCGTCACCGCGGAGAGGTCGCCCGCCGCGTCCAGAGGGGCCAGCAGATCGACACCGGGCTCCGAGGCCGAGGTGGGCTGCGTGCCGAACTCACTCAGGTCGGTATAGCCGAAGCTGAAGACGGCCATCTGACCTTGCTCGATGTCGGGCGACACGATCCAGAGGTTGAGTTCGCTGTCGAACTCTGCACCGTTCACCGTCACGGGGAAGAACGCCAACCGCGACTCGGTCTCGCCGCCCTCCCAGAGCACGCTCACGATGAGGGCCTCGTCGGTGAATCCGGCGACGATGACAGCGATAC